>CAYNIT010000195.1:0-9066 GCA_964397205.1 uncultured Phaeodactylibacter sp. | reverse complement strand
CTGCTGCTTTTCCTTTCGCCTTTGCCATTATTTGAAATTAAGTTTAGCGTGGTTGCGGTACAGCGGATGGGGCTTGGCTCCCCAAAGCCCATCTTGCCGCAAAACGGTTACTTGGTTACCTTTTTCTTGTTTGCTACTGTCTTACGCTTGCCCTTGCGGGTACGAGCGTTGGTCTGGGTCTGCTGGCCGCGGACCGGCAGCCCCTTGCGATGGCGCAGCCCCCGGAAACAACCAATGTCCATTAAGCGCTTGATATTGGTCTGTACCTCAGAGCGAAGCTCTCCTTCGACAGTGTGCTCATTGGTAATGATGCGTGCAATCTCCCGCACATTCTCATCGGTCCAGTCCTCAACCTTTATTTTTTCATCTATCCCGGCTTCATCCAAAATTTGCTTCGCTTTGGAATGCCCAATACCGTAGATGTAGGTCAAACTGATGGAGCCCCGCTTGTTGCGAGGCAGGTCAACTCCTACTATACGAGCCATTACTTGCGGTTTATTGATCAGTTAAACGCAATGCCTGCGAGCCATTAGCCCTGGCGTTGCTTGAACTTTGGGTTCTTCTTGTTGATGATGTAAATCTTGCCCTTGCGGCGGACAATCTTACAGTTCGCGGAGCGTTTCTTCACGGAAGCTCTAACTTTCATGACGTTTGTTTTTCGAGTTTTATCCAGGAAATTATTTGTAACGGTACGTGATCCGTCCCCGCGACAGGTCGTAGGGCGACATCTCAACGGCTACCTTGTCTCCTGGAAGAATACGAATGTAGTTCATCCGCATCTTACCCGAAATAGTCGCGACTATCTCGTGATCGTTCTCCAGCCGAACGCGGAACATCGCGTTAGACAAGGCTTCTTCGATTATACCGTCTTGTTTTATAAGGTTCTTCTTAGCCATAGTCTAAATTTCGGTGTGCAAAGATAAGCAATTCTGCGGACTTTGAAAGCGCTGCCCCGAATTTATCCGGCTAAGGCGGGGGTTTTTCCGGTCTCGCCGGCTCTTCACACGGTCTCGCCATTGATGCCCACGTAGGGAACGTTGTTGTTTTTCTGCAGCTCCTCCTCAATCAGGCTGTGGTCTGACAAGGGGATAGTGCCAGATTTCAATACTGCTACGGAGTGCTCGTAGTGAGCGGAGGGCTTGCGGTCTTTGGCGTATACCGTCCAGCCGTCCCGCTCCGTACGTACTTCTTTGCGGCCTAGATTGACCATAGGCTCGATGGCGATTACCAGGCCGTGCTTAAGCATCGCTCCCCTGCCACGCTTGCCGTAGTTTGGCACCTCGGGCGCTTCGTGCAATTCTTTGCCGATGCCGTGCCCTACCAATTCCCGGACGATGCCATAGCCGTGCTCCCGCTCTACATACTGCTGCACCACATAGCCGATGTCTCCCAAGCGGTTGCCCACCACGGCAGCATCAAGGGCTTTGTAGAGCGAAGTATTCGTAACCCGGCAAAGCTCCATCACCTCTTCGCTCACCTCCCCTACCGGAAAAGTATAAGCAGAATCGCCGTGGTAGTCGTTAAGGTAAGCCCCGCAGTCCACCGTTATGATATCGCCGTCCTGAAAGATCTGATCTTCAGCCGGTATCCCGTGCACGACTTGCTCATTGACGGAGATACAGAGGCTGCCGGGAAATCCCTGATAACCTTTGAAAGAAGGCGAAGCTCCGTGGTCGCGTATAAGTTCTTCCGCCGCTTTGTCTATTTCAGCGCCGCTGATACCGGGACGGATCATACTGCCGACTAAAGCGAGTGCTCTGCAAACCACGAGGTTGCTTTGCTTCATTAATTCGATCTCTTCGTCTGTTTTATAAACTACCATACATGTGTTTTTTAAGATAAAGGCTTGTTGCCCTATTGTTTAGGGCGGCTCCCCCTATAACCTTCGAGCTGTCAGATTGGTTTAAACGCCACGGGGTAAAGGCTCATCCATCTACAGCGTACCGCCTCAGCGCACCAATTGGCGCTGAGGCGGTGCCAGAAGAAAAATATAGAATCGTACTCAGTGGAGCGATGATTATGCGTTTACATGTTAGCACCAATGCCTTGTACCCGGCTGCTGCGCCCCTGAATTTTGCCGGACTTCACCAGGCCGTCGTAACGGCGCATCAGGAGGTGGCTCTCGACTTGCTGCAGGGTATCGAGTACTACTGCAACCAAAATCAGCAGGGAGGTGCCGCCGAAGAACATAGCGAAGGCAATGTTCACTCCAAATCCAGCCGCGAATGCCGGCATGATAGCGATAATGCCCAGGAATACGGAGCCGGGAAGCGTTATCCGGGTAGTAACCGCATCGATGAAGTCAGCGGTGGGTTTGCCGGGTTTAATACCGGGGATGAAAGCGTTTTGACGCTTTAGGTATTCTGCGTACTGCTGCGGATTCACGAGCAGGGCAGTGTACACATAAGTGAACAGCACCACCAGTATGAAGTAAATTATGTTGTAGGGAGCAGAGGTGAAATCGTTGAGTGCCCGCAGCAAAGAGTTGGAAGCAAGCTCGCCGCCTTCGCCGCCGAAGAACTGCGCTACAGTAGCTGGCAAGAACATCAGTGCTTGTGCGAAGATGATCGGCATCACACCGGAGGCGTTCACCTTCAGCGGGATGTAATCCCGGGCACCGGTCGATGGCATTTGGCTCGACCCTCTACCCACCATTCGTTTGGCGAATTGTATGGGAATGCGCCGGACCCCCTGCACGATCAGCACTGTTACCATTACAATCCCGAAGAGCGCTGCCATTTCCAACACAAATATGATTAAGCCGTTGTTGTCCAGCTGAGACTGGAATTCAAAGACGAGCGCTTGCGGCAGCGTAGCGATAATGCCCACGGTAATCAAAAGAGAAACACCGTTGCCGATGCCTCGGTCCGTGATGCGCTCTCCCAGCCACATAGCAAAGATGGTGCCGGTGGACAGGATAATGATGTTGGCGCCCCAGAAGAGCCCGGGCGCGAGCCTCGGGTCCACTGCTCCAAGGTTGTTGATGTAGGTCAGGTAACCGCTGCCCTGCACCAAGGTGATGGCGACAGTAAGCAGGCGGGTGATCTGATTGAGCTTCTTCCTGCCAGACTCTCCTTCTTTTTGCTGAAGGCGCTGAAAGTAAGGAACGGCAAACCCAAGCAGCTGAATGATAATGGAAGCCGTGATGTAGGGCATGATGCCCAATGCGAAAATAGCGGCTTTGTTGAAAGCGCCGCCGGTAAATACGTTGATCAGCCCCAGCAAGTCGTTGGGGGTATTGTTGTTTTCGGTGGCGCCTTCCATGACAGAAGGTATAACACCTGGCAGCACGATGTAGGAGCCGAAACGAAAGACAAAGAGCATTCCCAGGGTAAAAAGAATGCGGTTTCGCAGCTCCTTGATTTTCCAGATGTTTTGTAGAGTAGTGATAAACTTTTTCATCTGCTAAAGTTTGATACCTTTCATCCTCATTCAGCGATCGCGGCTTGGCCAGCGGGCGCTTTTGGATAGTCCTCTTAATTTGGTCCGGCCTGGCAGCCGATTTTGATTCATTCAGCTGCGGTGGCTGTACCGCCGGCTACGGTAGCGGTGCCGCCTGCACTTTCAATAGCCTGCTTGGCAGATGCCGAAAAGGCATGCGCCTCTACCTCCAGTTTAGCTTTCAATTCGCCATTGCCGAGAATCTTTACCCGGTCGCTTTTCCTAACGATATTGTAGCTGGCCATGGTAGCCAGGTCCAGCTTGCTGAGCTGATGCTTTTCTGCGATTTCCTCGAGCCGCCCCACATTGATAACGGTGTAGGGGACGCGATTGTGGTTTTTGAACCCAAATTTTGGAAGACGCATCTGAATCGGCATCTGACCACCTTCAAAGTGGCGCTTATTTTTGAAGCCAGAGCGGGACTTTGCCCCCTTGTGCCCCCGTGTTGCGGTACGGCCGTACCCGGAGCCAACGCCACGAGCGATGCGCTTGCGGTTTTTGACGGAGCCCTTAGCTGGCTTTAAGCTTTGTAGTTCCATTGTATTCAGACGTTTACGGTAGTCGTTCAAGGAATGTCTGCAAAGATACCCGGCTCAGGCGGCTTTACAAACTTTTTTCAGTTAATAAGTTAGCCGGCTGGCTCTACGGTAACGAGGTGGCTCACCTTAGCAAGCATGCCTTTGATCTGCGGGCTTTCTTCCACCTCAACGGACTGACGGATTTTCTTCAGCCCCAGAGCAGCCATAGTCTGCTTTTGCTTGGCAGAGCGGTCGATGACGCTCTTGACCTGCGTTATTTTGATCTTACCCATGTTCGTTGCGATTTATTAGCCCCTGAGCAATTGCCTGCCCAGATTCGCTTATCCGTTAAACAGTTTATCCATCGAAATATTGCGCTGCTTGGCAACTGCCATCGGGCTGCGCAGCTTAGTCAGGGCATCAATGGTGGCTTTGACTACATTGTGCGGGTTGGGGGACCCCATGGACTTCGCCAGTACGTTCTGAACACCGGCGATTTCCAGTACCGCCCGCATAGCTCCTCCGGCAATAACGCCTGTACCGTCGGCAGCCGGCTTGACGAAGACCTTCCCTGCCCCGTACTTCCCCTTCTGCTCGTGGGGGATGGTGCCTTTGTGAAGCGGTATCTTGATGAGGTTCTTCTTCGCATCATCCACTGCCTTAGAAATGGATTCCGATACATCGCGGGCTTTGCCCAGCCCGTGGCCAACGGTGCCGTTGCCATCGCCTACTACAACGATAGCGGCAAAGCTGAATGTACGCCCACCTTTGGTCACCTTAGCCACACGGTTGAGGTTGACGAGCTTTTCCTTCAGTTCTGTTTCAGCAGGCTTTACCCTGTTCGAGCTTTTCTTAGCCATTATTTCTCAGTTGTAGTGTTTTAAAATTTCAGTCCGCCCTCGCGGGCAGCTTCCGCCAGCGCTTTTACACGGCCGTGGTAGATGTAGCCGCTGCGGTCGAAAACCACGGTTTCTATATTTGCGTCTTTAGCGCGCTCAGACAGGAGCTTGCCTACTGCTTGAGCCTGTTCGGATTTGGTGCCTTCATTGGCTACTGCCTCTTCCAGGGAATTGGCGGACGCAAGCGTGTGCCCGGCGACATCGTCGATCAACTGTGCATAGATGTAACGATTGCTGCGGTAAATGTTGAGCCGCGGGCGCTCTGCCGTGCCTCTTATCTTGCTGCGGACTTTCCAGTGGATCCGCTTGCGCCTTCTTTGCTTTGAAAATTGCATAATTCACTTTTTTTGCTTTAGTGTGCTGGCTTTTTCGCCAGACCCAAAGCCCGGTAGTGGTGAATGATATATCAAAGCTGCCCGAAGGCAGCTCCATTTTGGCTTATTTGCTGGCAGACTTGCCGGCTTTGCGGCGGATCTGCTCATCCGCAAATTTGATGCCCTTGCCTTTGTAAGGCTCTGGCCTGCGGTAGCCCTTGATTTTAGCAGCTACTTCACCTAAGAGTTGCTTGTCGATGCACTCCAAGCGGACGAGCGGGCTCTTTCCCTTTTCCATCTTGGTTTCCACCTTGATCTCGTCAGGCAGCGCAAACATGATGGGGTGAGAATAGCCGATGGTCAATTCCAGCAGCTGCCCGGTATTGCTCGCGCGGTACCCCACTCCCACCAGTTCCAGCTCCTTTACAAAGCCATTGGTCACGCCTTCTACCATGTTATTGATCAAAGCACGGGACAGACCATGCAGCGCTTTGTGGCGCTTTTGCTCCGTAGGACGAGAGATGGTCAGCTCCCCGTCTTCCACTTTTATCTCGAGATCAGGGTTGATCTGCTGCTGCAGCTCTCCCTTTGGGCCTTTTACCTTCACCATGTTGCCCTTTGAGATGTCAATCTCGACACCTTGCGGCAAACTGATCGGAGCATTTCCTATCCTAGACATTTTAAATTTGTTTTGGAGCTTTCAAAATCAATTAGTATACGTAGCAGAGCAACTCACCACCCAGGTGTTGCTCCCGCGCTTGCTTGTCGGTCATCAGCCCATGGGAGGTAGAGACAATGCAAATGCCCAAACCGTTGATGATACGGGGCACATCATCCGCTTTGGAATACTTGCGCAGCCCTGGGCGGCTGATGCGGCCAAGCTCCCGAATGATGGGCTGCCTCGTCCTCGGATCGTACTTCAGGGCTATACGGATTATATCCTGCCCCCTTTCGACTTCATCAAACTTGTACTTCAGAATATACCCCTGATTGTACAGAATCTCAGTCATGCTCTTTTTGAGCTTGGACCCAGGAATATCCACGATCCGATGGCCAGCTTGCTGGGCGTTGCGGATCCGTGTCAAGTAATCTGCTATTGGATCTGTAACTGCCATTTTATCCTAGTTGTTAGGGACGTCAAAGACTGTATTATAAGCCTGAAGACGTGCGATGATTGACTTGTGACAACGAAATGTTTACCAGCTCGCTTTGGTCACGCCAGGAATCTTGCCTTCCAGCGCCATTTCGCGGAATTTAACCCGGCACAGGCCGAATTGCCGCATATAGCCCTTGGGCCGGCCGGTCAGTTTACAGCGGTTGTGCAAGCGGATAGGGTTGGAATTGCGGGGGAGCTTGTCGAGCTCATCCCAGCGGCCTTCCTCCTTCAGCTTTTTGCGCAAAGCTGCGTACTTAGCGACCATCCGTTCTCTTTTGCGTTCGCGAGCGATTAATGATTTCTTAGCCATTTCGAATGAATTGCTATGATTGAATTTTAATTGCGCTGATTCTTGAACGGCATTCCCATCAGCTTTAGCAGAGACAATGCCTCGGCATCGGTCTTTGCCGTTGTCACGAAAGTGATGTCCATGCCGGTGATCTTGTTCACCTTGTCCAGAATGATCTCCGGGAAGATGATTTGCTCGGTAATGCCCATGGAATAATTGCCACGGCCATCGAAGCTCTTGTCATTCACGCCGCGGAAGTCCCGCACACGCGGCAGAGCCACGCTGATGAGGCGGTCCATGAATTCGTACATGCGAATGTTGCGGAGTGTGACGCGGCAGCCAATGGGCATGCCGTCCCGCAACTTAAAGTTGGAGACGGACTTCTTGGCTTTGGTCGGCACCGCCCGCTGACCAGCTATAATGGTCATTTCCTCTACGGCATTATCGACCAGCTTTTTGTCCTGTGTGGCATCACCTACCCCTTGGTTGAGGCTGATTTTTACCAGACGCGGCACTTCCATGATCGAGCCGTACTGAAACTGCTCCATCAATGCCGGAACAACCTCCTCGTTGTACTTTTTCTTTAGTCTCGGTGTATAGCTCATTACTTAATGATTTCGCCGGATTTTTTAGAATAGCGTACCAGTTCGTCTCCTTCTCTCTTGCGCCCTACTCGGGTAGGCTCGCCGGATTTGGGGTCCACCAACATCAGGTTGGAGATATGGATCGGTGCGGGCACCTCGTTGATGCCGCCCGGGTTATCCTGAGCCGGCCGGGTGTGTTTCTTAACCATATTGGTATCCTCGACGATAGCCCGGTTTTCTTCGGGCATCACTTCCAGCACTTCCCGCACGCGCTCCCGGTCCTTATCGGCACCGGCAATCACAACTACGCGATCCCCTTTTTTGATTTTCAGCTTCGGGGCGAACCGTTTGCTTTGCTTGTTCTTTTTCTGCATGGTATCTGGACTTATGATCGCTTCAAAAATGAATTCAGAGCACCTCGGGTGCCAGAGAAACAATACGCATGTAGTCACGCTCGCGCAGTTCCCGGGCGACGGGGCCGAAAATACGGGTGCCCCGGGGCTCGTCCGCGGCGTTGAGCAGCACTACCGCGTTGTCGTCAAACCGGATGTAGGAGCCGTCGCGGCGGCGAATCTCCTTTCTAGTCCTTACTACCACAGCCTTGGACACGCTTCCCTTCTTGATGTTGCCGCTCGGGGAAGACTCCTTGACGCTCACCACGATTTGGTCGCCGATGGAGGCATAGCGCCGCTTGGCACCACCCAGTACGCGGATGCAAAGCACCTCACGCGCACCGCTGTTGTCTGCGACCTTTAGCCTACTCTCTTGTTGGATCATCGTTGTAAGGTTTAAAAGTTGTTAGAGTCTGAGAATAAAGCATCGAAAACGGCTATGGCTTCAGCGCTCAGACACAATTGAATTTACTTGGCCCGCTCGAGCACTTCAACGAGCCTCCAACGCTTGCGCTTGCTCAGGGGGCGCGTCTCCATAATGCGGACGCGGTCGCCGACATTGCAATCGTTTTTCTCGTCGTGTGCAACAAATTTTCTGGACTTCTTTACGAACTTGCCGTAAATGGGGTGCTGCAGCCGGCGTTCTACGGAGACCGTGATGGTCTTGTCCATCTTGTCGCTAGTGACTAGCCCGATACGGGTTTTTCTGAGATTTCTTTCTTCCATTTTATCTAAGTGGTTTGAAACCATTCGCTCAATTACTTACTGCGGCGCCGGCGGGCGCGGATTTTGGTGCGGTGGGCGAGCCCACTTTCCTGCTCTTCTTTGGCAAGCTCCCGGCGGCGGATTTCCGTCTTCAAGCGGGCAATATCCCGGCGCACCTCGCGCAACACGAGTGGATTGTCCAAACCGCGGATGGCGTGGTCGAACTTCAGCTTTTGGTACTGGGCTTCGGTGCTTTCCAGTTCGCTTGCCAAGTCGGCATCAGAGTAATCCTGAAGCTCCAAGAATTTTTTTGTTGCCATGATATCTGTCGTTAATAAGTGTCTAAAATAATCAGCCGCCGTAGTCGTAGCGCACCAGGAATTTGGTCCGCACCGGCAGTTTTTGGGCAGCCAGCCGCAGCGCCTCCTGAGCAATCTCCTCCGATACGCCGTCCAGCTCAAACAACATGCGCCCGGGCTTAACTTCCGCCACGTAGTGGTCAAGCGCACCTTTGCCCTTACCCATACGTACTTCCTGCGGCTTGGCAGTGATCGGCTTGTCCGGGAATATCCGAATCCACACTTTACCTTCCCGCTTCATGAATCGGGTAAGCGCAATACGCGCTGCTTCGATCTGCCGGTTGGTGATCCGGCCGCCGTCCATCGCTTTCAAGCCAAAGGAGCCGAAGTCGATACTGTTGCCGCGGTAGGCTATGCCTCGGTTCCTGCCCTTTTGCTGCTTGCGGTACTTTGTTCTTTTAGGCTGTAG
>CAYNIT010000194.1:0-9107 GCA_964397205.1 uncultured Phaeodactylibacter sp. | reverse complement strand
CCCGCTGTTGCCAACAGCACCTTCGCCCACCATCTTTTATGCCAGGGAGGCTGAACGACGAGCCCAAAGCTAAGCGGTGGGCTCCAACTGTAGCCGCCGGGGCGGCGCGCCTGCAATTGCCATTCATAATGGTCCGCAGGCAATCCGCTCAGCGTTAAACTGTTATCCGTGCCCAAATCCACCCAGCTGCTGTCGGTGCTGTGCTTCAAACGGTAGCGATAGACAGCCCCCTGGCTTGGGAAAGCAGGCAGGGCCCATTCCAACTGCAGCGGGGTGCCGGGACGCTTTCGCAGCTCGCTGCCTGCTTCGGCTGCCGCTTGCTGCGGCGCCATCAGTAAAGGGGCAGTGGTCGGCAAGGGGCGTGGGCGGGGGTCGCGAGAGTAAACAATGCCTTCTGCTGTGCCTACCCATAGCCTTCCATTGAGACTCTGGCTCAGGCAGCGGCCCCCACCGAGGAAGGCAATCCGCTGTCTTGCCCAAATTGCGTATAGGTCCTTTCTGCATTGCTGTAATACAACAGCCCTTCGGTACTGGTAGACAGCCATAGCTCGCCGGGAGACAGCGCCAGTACAGACCGGATTTCCGCCTGGGTGTAGGGGCCCATTTCCACCCGCCTTATGCGCTCCAGGTCGTAACGCAGCAGCCCATCGGTAGTAGCGAGCCACACAATGCCTTGCTGATCGATGGCCATATCGTGCACTTCAAAACCTCGGCTATGCGCAAAGGGCAAGGGCAGGCTGAGATTGATGAAAACATCTTCCTCTGGCAGATAGCGGTACAAGTAAGTCTCCGCGCCGATGCCCGCCGCGTATAAGCGCTGCCGGGAGCTTTCGCATACGATCAGAATACGGCTTTCCAGGCCCGATTCCCGTTCATAAAAACGCAGCTGCCCATTGGCTCGCAGGCGGGCAATTCCGAGAATAGGGTTGTCGTTTGGGGCCTGGCAGAACCATAGGCTGCCATCGCTGCTGCTTTCCATAAAGAAAATCCCTCCGCCCCGATCGCTCAGATCATGGCGCAAGCGCAACTGGCCGTTTTCATAATCCATCAGCTCCCCCTTGGCGGTGGACAGCCAAAGCTTTGGGTCGCAAAAAGCCATTCCGGTGATGAACCCCTGGCCTGAATCAGGGAGCTTTTTGATGGAGAAACGATCGCCCTGCGGCTGAATAGCGTAGACATCGCCGTAGGACAGCAGCACCCTCCCATCGGGTAGCGCACGGGTGGCCAGTGTATTGTTGTTAGCCAGGCCAAATACGGTTTCGAAAAAGCGGGACTGCAGCAGGCCAGGCCTTCTGCGCTGCCCAGCCAGATATTGCCTGCACTGTCCCTCCGAATCCGGTGAATGCTGCGGAAGGGCAATGCTTCCACCCGATGAGGGTCATTGGCGCCGTAGACCGTGCGCACTTCCCAGGCTTTGCCGCGGCCTAAGGCCGAGAAGAGCCCCTGATCGCGGCTGCCCAGCAGAAGGCGTTGCTGCCCGTCGGCCGCAATGCATTGGATGGCCAGACCATTCAGAGGAGCGTAGGAGCTTCCTGTGAGCTGCCCGGCCTCGTACTGAAAGCTCCAGAGCCCCCGCCCGCCGGCGATGATCTGCTCCTCTTCGCTGTACAGACAGTGAATCGGCCCCAGGGCAGAGGGCGTGGGAATCCGCCGGAAAGCGTTCAGCTCTTCGCGAAAGGCGTATAACTTCCCCGCTGAGGTGGCAGCAAATAATTGGCCGTTGCCATCCTCTGCAAAGGCAAAGCGGGGAGCTGCCCCTTTTTGGGAGGCGGGCGGGGATACCGTCAGCAGCTTGAGGCCCCTCTTCGTATAGCGGGCGATCCTGCCATCCGGCTGCCCCATCCAGTACCGCCCTTTTCGGTCAATGAAAAGGCTGCCGGGATAATGCAGGGCGGTATCAGAGCTAAAGGGCAACGCGGGGCAAACCAACTCCACAAAAGCGGTATTGGGATGGACTGCCCCCTTTGCATCGCGATGGTGCAGGCGGTATAGGCCACTGTCGTTAAGGAGGACAATCCGCCCTTTTGGATCCTTAGCTAAAGCTTTGATGTAGTAGCTGTCCAGGGCAGCATTATAAGAGGTGAAATGTTCTCCATCAAAACGTGCCAAACCGCCATCTGTCGCCACCCAGAGCAATCCAATACGGCCCGACAATAGCATCCCTGACTTGCTCGGATGGCAAGCCGTCCCTTGTATTATACTGCAGGTACCGGTACTTCTGGGCACCGAGCGGTAGGGCGAGCAGCAGGAAGCCAAAGGCAAGGCAGTAGCGGCACATTTCACAAAAGCTTGGGTTCTAAAGGTAGCAATTTCTTGGCAAAACCTACCACTGTTTAATTTTGCCGCAGGCCTTCGATGACCCGCTCTACCGATTGGGTTTCGAAGGCCCGGACTAAGCTAAGCGCGTATCGGAGCAGTCTGCTGGAGGGGTGCTGGACGAGGCCGGCAAGCTGCCAGAGTTTTTCCATCGACTTCCTTCAGATGGCTCTCGCGGCTGGAAGCAGGCATAGACCATAGCGTCCGGGCCAGGCCCCAGGCTTGCTGTGCCGGGCTTTTGCCATGCTGAAGTTGACCAGGGCTTCATCTTTGGAGCGCCCCAGCCAATCGACCAGAAAAAACAAGGGCGAAACTCGGCTGATGCGTTCCTGTAGTTCCTCTACCAGGGCTGGCGAGCATATCGTTTACTTTATTGTAATCGTTTTGCAGCTGCGCATGGGTACGCAGTAGCCATAACATCCTAAAAGTAGCATTATAGCTGAAAAGGCTAAGCAAATGGAAGCAGAAAAGGATGGTTCAGCTCAGCATTTGGTAGGCGAGCAGGGCTGCCAGGTACGCCAGCGCCGTCATAAAGGTAAACTGGATCAATGGCCATTTCCAGCTCTTAGTCTCTCGTTTTACCACCGCGAGGGTGCTCATGCACTGCATGGCAAAAACATAGAACAACAACAGAGATAGAGATGTGGCGATGGTGTAGACCTTTTCGCCAGTGATAGGGTTGCGCTCCTTTGCCATGCGGTCGCGCACGGAGTATTCGTCATCATCAGAGCCGATGCTGTAAATCGTGGCCATAGTCCCCACAAATACCTCTCGGGCAGCGAAGGAAGTGACCAAGGCAATGCCGATTTTCCAATCGTATCCAAGCGGCTCGATCACGGGTTCGATGGCTTTGCCCAGGTGCCCGGCGTAGGATGCTTCGATCTCACGGGAAGCGATCAGGTTTTTGGTAGCTGTTTCGTCCAGGTTTTGCACCTCGGCGGCCGCCAGCGCTTCCTCCCGGGCTTGCTGCATGTCGGCGCTGGGCCCGTAACTGGCTAGAAACCAGAGCACAATCGATATGGCCAGTATGATTTGCCCCGCCTCTACGACGAAGGAGCGGACTTTTTCCCAGACGGTCAAGCCCACATTGCGCAATACCGGGCTGCGGTATTCGGGGAGTTCCAGCATCAAGAAGCTGCGTTCGCTGGTGTTGAGGATCAGCTTGAAGACCCAGGCGGCAAAGAGGGCTCCGAAGATGCCCAGCAAGTACAGCCCCATGAAGGCTATACCTTGTAAATTGAAGATGCCAGCGACGGTACGGGGCGGTACCACAAAACCGATCAGCACGGTGTATACCGGGATACGAGCCGAACAGCTGATGAAAGGCGTGACCAGTATGGTGATCAGCCGCTCCTTCCAATTCCCGATGGTGCGGGTGCTCATGATGGCCGGGATGGCACAAGCCCCCCCGGAAACCAATGCTACAATGCTCCTGCCGTTCAAGCCAAATTTGCGCATGATGCTGTCGAACATGTAGGCCGCACGCGCCATGTAACCGACTTCTTCCAGCAGGGTGATCAGGAAGAACAGGATGGCGATTTGTGGTATGAAGACCAAGATGCCACCCAGGCCGGCGATAACCCCGTCGGTAAGCAAGCTGCTGAACCAGTTGTCAGGCATGTTGTCTTTTACCCACTCGCCGGTGAAGCTGAAGAAGCCCTCGATCAAATCCATAGGGTAGGTTGCCCAGGCAAATATGGCCTGGAAAACCAGCAGCATCAGGGCAAAAAATAGGAGCGGGCCCCAGTAGCGGTGCGTCAGCACCCGGTCCAGGCGATTGGTCAGGCTTTCTTTTCCTTGGGGTTTTTCCCGAACAGCAGCGCGCGCCATAGGAGTGAACTTGTCGAAGCGCTGCATGGTCTCATCTACCTGTGCCCGCAGCGACTGAAAGCCGTTCTGCTGCCCTACATCCTCAATGAGCTGCCGCTGGGCATCCGAGAGAAAAGGCAGCCATTCGTAATGATGCGCTACAAGCAGGCCCTGATAAGTGTTGGCACCCGGCACGATCTCGCGGGCGGCTTTGGCTGTGTTCAATTCCACTTCCGTCATGCGGAAGAAAGGCTCGGGCACTTTGTAAACGCTTTCTCCGCTGGCCAGCTGTTGTATCTGCAACTTGAGTTCTTCCATCCCCTGCCCGTTGCGGCCGCTGATTTTTACCACCGGCACCTTAAGGGCATTGGACAGCCGGCTAGTATCTACCTCTAGTCCTTGCTTTTGGGCGAGGTCAGCCATATTGAGCGCCAGAATAATCGGCAGGCCGAGATCGCGCAGTTGGGTAAGGAGCAACAGATGCTTCTCCAGCTTAGTCACATCAGCTACGTAGAGTACCGCATCCGGGTAATTTTCATCCTGCGGGTTGGACAAAGACTGAACGACGATCCGTTCGTCAATCGAGGTGGGATAGAAGCTGTAAGTACCCGGGAAGTCGATGATGGTAGCTTCTTGCTGATTGGGCAGAAGGGTTTTGCCCACCTTTTTGTCTACCGTTACCCCCGGAAAATTGCCCACTTTCTGGCGCAGGCCCGTCAGGTGGTTGAATACAGAAGATTTGCCACAGTTGGGGTTGCCCAGCAGTGCGAGCGTGATGTTCTTTGTGATGGGATGGGGTTCCTGCGTCATCATTTGAGCACGATGCTCTCCGCTTCTTCCCGGCGCAGCGCCAGATTAAAATTGTCTACCCGTACATAATATCCCCCGCCGAAGGGCGCTTTTCGGATGAGCCGGACATGGCTGCCGGGCACCACGCCCATAGACATCAGCTTGCTGCTCATTTCTTCGTTGGTGAAGTGGGAAACTTCTCTGTCTTTACCGATGGGAGAAGCGGTAAGTTTTTTCGTCTCTTTTACTGTAGCAACCACTAGCTCTTATTTTGATTTGATCTAAGTCGTACCGCCCTTTGAAACGCCAAATTAGGCGGTGCGTTGAAAATACGAAGTGATTCCGCTCACTAAAAGGAAAAAAATACCTAATAGCTTGCTAGCCGTACCTAAAGTTAGGTATTTGCTCAATTGTCGGAAAAATTGAAGTCTTCCATAGCCACTTTTAGAGGGATGCACTGCTCGCAGGAGCAAAGCCTGCACTTGTACGAAGCAATAATATCCGCTGTATGTTTGCTGCGGCAGACTCTGGCTGGTGTCCGCACAAAGCAGGTGGGGTCTTCCAGCTTCACCATATTTACGTATACCACGTACAAGTCATCCTGCTCCTCCACATGCGTCTGCATGATGGCATCCTCTGGTACCAGCTCCTCCCAATCCTGCGGGGGAAGGTCAAGGCGCTCCTCCTGGTATTGCCGCTCTAAAAGCTCGCCGATGAGTTCGTTATATCCAATTCCTCTGTTCATAGCCCTGATTTTCTCATAATTACATCTACAAACTTAATAAGGTTTATTTAGACTATCTTTAGATAGGGTTAAAATACTTAGGAAATACCTACCATTAGGGAGGCAGCCCGCCGGGGCTGTTGCTCAGGGTCAAAGTTGTACCTTTGCCATTAAAATAGTAATGACATGCGTCACCCTATTCTGATACTTGTAAGCTTATTGGCGTTCTTACCGCAACTGGAGGCGCAGCCAAGCGAGCTGGAGCGGCGGCTGTTCGAGCTGCCGGATTTGGTTTTCCAACCTATCGAGACACCGGAGGGCTTTTTGGCGGCTTATGAGTTGCACGTCAAGCAGCCGATTGATCACGAAGCACCGGAGAAGGGCTATTTTTACCAACGGGCCTACCTGTCTCACCGCAGTTTCGGTGCTCCGATGGTCATGGCTACGGAGGGCTACGCGCGGCCTTCGAACCGGCTGTATGAGCTGACACACTACTTGAATGCCAATCAACTTGATGTAGAGCATCGGTACTTCGGAAGCTCTGTGCCCGATACGCTGGACTACCGTTTTCTCAACCTTCAACAGGCTACTGCTGACCTGCACCGCATCCGGGAATTGCTGGGCAGGCTTTACCCATCCTCTTGGGTCAGCACGGGCATCAGCAAGGGCGGGCAAACGGCCATTTTTTATCGATACTTTTATCCGCAGGACGTGGCGGCATCGGTTCCCTACGTGGCGCCGCTCAATCTGGAACTCACCGACGACCGCATCTACGAGTTTTTGGATCAGGTGGGTACGGCGGAATGCCGGCAGGCCATAGCATCCGTGCAGCGGAGGCTGCTGCGGGACCGAGCCGAGGTGTTGCCCCGCCTGCGTTGGTACGCCAAGGGGGCAGATTATGAATTCACTTACCTCAGCCTGGAAGAGGCTTTCGAATACGCTGTACTGGAGTATCCTTTTTCTTTCTGGCAGCTGGGTCACGATTGCAGCGCATTGCCCGATGCTGATGCCGATTCGCTTGAATTGGTAATGGAGAACTTCATGGAGGTCGTAGGGCTGTCGCTATTCACGGATGCCGCTATGCAAAACTATAGTTCCCACTACTGGCAGGCCGGCAGTGAAATGGGGTACTACGGCTACCAAACCGCGCCCTTCGCCGATCTGCTCGAAGAGCTGGAAGGAGAGGAGGTCAGTGCCGTATTCATGCCCGGCCATGCTGACACGGCCTTCGAGCCCGGTTTCGTAAAGGATGTTTTTGAGTGGACACAGCGCGGAGCCGATCAAATGATTTACATTTACGGTGCTATTGACACCTGGACGGCGACTGGGGTGCCGGCTTCGGAGGCGGTCGATGCCCGATGGTTCATCATGGAAGGCAAAGACCACACCAACGCCCGCATCCGCAACATGGAAGCTGAGAGCCGGCAGCTGCTGCTGGATACGCTCCGGGAATGGATGGAAGAATAATGACTTAAGCATAAAAATTTTTGCTGCATGAGAATTGTGATATTAGCTTTACTCAGCTTACTGATGAGTGTTGGGGCTGCTTGGGGGCAAACGGAAAGCGGTGATACGACTATCTACACTGCGCTCCCGGAGCCACCGCGTTTTCCGACTTGTGAAGATTTGGACACGACCCTCTCGGCTAAAAACCAATGCGCGCAACGGTCTTTGCTGAGCTTTATGTACCAAAACCTCGTCTACCCTATGGAAGCCCGTCAGCAAAACCTGGAGGGCGATGTGGTGGTCAGTTTTGTAGTGGAAAAAGACGGCAGCCTGACCAACTTTGAAATTCTCAAAGACATTGGCGGAGGCGCCGGCTCGGAAGTACTGCGCTTGTTAGAAGTGATGAATGAAGGGGACATCGCCTGGGTGCCCGGCAAGAAAGACGGCAAAGTCGTTCGGTCCCGCTTTACCATGCCCATCAAATTCAAGCTGGAACAGGCCAAGCCGTATATGATGCTCGGCGGGGACTCTGTGTATACCGAATACGATACGCCGCTGCGTTTTAAGGGAGGCGGCGAAGCGCTGCAGGCTTTCATGGCGCAGGAATTGGTGTACCCCGAGCAGGGCAACGACAGCTGCGACATTGGCCGTATAGAAGTGCAGATATTGGTGAAGCCCGATGGGGAGGTGCGCATTCTGGATGTTACCGACTACAACGATCTGGGATTTGATTACTGGTACGCAGCTATAGATGCGGCTACATCCACCTACGGGAGCTGGGAGCCGGCTACCTACGATGGGCGCAAAGTGGGCGCTGCTTTCGATCTGAGCTTGCCCTTTCTCCCCGAGCGCGAGGCCTGTGCTGCTAAGATAGCAACTTACCAAAGAGCCAATCAGCTGGCCAACGATGGGGCGGATCTGTTTAACGGCGGCGAAAAAGAAGAGGGGCTGGCTAAACTCTCCGAGGCGGTAGCGCTCTTCCCGCGCAATGCCGATTTTTTGCTGATGCGCGGGCAGGCGTACCTGGATTTGCAGGAATTTGAGAAGGCCTGTGCGGACCTTAGGCTGGCCCGCCGGATTGCGCTGGTCAGTTATTACGATAGTGTCCTATCGGTCATTTGCAATCAGCAGTAAGGGCTGCTCTTATTGAGCTTCCCTCAAGATGCGGCGCAGTTGTTCCAGCAAATCAGCAGCTTCCTGTTCGGCATCGCGCTCCAGAGCGGCGGCGATGCGCTGGGTGATGCTGCGCAGTTCTTCGAGGCGCTGCCAGCCCTGATGCCAGCGTTGATCGCCCTCTATGGCTTGTAGTTGCCGAAACCAGCGGCGGCGCAGCTCCTCCGCTTCCTGCAGTAGCTGAACGGCGTCCTGCATCAGTCGAGGATTTGCAATTTGGCGAACTTCAGCATGATCTTCCGCTGCTGTGGGTCGTTGGCATCCTTGAAAAAGATGGTAGCGATGCGGCTGTTAGCGGAGCCATCTACGCTCAGCACCTTGCCTTCTCCAAACTTAAGGTGCAGCACTTTCATGCCTGCCTGAATGTTATCGGGGCGGGCGGGCTTGAAGTTTTTAGGCGCGACTTTCGCCACAGGGCGGGACGGCTTGCTGAATTTGCCCCGCACTTTGGCGCCGCTGTTGCCTTCGCTTTGCACTGTACCCGAAAAGCTGTTGCCAAAGCGGCTGCGGGACTGGCCAAAGGCTTCCACCCGATTGGCAGGCACTTCTTCGAGGAACCGGCTTGGCTCGTTGTAGCGCATCTGGCCGTAGCGGTAGCGGCTGTTGGCGTAGGAGAGCGTAAGGAACTGCTCGGCCCTTGTGATGGCTACGTAGAACAGCCGCCGCTCCTCATCCAGCCCATCCTGCGAATCCATCGCCATAAAGGAAGGGAACAGTTTTTCTTCCAAGCCCACAACGAAAACTGACTTGAACTCCAGGCCTTTGGCAGCGTGGGCGGACATGAGGGTGACGAAGTCGTCGTCGCCCCCCTCCTTCGTGTCGAAATCCGTCAGCAGCGCGATGTTCTGCA
>CAYNIT010000193.1:0-9249 GCA_964397205.1 uncultured Phaeodactylibacter sp. | reverse complement strand
TTGCGCGACCCCTAAAACGGCTTAGCTCAGCAATAGCCTCAGTTGACGCGGTACCAGGTCTGAGTGCGGTAGAGGCCGGTCCAGTGGTAGCCTCTAAGCTTCAGCTCATCCTTTTGGCCTTCCTCAAACCATACGGAGCAGCGGTACTCCTTGCCGGACTCCGGATCGAGGATTTCTCCTTTCTTCCAGTAGTCGTCGTAGGCTTTGAGCCCTTCCAGGATGACCATGCCTACCAGGGGCTGATTCTTGCGCTCGCCTGGGCATTCTTCACACTTTTTGTCTTGTGCAGACTGCAGCAGGCGCACGATCTTTCCCTCGTAGCTGCCATCTTCGGCTTTGTAGATTTCGACATGCGACTTTGCTTCTCCGGTTTCGTCGTCGATCGTTTTCCAGATGCCTGCCGGAGAGCTTTGAGCATGCAGCGCAGCAAGGCCAAGCATAAGAGCCAGGCTCAATAATATTCGCTTCATATCGTGGTCAATTTGGTTGCTTAGTAAATGCCCCAGGCTTTGCCCAAATGTTCGGGATGCCAGAACAACTGCTCGAAGTTTACTATCCGGTTGTCTTTTACCTCTACGCCTTCCGCTTCGAGCAGTTCCTGCATCATGGTGGGCGTAGCAAAATGGTTGCGGCCGGAGAGTTCGCCCTTCCGGTTGACGACCCGCTGCGCGGGCACATCGCCCTGCGCAAAGCTTTGGTGCAGTGCCCAGCCTACCATCCGGGCGGAGCCCAGTGCCAGAAAATCAGCAATGGCCCCGTAGGTGCTTACCCGCCCGCGGGGAATTTCCCGTGTAAGGGCGTAAACCAGATCGTAATAGGTTGGTTGGGCCATTATATTGCTTAATTTTGTGACTCTTATTTTCTTGACAAGCAAGCGTGGATTTAGTTTATGCTGAGGACAAAAGTAAAGGCCAGCTCGGTAACTAACCTAACGGATGCCCGCTATTTCGCGGCCTGGGAAACGGAATGGCTGGGCTTCAATTTCAATACCGGCTCGGAAGACTATATACAGCCCAATACCATGAAAGCCATCAAGGAATGGGTGGACGGGGTGAAAATCGTCGGGGAGTTTGATCTGCAGGAAGCCGAAGAGATACTGGCAGCTGCGGATATGCTGGAGTTGGATGCTGTACAAGTCGGCACTTTTGCTGGAGGCAGTACCCTGCAGGCGCTGCACGAACAGGAAGTTCCGCTGATTAAGGAAATGGTGGTGCAGCGCCCGGAGGAGCTTGGGGCGATGAAGCCTCAAATGCAAGCGCAGGAGGAGTGGGTCGCCTATTTTTTGCTGGATTTCCACAAAAACGGCATTGCCTGGCGGGGCCTGCAGCCTGAGCAGCGCGATCAGCTGCGGGCGCTGGCGGAAAGCTTCCCGCTGCTGGTGAGCCTCGATCTGAGCCCCGATGAGCTCAACGCTTTTCTGGATGATATCCCGGTAGCCGGAATCAGCCTGCGCGGTGGCTCCGAGGAGAAGGTTGGCTACAAATCCTTCGATGAGCTGGATGAGTTGTTCGAAGCCATAGAAATCTTGGAAGGGTAAGCTATCTTTATTCTCCATGCTCTCCAAGAACGTCTTTGGGGAGGTTACTGAATACAATGCAACGCACATGCAACGGATCAATGTAGAAATCAAAGCCCGGTCGGACAATCCGGAGGAAATCCACGAGCTGCTCACCCAGCAGCAAGCCGAATTTTTGGGTACAGACCGGCAGACCGACACTTATTTTAAGACAACCAAAGGGCGGATGAAGCTGCGGGAGGGAAACATTGAAAATGCCCTCATCCACTATTACCGAAACAATCAGGCGGGCCCCAAGCGCTCCGATATTTCACTGTATAAAACTACGGGCAGCGCTGAACTCAAGGAAGTGCTTACTCAAGCCCTGGAGGTACTGGCGGTAGTCACCAAACGGCGGTCTATCTACTTCATTGAGAATGTCAAATTTCACATCGATGAGGTGGAGGAGCTGGGAGATTTCGTTGAAATCGAGGCCATCGATCGGGATGGCAGCTTCGGTGAGGAGGAGCTAAAAGAGCAGTGCCAGTACTATTTGAACTTATTTAAGATACAAAAAGAAGACTTGATAGAGGTGTCCTACAGCGATATGGTGTTGGAGCAGCAGTAATAAGGGATTTAGAAAAAAAGGCACTCGCCCTGCGTTGGGAAAGCGCCTTTTCATGCGTCTAAAAATTTTCTTAATCCAGTGTCTGCTTGATTTCCACGATCTCGTAGCCCTCGATCATGTCTCCTACTTTGATGTCGTTATAGTTCTTTATAGACAGGCCGCATTCCAGGCCGGACTTTACTTCGCGGACATCGTCTTTGAAGCGTTTGAGGGAAGAGAGTTCGCCCACTTGCCCTTCTTTGGTCGGGTAAATCACGATACCGTCGCGGATGACCCGCACCTTGGTATTTCGGGTGATCTTGCCTTCCTGCACATAGCATCCGGCCACCGTACCGACCTTACTGATTTTAAAGGTATCGCGTACTTCAACCTGGGCAGTAACCTTTTCTTCCTTGGAAGGCTCAAGCAAGCCCTCGATGGCGGCCCGGATCTCTTCGATGGCTTTGTAGATGACGGAATAGGTGTTGATTTCTACGCCTTCCCGTTCTGCCAGGCGGCGGGCACCCATGGAGGGCCGCACCTGGAAGCCGATAATGATGGCATCAGAAGCGGAGGCCAGCAGTACATCGGATTCGATGATCTGCCCTACTCCTTTATGGATAACGTTGACCTGTACGGTCTCGATGGATTGCTTGATCAGAGCGTCTGCCAGGGCTTCCACGGAGCCGTCCACGTCACCTTTCACGATGAGGTTAAGCTCTTTAAAGTTACCCAGAGCCAGGCGGCGTCCGATCTCATCCAGGCTAATGCGCTTGGTGGCCCGGTTGGCTTGCTCCCGGGCTATCTGGCTGCGTTTGTTGGCCAGAGCGCGGGTTTCCTGTTCGGATTCCATGACCCGGAACCGTTCGCCCGCCTGCGGTGCGCCGCTCAGGCCGAGTACCAGCACTGGGGTAGAAGGCCCGGCTTCTTCAATGCGCTGCCCCAGTTCGTTGAACATTGCCTTGACCTTGCCAGAGTGTTCGCCGGCCACCATTGGGTCGCCGATTTCGAGGGTACCGGATTGCACCAGGATTTTGGTAACGTATCCGCGGCCTCTATCCAGAGAAGCTTCCACTACCGTACCGCTGGCTTCCCGGTCGGGATTAGCTTGCAGCTCGAGTATTTCAGCTTCGAGAATGATTTTTTCCAGCAGCTCATCAATCCCTATTCCGGTTTTGGCGGAGATGTCCTGCGATTGGTATTTGCCGCCCCACTCTTCTACCAGGAAGTCCATAGACGCGAGCTCCTGCTTGATGCGGTCGGGGTCTGCTCCTGGCTTATCTACTTTGTTGATGGCGAACACCATGGGGACACCAGCCGCCTGAGCGTGGCTGATGGCTTCCTTCGTCTGCGGCATGATGTTGTCATCCGCCGCGATGATGATGACAGCAATATCAGTCACCTTTGCACCGCGGGCACGCATGGCGGTAAAGGCTTCGTGCCCTGGTGTATCCAGGAAAGTAACTTTCTTTCTTTCGTCGTCTTCGTCTCCGAGCACTACTTCGTAAGCACCGATGTGCTGGGTAATGCCGCCTGCCTCACCGACTGCCACTTTGGTTTTTCTGATGTAGTCCAGCAAGGAGGTCTTACCGTGGTCAACGTGGCCCATAACGGTAACGATGGGAGCACGTGGCCTGAGGTCTTCGGGATCGTCGACAATTTCTTCTTCCTCCACTTCGTCTTCTCCCACGTCGATGAATTCTACTTCATGCCCGAATTCTTCGCTTACCAGTTCGATGATTTCGGCATCTAAGCGCTGGTTGATGGAGACGATAACGCCGAGGTTCATACAGGTAGTGATGACATCGGTGACGCTGACATCCATGAGGTTGGCCAGTTCCTGCACGGAGATAAACTCCGTGACTTCCAGCTTTTTGGATTCCTGCTCCTGCTCGCGCTCTTCCTGCCGTTCGCGCAAGCGCTCCCGGTTGTCACGGCGAATTTTCTGGCGTTTCTTTTTGCCACCTCCCGAGATGCGGGCCATGGTAGCCTTGATCTTTTCTTCGACTTCTTTTTTGGAGACCTCCCTGACTTCTTCGGCCTTGTCGCGGCGGCTGCGGCGGCCGCCTCCTTTAGAGGAGGCACCCGGCTTGCGGGTATTGCCGGAGGAGGCAGCGACCTTTTTGCGCTTGCGGCGGCGTTTCTTTTTAGGCTGCTCCTCTTCGGATTTTGGTTTTGGCTTGCTTTCCTCCTTCTTTTTCTTACTGCGCTTGGAGTGCTCGACTTTGCCAAGGTCGATTTTGCCCTTAACCTTCAAGCCGCGCAGTGCTGGAGTGGCGGTGCGATGGACATCGCCGCTGCCTTTCTTCTCATCCGAATTTGCCTCTCCGGAGCCGGCATCGGCTTCTTGTTTTTTTTCTTCCTTCGCCGCGGGAGGTTCTTCGCCGGCTTCTTTTTCCTTCCTCTCTGGTTTCGCAGCGGGCTTTTTTTCTACTGTTTCTTGTTCCAAAGGCTTATCCTTATTAGGTGTTTTAGGTTGCTTTTCTGGTTTGTCCTTAGCCGAGGGGCTTGGCTTCTCCTTAGGTTTTTTCTTGGAGGCTTTGCCTTTGGCAGGGACTGGTTTTTCTTCCGTTGCGGATTGGTCCGTTTGCGGCTCGGGGGTTTCTGTAGTTTTTTCGGCAGCCGGTTTGGGCTCTTTTGGCTCTTTCTCCTGTTTCAGCTCTTTTGGCTCTTTCTCCTGTTTCAGCTCTTTTGGCTGTTTCGGCTCTTTCTCCTCGGCTTTAGGCTGCTCTTCCGCGCTTGGTTTTGGTTCGGGTTGTTTTTCCTTAGGGGGAGCAGTTTTTTTCTTATCGGCTGGCTTCTGCTCGGCGGCCGGCTCTTTTTGAGGCGTTTTCTCGCTAGGCTGCGGAGCGTCTTTTTGCTGCGGCTTTTTCTTTTCTTCTTTCGCCGGCGCAGAGGTGTCGCTCTCTTCCGGCTCGCTGGTTTTCGGTTGCGGGCTGGTTTTCGCCTGAGGCTCTTTTTCCTTTGGTGGCTGTGGTTCCTGTTCCGCTTTCTTTTTGGCTTTTGGCGCAGTCTTATCTGCTTTGTCGCTGTCCAAGTCGATTTTGCGTACGACTTTCACGCCAAGCTCGCTTGGCTTTTGGCCTGATTCTTTCTTTTCGCTTATTTGCTCCTTTTGGGGAGGCTTCGCTTTTTCCTCGCCGTTGGCAGGAGGTGTTGGCTTATCCTTCGTTTGGGGTGTTTCTGGAGGAGGAGGCGCGGCTTTTTCTTTTTTCTCGGGTTGTTTTTCCCCGGCGGGGGAAGAAGGCCGATTGCCAATGATTAGCTGATCTGCCTTCTCTTTGATAGCAATGGACTTCTGAAACTCTTTGAGCAGCTCCGTATACATTTCTTCGGAGACCTTTGCGGTCGGCTTGTTCTCTATATCAAAGCCATTGTTGTGGAGATGCTCTACGATGGTAGAGGTACCGACGTTCAGTTCCTTTGCTATCTTAATTAGACGTTTCGCCATTATAAAATTTTAGTACTTACACTTCTTCTCTAGCAGACAGGCGAAAGCTTCATTCGGCGCTTGTGATCCTTTACATATCCTATTTATCTCATTTTGATGAATAAAATAAAAGGCAACATAAACAAAGCTTTGCCCACCACAAATTCAAAATACTACACTTTGGCGCTCTGGTTGGTTGCAGAGCGCCGTCAATGTTTACAAAGATAAGATGATTACTGTCTAAATCAGCAACTCTTAACCGAAAAACGGGAATTTTAGCCAAATTGCACCCAATCCCCGCTTTTCTTTCATCCCATCGAACACGAAGAACAGAAAAAGAGTTCGCTTTTTTTAACTTTCCTCCTCGAACTCTGCTGCCAGTATGCCGAGTACCTCATCTACCGTTTCCTCTTCCAGGTCGGTACGGCGCAACAGTTCCTCTTTGCTGAGTTCCAGCACGGAGCGGGCGGTGTCGCACCCGATGTTCTTGAGGGCTTCGATGACCCAGCTGTCAATCTCGTCGGAGAATTCTTCCAGCTCTACATCATCGATTTCTATTTCTTCGACGGCGTTCCGGTATACATCGATTTCGAATCCTGTCAGGCGGCTGGCCAGTTTGATGTTGGTGCCGCCCTTGCCGATGGCCAGGGACACTTGGTCGGGCTCGAGGTAGACCTCCGCCCGCATGTTCTCCGTGTCTAAGTTGATCTTGGTCACCTTAGCCGGCGTAAGTGCGCGCTGAATGAAGAGGCTGTCGTTGGTAGTGTAGTTGACGATGTCGATGTTCTCGTTGTTGAGTTCGCGCACGATTCCGTGGATGCGAGAGCCTTTCATGCCTACACAGGCGCCGACCGGGTCGATGCGGTCATCGTAGGATTCTACCGCCACTTTGGCGCGGTCGCCCGGGATGCGCTCGATGCGCTGTACAGTAATGAGGCCGTCTTCGATTTCCGGCACTTCCTGCTCCAGCAGCTTTTCCAGGAAGAGGCTGTCGGTGCGGGACATAATCACGGCGGGGTTGTTGTTGCGCATTTCTACGCTTTTGATGACGCCCCGCACCATATCCCCTTTACGGAAAAAGTCGCCGCGGATGGTTTCGTTGCGGGGCAGCACCAGTTCGTTGCCGGTGCTGTCATCGATGACCAGAAACTCTCGCTTGAGGATTTGGTGCACTTCCCCCATGATCACTTCACCGATGCGTTCGCTGTAGCGGCGGTAGATTTCGTCTTTCTCCAGCTCCATGATCCGGGAGATCAGCGTTTGGCGGGCTGCCATGATGGCGCGGCGGCCGAAGTCTTCCAGATGGAGCTGCTCGTAGCACTCTTCGCCGATTTCGTAGTCTTCATCGATGGCGATGGCCTCTGAAATAGAGACTTGGCTGCTGTCGTCAGTTACCTCGCCGTCCGGCACGATTTCGCGGACGCGCCAGAGTTCGAGGTCGCCTTTGGTTGTATTGACAATGACATCGAAGTTTTCGTCGGTGCCGTATTTTTTGCGGATCAGCGTGCGGAAGACATCTTCCAGCACGCGTACCATAGTGGGTCGGTCAATGTTCTTCCCGGTCTTAAAATCCGAGAAGGTTTCCACCAGGTTCATCATTTTATGATAGCTTTAAAAGGTTATTTTGACTTTGGTTTCTTCAATGCTGTTGAAGTCGATTTCGGTTTCCACCAGCTCTGTTTTTTTGCGTTTGCCTTCTTTGGTTCGGACCTTTTCTTCCAGCACGATGCGGTCTTCTTCAACTTCTTTGAGCACTCCGCTGCGCTTGCCGCCTTCCTTGAGTTTCACCTCTACTTTCCGCCCCACGTTTTTGGGGTACTGCCGCTGCATCATAAGTGGCCGGCCGACACCAGGGGAGGAGACTTCCAGGACGTACTTTTCGCCAAGCCACAGCTCTTCGTCCAGGTACTGCTCTAAGTAGCGGCTGATCTTTTGGCATTGCTCGAAGCTGATGCCGAAATCACTGTCTATGAAAACTTCGAGCTTGTTGTTGGCGTGGAGTTTCAGGTCCACCAGAAAGCAATCGGAAAAGGCATCTTCGCGAAACTTTTCCTCTAATAGTGCTTTGATTTTATCTTCTACCACGGCGGCTTCGGGTTATGTTCCACTGCGTTGCCAGGCTTTTAGGGCGTAGGGCAACAAAAAGAGGGAACGTTTTGGCGTTCCCTCTTTCGAGTGGTTTGGTTTACAATGCAAATATAGGGCTTTATTTTCTGAAACGCAAGCTTTTACAGCTGCCTGGCCGTAACCGGCTTTCGATAGCGCTTTTTTGGAGGCGCTCATTTGCAGCCCAAACCAGCCTGAGGTATATTTGTTGGTCAATAAAAATCCTTCACTATGAGTATCGACGAGTTGTTGCAGCGGGCACTGAACTTGGAGCACCTGTCCGTTGAGGAGGGCGTTTTTCTTTTTGAACAGGCTTCCACCGCTGAATTGATGCACGTTGCCCACCGCTTGCGGCAACAGCATGTGCCCCACAATAAAGTTACTTGGATCATCGACCGCAATTCCAACACCACGAATGTTTGCATTGCCAACTGTAAGTTTTGCAACTTTTACCGACGGCCCGGGCACGAGGAGTCTTATATAACGAGCATTGAGGAATACAAGCAGAAGATTGATGAACTGTTCAAATACGGCGGCCGTCAGTTGCTGCTGCAGGGCGGCCATCACCCGGATTTGGGGCTGGATTTCTACGTCGACTTGTTCAAGGAATTGAAGGCGCTCTATCCGGAGTTGAAGCTGCACGCGTTGGGCCCGCCCGAGATTGCGCACATTACCAAGCTGGAGGGCAGCACGCACTATGAGGTACTCGTTGCGCTCAAAGAGGCAGGGCTTGACTCTCTGCCGGGTGCTGGGGCGGAGATTCTCAGCGACCGGGTCCGCCGGCTCATCTCTAAGGGCAAATGCGGCGGGCAGGAATGGCTGGACATCATGCACGCAGCTCACCGGGCAGACCTGACTACTTCCGCTACCATGATGTTCGGGCACATTGAGACCAACGAGGAGCGTATGGACCATTTGGTACGCATACGGGAAGTACAAGAGCAGAAACCGGAAGGCGCTAAGGGCTTCATCGCTTTCATCCCCTGGCCGTTCCAGGATGAGGACACCATTCTTAAACGCATCAAGCGCGCCCGCAACACCTGCACTGGAGATGAATACGTGCGCATGATTGCCATGAGCCGCATCATGCTGCCGAATATTACCAACATTCAGGCTTCCTGGCTGACGGTCGGCAAGCAGGTAGCGCAGATGTGCCTGCACGCTGGTGCTAACGACTTCGGCTCCATCATGATCGAAGAGAACGTGGTTTCCGCTGCCGGTGCCCGGTTCCGTTTCACTGCCGACGGTATTCAGGAGGCAATCCGTGAGGCAGGCTTCCAGCCGCAGCTGCGCACGCAGGAGTACGAATACCGCGAATTGCCTGCCGATATGGTCAATCAGGAGCTGGACCGCAAGGCAATGATTGTAGATTAGAGAAAGACAGTGCCGCCCGCTGGAGCAGCAGGTTGTTTTTCATATCCAAACAAGCTTCCGGCCCACACGTTAGTAGATCGTACTGTATTTCGAGGAACAGGGTCTTTGGGCTCCACAAAATGATTTGATAAGATTATGGGAGAAGCTTTTGGGAAAGAGGTAGAGCAATGGTTCTGGGAGTTTATCGAAAGCATTGGGCCTAAGATTCTCTTGGCTCTTGCCTTGCTTGTTGGTGGG
>CAYNIT010000192.1:0-9301 GCA_964397205.1 uncultured Phaeodactylibacter sp. | reverse complement strand
GCGACCACCGAGATCTACACTCTTTCCCTACACGACGCTCTTCCGATCTGTCGTAGGCTGGCTCCAGCAGCACCACTTCATCGCCCGGGCGCACGAAAGCGGCGATAGAGCAATAGATGGCTTGGGTGGCGCCGGCGGTGACCGTGATTTCGTGGTCTGGATCCACGTTTATGCTGTACATCCGCTCGGCTTTGCGGGCGATCTGTTCTCGCAGTTCGGGCAGCCCCGGCATAGGGGCATATTGGTTGTAGCCCTTCTGCAAGTAGTAACAGACCAGGTCAGTTAGCCGCTGCGGGGAAGAGAAATTGGGGAAGCCCTGGGAAAGATTGATGGCGTTGTGCTCCCTGGCCAGAGCGGACATAATGGAGAATATAGTAGTGCCGACTTGGGGCAGCTTGGAAGAGACTTGCATTTTTGGGAAAAGATAAAAATTGCTGGCTTATTTCCGCACTTCTTCGCCGATTATTCGCAAGCCATCCAGGGTAAGGTTGGGCTCTACGGCCTGGAAGTCGTCACGCAGGGGATGGAGGATCGCCGAAAGCCCCCCGGTGGCCAGGGCAACGTACTGCGGGCCGAGCTCTTCGCGCAGCTGTTGCAGCATGTGGCGTACGAGCCCTACGTAGCCGACGAGCACGCCCGCCTGTATGGCGTGTACGGTATTTTTGCCTAGGGCAGAGCCGGGCATTTCCAGCGGCACTTCCGGCAGCTGGGCAGTTTTCTGAAACAAAGCGCTGATGGAGGTTTTCAGGCCCGGTGTGATGGTTACGCCCAGCAGTTGCCCGGCCTGATCTATGGCGGTGAAAGTCAAGGCAGTGCCAAAGTCTACAACAATACAATCCCGCTGGTAGAGGTAATGCGCTGCCACGGCATTGGCGAAGAGGTCGGTACCCAGCTCCTCCGGCCGCTCTATGCTGAGCCGCAGCTTGCTGTACACTTCCGGCGCTACCAGCAAAGGCTCGATGCCGAACAAGTGCTGAACAAGCTCTGAAAAGGTGGCCCGCAATTCCGGCACTACCGTACTGACAATTACCTGATCGATGGCTTCCTGCGCAATCTTATGCTCCAGCATCAGGTTGCTGAGCCTCATCTGATAAAACATAGACGCTTCTGCGTCGGCTTTGGTGGGCAAACGCCAGATTTGCTGCCAGCCCGGCCCATTGTGCAATCCTATTGTGATGTTGGAGTTTCCGATATCAATGGCTAGAGTCATAAATACGGTCGTGGGTGTGGGCATCAAATTACGTATTTCTGCCTGTCTACCCGGCAATTTTTTATTACTTTCGGTACAAAAGCCAAAACTGTGGAATTTAACAACCAACTGTCCAATCTCAAGCGAAAGGTCCAGCAGTACGAAGAAGTACTGGACAATACCGCTAACTACCGGGAGACGTGGCACAACACCACTCGGGATAGCATCCGCAGTATTCTGCAGCAAGTGATTGACGAAACCGGCCTGAAAGCGGAGGTAGAACTGCGCTCTGATATTGAAAACCTGGAGGCCGTAGTCATGAGCCTTGGGCAATCCAAAAGCGGCATGTACCAGAAGGTCAGCGATGAAGTGCAGCGCCATCTGATCAAGCACAATGGGTCGCTGGTCTACCAGCAACTGTTCAATGGAAAGATCATTGTGCTGATCAATTATCCTTTCATCGAAAACTATGGGAAACCGCGCCCGCCGAAGACCGTCGCCATTTACCGCCCGGAGGAACTGCGGAAGCCGTACTTCATCCGCCACATCGAGGAATTCATGCAGGATGTCACCAATTGGGAAGATTACGACGACGATGAGCCCAACAAGCGGATTGGCTTCCAGCTCAATTTCGGTGCGGATGGCGGGGAGACGCCGGGGTAAATACAACAGCCCCAACCGTAGGAGACGGCCGGGGCTGCCTTTTGTCTTAAACTATCGAGCAGGGCCTAGGCTTGCTGTTCTTCCATTGAGTTGTTGAAAATGGGCAGGTACAGCTGGCCCTTCAGGATGTTGCGGGAGATGACGAGGCGCTGTATTTCCGAAGTGCCCTCGTAAATCTGCGTGATCTTCGCGTCCCGCATCAACCGTTCTACATGGTATTCCTTGACGAAGCCGTAGCCGCCGTGCACTTGTACGGCCTCTACGGTATGGCGCATCGCCACATCAGAAGCGTAAAGCTTGGCCATGGAGCTCGCGGCATCGAAATCCATGCCCTGGTCTTTGAGCCAAGCGGAGCGGTAGACCATGAGCTTGGCAGCTTCGATTTCCGTAGCCATATCTGCCAGTTTGAAGGCTACCGCTTGGTGCTTGCTGATGGGCTTGCCGAAGGCTTCCCGCTCTTTGGAGTAGTTGAGCGCCAGCTCGTAGGCGCCGCCAGCAATGCCCAACGCTTGGGCTGCGATACCAATTCGGCCGCCGGAGAGCGTCTTCATAGCGAATTTGAAACCAGCCCCATCCTCGCCCAAGCGGTTTTCCTTGGGTACTTTTACATCCGTGTACATGATGGTGTGCGTATCGGAGGAGCGGATGCCCAGTTTGTCTTCTTTTGCACCGATTGCCACGCCTTCCTGATCGGTCTCCACAATCAGGCAGTTGATGCCACGGTGCCCCTTCTCAGGGTCCGTCTGTGCCATGACGAGGTGGACCTGCGAGGTGCCGCCGTTGGTAATCCAGTTTTTGGTGCCATTAAGCAGGTAATGATCGCCTTTGTCCTCGGCGGTGGTGCGCTGACTCGTAGCGTCACTGCCCGCTTCCGGTTCGGAGAGGCAAAACGCGCCGATCCATTCCCCGCTGGCCAGTTTGGGCAAGTATTTCGCTTTCTGGCTTTCTGTTCCGTAGGTTTCAATACCCCAGCACACCAGGGAATTGTTGACGGACATGATGACGGAGCAGGAGTTGTCGACTTTAGAAATCTCCTCCATAGCTAGCACGTAAGACATCGTATCCATGCCGCCTCCACCGTACTCCGGAGAAACCATCATGCCTAAGAAGCCTAAGTCAGCCATTTTTTTGATCTGCTCTCTTGGGTATTCCTGCTTGGCATCGCGTTCAATAACGCCAGGTTTGAGTTCCTTTTGGGCAAATTCTCTTGCCGCTTCTTGTACGGCAAGTTGCTCTTCTGTAAGTTCGAAAAACATCAGCGTTTTATTTAGTTGAGGGCTCTATATACTGCCCGGAAATTTATATTAGAAAGATATCGCATTTGTCTTCAGCGAAAATACGCTATTTTTTGCACTTTCGGAAATAATAACAAGCTTCAGCCATCGGTGGCTGGCTGCTCAGAAATATCCTTACAGTACGGTGGCCCAGAAAATCTACCCAAGTGTGTAGTACAACTAACCGCATGTTTTCAATACCTTGCACGGGACTTTTTGGCGAAACTAGCAGTTAGCGCCTGTACGCCGCAAAGGCGGTACACCCCAAGGCAAGAGAGAACACTGGCATTTTAAGCACATCATCAACAAAGCCACATCATCTGTCATCCAACTTATTCCTTGATAAACCGGGAGAGAACACGGCTTTTATTTCTCGCTCGAGTTTTAAAAGGAATAAAAATTTCAAGCAAAGACAACCCTGCCTCTGACGGGCTGTCTTTGTAAACGCAACACCCGACTTAAAAAATGACAGCCGTTGCTATTGTAGACCACGAGCGTGCTACGCGCAAGCAATTGGCGCGTATCATCGATGCTAGCAACCACATGTACCTCGCAGGTGTCCTGAGCAGTGCCGGACGGGCATTGGAGCACGTGCGGGCAACATTGGTTCAAGTGGCATTAGTAGAAGCAGAACTGCCGGACATGGAAGGAGCTCGATGCGTTTACGAGCTGCTTAAGGCCAACCCGGACTTAAGCATTCTCATTTATTCTCGTACAACGGCGGAAGAGACCATATTGCAGTGCCTAAAGGCCGGCGCACTGGGCTACCTCACGAAAGACATTTTTCCGACAAGATTGCTGGATGCCATACGGGAGGTAGTAGCGGGAGGGTCGCCCATGGTGCCTGATGTCGCCCGTAAGGTCGTAAAGTCTTTCCAGCGGGAGCAGCTGCCGGCTTGGCCTAAATTTTCCGAACGAGAGTATGAGGTACTTACTCTTCTGTGCAAGGGCCTCAGCTACCGGGAAATCGGGGCGCAGCTATTCGTCAGCCCCAATACGGTACGATTTCACCTCAAAAACATTTACCGAAAGATGAAAGTCAACTCTCGGCACGAAGCTGTTGCCAAAGCTTCCCGGGCCGGGATGGTTTGAAAAGAAGTTTTTTTATACTAATCCAATTTCGAGCTTGTCAGGAATTCGCTTCCTGGCAACTTTTTTTCTTACAGGCAGCGCATAAACCGCACAGGTGTGTAGGCAATTTGAAAACTTATACAAGGATTGCTTCATCTTCGATTAACAATTATTGCACTAATCCGGCTATTCTAATAATTTTGCAATACTCGCCACGAAATAAACCGTACAGCATTCTCAACGCTTTCGCCAAGACGGCATTGGGGCTGGACGCTTCCGACTTCGACGGGCTGGACCAAGTGACGATTTACAACATCACCACCATGAAGTACGGCCGCGTGTACCCTTCGGAGGTGCCGTTGGGGGACGGGGAAACCGCCACCAATGTATCGACCAATATCCTGAACAGTTCTGCCACGACGAGCTTCACGAGCACGGCTCCGGTCTTGGTGCAATGCCCACTGCCGGAGGGTTTTGCTACGGGCACTTATATGGTTGAGCAGGCCTCCGGGCCGGCCGGCCCTTTCTTTGGCAACCCCTACCGCTGGGCGCTGCAGGAGGGGAGTACTACCGCTGCCGGCCCAGTACAGCGGACCTTTACTGGGAAGTACTTAACGTTCGGCCAAAACTTCACTTTTACGGTCACTTGCGGCATACTCACGGATACCGGATTGAGCTGTGGTGGGCCGAGCCTGGTCTTTACGCAGGACGGCATCAACGAGTACGAAGACGACAGCGAGTTTACGATCACCCTGCTGGATAATGTGGATGGGGCTTGCGGCTTGCCGGTGGGAGACCCGATTGAGCTGAAGCTGACGAAGTTGTAATTATACCAATTTATGTACGATCAGCGAGCTGCACGGAAGAGGTCCGCGCAGCTCTTTCTTTATCCGGCAAGCTTTCTTTACTTTGGGGTATGGCCAAGCAGAAGCATACCGTACGGCAGTTGCCCAAGGGCACGAATTTCATCGACTACTGCCGCCGTGCCTTCCCGCTGCTGGGGAGCAAAACGGCGGTCAAAAAAGCGGTCGCGGACCAGCGGCTGCTGCGCAACGGCCGCCCCGCCCGCCTGACGGACCACCTCCAAAAAGGCGACCGGCTGGAGCTCAAAGGCGCAGGTTTGCCCAAAGCGCGGAAATTCGATAAGGAGCTGCCGGTTGTTCTACAAGACGACCATTTGATGATCATCAACAAACCGGCGGGCATCGCCGTGAATGGCAAACGGGTGCAAACGGTAGAGAATGCCCTAGCGGGCTTGCCGCCTTCCCCGGAATCAGATGCGTTGCCCCGGCCGGTAGCCGTACACCGCATTGATTTGCCGACCAAGGGGTTGGTGCTGCTGGCCAAAACCAAGTCAGCCCTGATGGCGCTCAGCCAAGCCTTTGAAGACAACGAGGTGGACAAAGCCTATCAGGCGGTCGTGCACGGGCAGCCGCCCCCGCAGTTCTCCGTAGATACGCCCATCGACGGCAAAGAGGCGATCACCAAGGTGGAAACCCTGCGCACGGTACCTTCCTACGTCTTTGGCCATCTGTCGTTGGTGGAGCTCAAGCCCCTCACCGGCCGCACCCACCAATTGCGTATCCATTTGCAGCAGCAAGGGCACCTCATCGTAGGGGATAAGGCGTACGCCAAGGGGCAAAAGACGATACTTGGAAAGGGGCTCTTCCTGTGTGCCTGCGCTTTGTCTTTTTCCCACCCCGCTACCGGCAAGCGGGTCAATGTGCGCATCGACCCGCCCCGTCGCTTTGGCAAGACGTTGGATAGGGAGGAGCGGCGTAGTGGCTGAAAACGGCCTTTTGCCAAACCGGCGGGTTGCGTCAGTGCAGCCAATAAAGCAGCCCCACCCCCGGGCCCGCTGAGTTAGTCAGGCTGAATTGCAGCTTAGGCCCTTCAGAGACCGCATTGAAGGTATAGATAAGAAAATTAGGCAAAAGAGTTAACACCCAAGCATAATTCCAAAATCCTGCTCTCGTTTTATTAATTTCCCTGCCCGGAAATGGCTGCTTATTGTCGAATTAACAATATCTTTCCGGCTCGATCGTGGCCGAAGCCATGCCACAAACTACATCCACAAAACGAACCAACTGGCCGCGTTTTGAAACGTATAAAAAGCGCAGCCCAAAACAACATACCATGGAAAGTCAACCGAAAAAAACCAGCCTCATCCTCATCAGTGGTATTGCTGCACTTGGGGGTTTTCTATTTGGATTCGACAGCGGCGTCATCAACGGAACAGTCGATGCCCTGCAAGAAGCCTTTGACTCAGATGCCGCGGTAACCGGCTTTAATGTTGCTTCGGTGCTGCTCGGCGCGATGGTTGGGGCTTTTTTCGCAGGTAATGCTGCTGATAAATTTGGGCGAAAGCCCGTCATGATTGCCACCGCTATAGGTTTTACCCTGAGCGCCTGGGGCTCCGGCGTATCAGACGGTTCGCTCGAATTTGTCCTGTACCGGATCATCGGCGGCATTTCCATGGGGGCAGCGAGTATCCTGGCGCCGGCTTACATCAGCGAAGTGGCGCCGCCGAGAATCCGCGGCAGCCTGGCTACGCTGCAGCAACTTATGATCGTGATCGGCCTCTTCATGGCTTTCATGAGCAACTACTGGCTGGCGGGCATGTCTGGCGGAGCCTCGGAGGTATTCTGGGGCGGCTTCCAGACCTGGCAGTGGATGTTTTGGGCGGAGATCGTCCCCGCAGGCATATTTTTGATCTCCCTCTTGGTCATCCCCGAATCTCCCCGCTACCTGGTCGCTGCCGGCAGGGCAGAGGAAGCCGAGCAAGTGCTTACGGGCCTGGCGCCGGAGGAAGATGCCCAAGCTAAGGTAGCGGATATCCGGTCTACCCTGCGCGAAGGTACCAAGCCCCGGCTGAAAGATGTGATCAGCTCCTACACGGGCAAAGTGCACCCGCTGGTGTGGGCCGGGCTGGGCCTGGCCGTGCTGCAGCAGTTCACGGGCATCAATGTCATTTTCTACTACGGCGCTACCCTTTGGCAGGCAGCGGGCTTTACTGAGGCAGATGCCCTGCTGCAGAATGTGATCACCGGCAGCGTCAACATCCTGTTTACGATTGTGGCCATCCTGTTGGTCGACCGCCTGGGGCGCAAGCCGCTGCTGCTGGTAGGCTCAATCGGGCAGGCCGTGATGCTGGGGATTATGGCGTACATTTTCTCTTCCGCAGCCAGCTCTGGCCCGGATGGGCTGGAACTGACCTCCCGTCAGGGAACCTACGCGCTGCTGGCAGCCAATGGCTACATCGCTTTCTTCGCCTTTTCCTGGGGCCCGGTCATGTGGGTGATGTTGGGCGAAATGTTCCCCAATCAGTACCGTGGGGCGGCGCTGGCCCTGTGCGGCATGGCGCAGTGGGGGGCTAACTTCATCATTACCATCAGCTTCCCGATCCTGCTGTCGGCTATTGGGCTCGGTCTTTCTTACGGCATTTACGCTTTCTTTGGCATCGTCGCCTACTTGTTTGTCAAAGCCTTTATCAAAGAAACCAAAGGCAGGACGCTGGAGGACATGTCGCGGGAAGAGCAGGCGCTGGAGCAGGGTGGCGCGCAGGCCTAGGCCTGCTTAGCCACCAAGAAAATATTGCCCCTCCTGCCCATAATGTAGTGGAGCCACTTTCTGACTGATGCCACACTACCCCCACAACTGCCCCACCTGCATGAGCGCCAGCAGGAAGAACAACCCACTGAGCCCGGCGTTCAGCCGTTGGTAAAAAGCCGGGCCGGTTTGAGCGATGCGGCGAGCAGCAAGTATGTAGAGCGATAGCATGGCGAAGGCGCCTACCGCCGTGCCTGCTACGTAAAACAGCCGGTAGGGGGCCGCAAACAGAAGCAGGCCGCGGGCCCGAAGCACGGTAGTCAGTACAAACATCCCCGGGATATTGACCAGGTTGAAAAAAGAGACTAGAAAGCCCTTTAGCAGCGGCTGCCCTTTCTGCTCACTGGCCTGAATGGTCTGCCGTCGGAACGCCTGCAACCCGAAGAAAGCGCTCAGGGCCAGGAAAAGCAGCACTGCCCCCTGCCGGAGATAGTTGATATAGGCCGGTTCGCGGGCAAGCAGCCCAGCGAAGGCAATGGCAATGTATGCATGGATGAAAACAGCAACAGAAGCCCCAATGTTGAAGCGAATGGCGGCCACCGCACCCCGGCGCAGGTACTCCCGGGCCGCCGTCACATTGACCATGCCGGGGAGCAGCATGGCGAGCATAGTCACCACACAACCCAGTAAGCTATGTGTCAGGTAGGTCATGGCAGGCAAAGGTAGGCAAAAAGGGTCGGCCTGACTTTGCGCTGCCTGATAGTCATGCGGTGCTGGTGCAGAAGCAGCCCAAACTGGCAACGCCCCGCCTCCGTCCGCCCGGGCTTTGTAATGCTCTTGCCCCAGCCAAGGGGTTACAGTACGCTGATCACGATCAGAATGGGCTACGCTCCTTTCTTCAGTTGCACATTGATGGCGATTGGCCCCTTGGGGCCCGTTCCGATTTCGAAGATGACTTCGTCATCCGCATCTATTTCCTCCTCGAGGTCATTGATGTGCACAAAGTAACTTTCCTGGGTTTTTTCTTCTGTGATGAAACCGTACCCCTTTTCGGCATTAAAGAACTTCACTTTGCCCGCTCGTTCGTACTTGGACTGGCCGTCGTCTTCCCGCTTTGGCACACCAATTTCGATGTCTTCCAGCTTCACTTTTGGTTTCGGCTTATCGGGTGGAGTGGTGGAGAACTGCCCGTTTTCATCCACGTACATGAATTCTACCTGAGTCTTTCCTTCGAGCTTCTTTTGTTCTTTTCGTTCCTGCTTTTCTTTTCTCTTTTTCCTTTTTCTTTTTTCCCGTTCTTTCTTTTGATAGCTATCTGCCATTCAACTTCAGTTTTCGTTAATGAATTGCCAAGTTCAAATCAAAGCAAATAGCCGGTCTTAGCGCTCTATTTCATCAATATTGAAAATAGCTCAGTTTTACAAGGTACACTTTTTTAATGGTTTTTGTGCGTATTCTGCTCTAAGGACCCGGTGAAGAATAACTTCCCCACCTGTCTGCTTTACCGGCAGGTAGGCAGGTTGGATACGGCTCTTTTTCCGCCATACTTCGTTGC
>CAYNIT010000191.1:1010-9305 GCA_964397205.1 uncultured Phaeodactylibacter sp. | reverse complement strand
CCTAATTGCAAAGCAAGGTTACGGTCTCGGTCTGCACTAGGTTGCTTTCATTGCCATCGCGATCGATGATGAAAACTTCGTAGTAGAAACTGTCTACCGGTTGGTTGGGATTGGGTTCGCAGCTGTTGATGGGGCCGGGCGGATAGATGCAGCACAAGTTGCCTACCTGATTGGGAAACCGCAGGCGTATTTCACCAGAAATACCGTTGCCAACGCCTTGTTCTGGTATAACTGGCAATTTCCGTACTTCCGAGGTACCGTCCCGGCTATCAGTGATGAAGATGTCAAAGATGGTGTCTTGGCGGCCCAAATCCCCGTCTCCATCCGTAAAGGACAACCGCAGTTCGAGGGTGTCGGAGGGGTTGGAGCTGCTGCCCTGCGGTATGGTACGTTTGTTGAACCCTTCGTAGGTCAAGACGGGCGCCTCCGGGTAATCCGGCGGCTGCACACAGCTGTAGGCCGTGGCGGCCAGCAGGAAAACCATAATATACGGCGATGCTTTCATTGGTTGTGCAATTTTGGTAATCATAAGTAATAACAGTGCAGCGGGTATCTGGTTGCCTGCCAGCGGCCTGCTCTGCGTCGTCTTTCCTGCATATTTGAAAGTTGATGAAAAAAGGGGCGGCGCCACTGTTCGCCGCCCCTCGCCATCAGCTGGCTTGGTCAAAGCGGTGCAGCCGCAATGCTTCAATAAGCTGGATGAGCTTTTGGGCGTACTGCGGGTCGGTAGCGTAGCCAGCGCTCGCCAGCCCCCTGGCCCAAGCCCGGTAATCCTGTGCGGGCAGGTCGAACAATGGCCGGTAGCGTTCCTCCTGCTTCAGCAGCAGGCTATGGGCGCGGTAGCTCTCCCAAGCACTTTTGTAAATTCGGAAAAAGTCCTTGTGGCTGTCGTCCCGGAAGTTGCGGCAGTGCCCCTGCCGGCAGCGGCGCGAAAAGCATTTGATGCCGAAGTGGTTGTGGTTGCGCCTAGCGAGCGGGCTAGCGCCTGCCTGGCTTTCGAGCAGCCCCTGCGCCAGTTTGATGCTGGCTGGGATGCCGAACTTGGCCATTTCTGCCTGAGCCACTTTGGCAAAACGCTCTACATACGCTCGTTGGCGCTGCCGTTCCTCAGCATCCGGCATCGCGTTCAGCTTAACGGCAGTGGCTTGGGCTTGGGCAGCCGGCGCATCCCGGCTGATCTCCAGCTGCGGGCGCTTGGTACTGAGTTCCAGTTGCAGCCGCAGGTTGCGCTCTGAAGCCAGGTAAGCGCAGAAGGCTGCAGCCAATATCTTTAGCCAGTGGCGTTCCAGCCACTGTAGGCTGAGCTGCCAGATTTGCAGGAAGCGTTGCTTGAAAGGTAGTTTGACAATCATAGGCGGTCGTTTTGATGCTTGGCGAATCTTGCTGTCGATAAAGAAAACCCCACCCGCCCAGCATTAATTTCCAGCTTGAGCCAAAGTTACTAACCAATTGGTTGTGAGTAAACTGTGAGCTTTGGTGTAAAGCCGCCCTACCGGCGCTTCCCGTCCACCCTTAGCCCTGTGGAAAAGAAATTGCTACCTTAGGATTTCAATACACTGGATTATGGAACACACCTTCTTGCTCTACGGGGCCAACGGCTTTACCGGGGAGCTGATCGCCCGCCGGGCGAAAACGCTCGGCCTAAAGCCCATACTAGCGGGCCGCTCGGAGGCGAAAGTCCGGCCTTTGGCGGAAGAGCTGGGCTTGGCTTACCGCATCTTTCCGCTGGAGCAAGCGGAGAAGACAGCAGCGCATCTCGATGGCGTGGTGGCGGTACTGCATGCGGCGGGGCCCTTTATCCACACTGCTAAGCCTATGATGAAGGCTTGTCTGCTGCGTGGCGTGCACTATTTAGATATAACCGGGGAGATTCCGGTATTCGAGATGGGAGCTGCTCTGGGCGAGCGCGCCGCCAAAGCGGGCATCATGCTTATGCCGGGGACCGGCTTCGATGTGGTGCCTACCGATTGCATGGCCCTTTATCTGAAAGAACAATTGCCGGATGCTGCCCATTTGCAGCTGGCATTCGCTACCCAGGGCAGCCGCTTTTCCCGCGGCACAGCTTTAACAATGACGGAGAACCTGGGCGAAGGCGGCGCCATGCGCAAAAAGGGCAAAATCATTCGGCAGCCGCTGGGCCACGCTGCTATGACCGTTGAATTTTCGCCGGATTTCAAGCGCTTTGTCATGGCTATTCCCTGGGGGGATGTGGCGACCGCCTACTACACTACAGGCATCCCTAATGTAGAAACCTTCACGGCGGTGCATCCCAAAACTTACCGATACGTCAAGTTGCAAAAGTACTTCAATTGGCTGCTTAAAATGCCTTGGCTGCGCCGATTGGCGCAAAAACGGGTGCGACGCGGGCCGGCCGGGCCTAGTGCGGAGCAACGGGAAAAGGGCCGCAGCTACGTCTGGGGCAAAGCATGGAACAAGGCCGGCGAAGTGCGGGAAGCCCGCTCCGTTATGCCAGAGGGCTATGCGCTTACCGCAGAAAGCAGCCTGATCATCATGCAAAAAGTGCTGGCCGGCCAGGCGCCCGCTGGCTTCCAAACTCCGGCGGGTGCTTATGGCGCCGATCTGATCCTGGAAGTGGAAGGGGCAAAACGGCTGTAGCTGGCTCAAAGCCGCTTTGCAGGCGTAGATACATCAATCAACAAGCCATTGGGGTCTTCCACCAGGCAACGGCGTTGCCCGTAGAAAGTGTCCTCCGGAGGCGGAAGGATGGGAACCCTTGCTGCTTTGGCTGCTTCGTACCATTCGTTTACATCGGGCACGACGAAGGTCAGGTATACGCCCGCCGGCGATTGCTCGCGGAATGCTTCTGGCAATAATTCGTGGTCCTGCTGCAGCAGCCCGATTTCCAGCCGTTTGTCCGGGCTGAGCAGGTTGACGAACCAGTCGCTGTCGTATCCGACCTCAAAACCAAAGTGCTGTACGTAAAAATCGCGGCTCTCTGCCAGGCGGTCGGTGGTGATGTTGGTGAGCAGTCGTTCGGTATGCATAGGTAGATTGATTTTAGTTCTTTTGAAAATATTGCCGGTACCATTCTGTTTGATCATGGTCTATGGCACGGCGATCAAGCTCGTAAACCGGGTCAAGTTTGGCATACAGCCGCTCTAGAGAAGCATAATCCCGCTGACTGATGACCGGGAAGCCGTGCCGCCCAATACTTTGCTGGTAGAATTCGTGCATCATGGAGCCGAAGAAGAGCGGTGCAGCCCAGGGGCGGAAGTAGACCAGAATGATTCCGAAGCCCGGTTCATTGCGAAAGGACCGAAGCCGCTGGCTCATGCCAGTGAGGCAAAGGCGCTGTAGAGGCTGGCTTTCTCCTCCTTCTTCCAGCGAAAGCTGGCCGCCGTACTGGAAACCGGCTACTACGGAACGGTAGGGCAGCACCGGAGAGCTGTTGGGGTAGCCGATGTCACTGAGCAAGTAGTGCTCGATGTAGGGAACCAGTGCAGGGCAAGGCTGTAGGTATTGCAGCTGCATACTCAATAAGTTTCGATGGATGGATCAATCTCTTTCGCCCAGGCCAGCAGGCCGCCTTCCAGGTTCCAGACGTTCTTAAGCCCACGCTCGCGCAGCAGTTTGACGGCTCTGGCGGAGCGTTGCCCGCTGCGGCAGTGGAGTACGACTTCTACATCCTGGCGCACATTTTGCTGCTGCTTCTCCAAGTCTTCCAGGGGAATCAGCTCTCCTCCTAAATTGGCAATGGCGTACTCCGGCGGTTGCCGGACATCGACGAGTTGGTGGGCTTTGCCCTGCGCCCGCCAGTTTGCCAGTTCCTGAACGCTGATGCCCGGAATCTGCTCCGGCACTGAAGGGTTGCAAAATTGTTCGTAATTAATCAGCTTCTCAATGTGCGTAGCTGGGTTTTTAGCGATCGTGATGGTCCGACTGATCATCCCCGCAGCATCAAATAGAAACAGCTTGCCGTCCAGCGGTTCTCCAAATCCACCCAGTACCTTCAGGGCTTCGCTGGCTTGCATGCTGCCGATGATGCCCGGCAATACGCCCAGCACGCCGCCCTCGGCGCAATTGGGGACCATTTCGGGTGGGGGAGGGGTAGGGAACAAATCCCGGTAGTTGGGGCCACGCTCCCCATCCGAGCTAAGCAGGTTGAAGACAGACACCTGTCCTTCGTAGCGGTAAATGGAACCGTAGACCAGCGGCTTGCCCGACAGCACGCAGGCATCATTGCTTAGATAGCGGGTGGGGAAATTGTCGGTGCCGTCGATCACCAGATCGTGCGCTTCCACCAGCTCCCGGGCGTTGTCGCGGCTGAATGGCTGCAGGTAAGGCGTGGCTTTTACGTGAGGGTTGAGGGCTTGGATGCGCTCAGCAGCTGCCTCGGCTTTAAACGTGCCTTGCTGAGCCTCTGCAAACAAGATTTGCCGCTGCAAGTTGCTGACTTCCACCCGGTCAAAATCCACTATGCTGATCTGGCCCACACCGGCCGCAGCCAGGTAGAGCAGTACCGGGCTGCCTAGGCCGCCCGCTCCGATGACGAGCACCCGGCTGTTGCGGAGCCGCTCCTGCGCTTCCATGCCAAATCCAGGCAAGGGGAGATGCCGGGCGTAGCGTTTTAGTTCCTCTGTGCTTAGGGCATTCATAGATTAGCAGTTGGCATCAAAAATATTACAGAAAAAAGCAGGTATATTTTTTTAATCCAAAATAAATTGTGAATTTTACAATATATAATCGGTTTTTGGGATAGCCTCTCTCCACCACCAATCGGCGGAGGGAGGTTTTTTTATGTGGCGCCGTCCTTGAACGTCATGCTCTCCCGGAAGGCGCGCTGCAAGATCAATTCGATGTTGGTCAGCACGATCTTCCCCATCGTCTGGCACTGCATAAAGGCATCGTTCTTGTGGTGGTGCGCCAGCTCTTCCCGCAGCCGTTTGATCTTGGCATCCGTAGACAGTTCATCTTCTACCATGACTTCCATGAGTTCCTCGAATTGATGCTTGGAGGCTTTGACGCGCATAGCGATCAGGCTGCGTTCTTCCAACTGGTACTGCTGCACAGTGGGCGGTTCCATGTGCTGCATGCCCAAGTGTATGATCGGGTTGTTTTCCTTGAAGTACTGCGGCAAATAAAAACCTTTGCGCCCCTCGTAGGACTGCTGGTCGAAATCGATGGCCCGCATGCGGAACTGCGAGCCTTCTATGTCCGGCGTGATATCAATGACGTAGTTGTAAGAACGCATATCTCCCAGCAAACGCACAAAACAACGCTCGTTGAATTTGATGAATTCCTTGGCAATCCGGATTTGGTTGAAGGTGGTGTCGTTCAGGCTGTGCTTCATGAAGTCGTCACCTGGGATGCCCGCCACATGCTCTTCGATCAAGGTGCCCCGGTCGATTAGGAAAGTAACTCGGTTGGGGGAGAGCAGGTCTTCCAATTCCAGGCCGTAGACGCGGGATGCATCGGTTTTTTTGATGTAAAAGTGGTCGTAGTTGTCGTTGAGCCGGTTGATGATGCGCACGCGGAAGGGCTTGGTGTTGCCAAAGGTGCAGAAGTCGATGCGGGCTACAGTCAGGTGGTCCAGCGCTTGCACATCGCCCTCCGTTTTCAGCAGGGCGTAAATGCGCTTCATGGCTTCGTTTACCTCTTCAAAGTCAGACTGGGCGTAGTAGACGGTTTCCCAGAGCGTGTCGTCTCCATTTTGGTCCAGCAGTGGTACGGAAGACTGGTAGCGCAGCAAATCTTCGTACTGCAGCGGGAGCTGGGTCGCCCGGTTGTTCCGCTGGAGGTACTGCAGCAGCGGCCGCCGTATGGGTATCAGTTCTTTTTTCTTAGAGGGGACATTGCCTTTCATACTTAAAAGGTTTTGAGGCAAACTGGGGTGAGGCAGCGGGTTGCCTGCTCGAAGCTCAGCTTGCCTGTAGTCGAATCCCGGCGGAAGCGGACGATATTGTCGCTGTTCTGATTGGCGGCCAGCAACGCATCGCCATCTTCCGTGATAAAGAAGTTGCGCGGGAAGACGCCTCTAGTGGGTTCAAAACCAATAGATTGCAGCTTGCCATCGGAAGCAATTTGGTAAAGGGCGATGCTGTTGTGCCCGCGATTGGAGGCATAGAGGAATCTACCGTCCGGGCTGAGATGCAAATCGGCTGCCGAATTGCCGCCATCGTATCCCTCCGGCAGAGTGGGGTAGTTGCCCAAATGCTGCAGGCGGCCGCTCTGGGCGGAGTATCGGAAAGCATCCACGCTGCTGTTCAGCTCATTGATCAGGTAAAGGTATTGCCCGTTGGGATGAAAGGCCAGGTGCCGGGGGCCCGCGCCTTTTTCCACTTTTGTAAATGGCGGATCGGCAGCTTGCAATTGCTTTTCCGCTGCATTCCAGGCAAAAGCCATGATGCGGTCGGTGCCCTTATCGGCTACCAAGACAAAGCGCCCGTCTGGCGAAGCCAGGATGCAGTGGGGATGAGAAGCCGCTTGCTCCGGGTGAGGGCCGCTGCCCCGGAAAACAGCTGTGTCGCTTGCCGGAGCCAGGCTGCCATCTTCGCGTTGGGGGTAAACGGCTACGGCCCCGCCTACGTAATTGGCCAGCAGCAAGGCTTCTCCCGATGGGTGCAGGCTGATGTAGCAGGGCGCAAAGCCAGGGCTGGGCTGCCGGTTGATCAGTTGCAGGCTGCCGTCTTCCTGATCAATCCGATAAGCATAGACCCAAGCTGTGCTGTCCTCTGCGGGGCCAGTTTCCGAAACGGCATACAGCAGCGCCGGGCTCCTTTGTACTGCCAGATAAGAGGGGTTGGTGATGTCACTAGCAACCGATAGTTGCTCCAAATTCGCCGCGCCTAAGGTATAGATGCCGGCGGCTTTGCCATCCACATGGGCTTCGCGCTTCGTATAGGTGCCTACGAATAAAAAACTGGCAGCTGCTTCGGCGGCCGGTTGGGAAGGCTGGCTCTCCGTTGCGCAGGAGGCCAAAGCGAGCAGGCAGAACCACAGCAGCAGCCGGTACGGGCCAAAGCAAAGTTTTTCGTAAATCATAGGCTTATTCTAATTCGATGACTAAATCATCCTGCTCTACCAGGGTCTTTTCCGTAAGATGCACTTTTTTAACGGTACCCGCCCGGTGGGAAGTGATGGTTGATTCCATTTTCATCGCCTCAATGGTAAACAGGGGGGTGTTGGTATTGATCTCGTCTCCTGCCTCTACCAGTATTTTGGCGATGTTGCCCTGCAAGGGCGCGCCTATCTCATTGTCCTTTTCCGCTTTGCGGTGGGCGACGAGATCGGACTTGACTTTTTCATCTCGTACCGGTATGGAGCGCGTTTGGCCGTTGAGCTGGAAAAAAACGAGCCGCATGCCCTGCGGATCTGGTTCGGACAAATTGATGAATTTGATCAACAGGCGCTTTCCCCGGTCCAGCTCCACCATGATCTCTTCATTTGGCTTCAAGCCAAAAAAGAAGGCAGGGGTAGGTAAAGCTCGTACCAGCGCGTAGTCCTCGTAGTGGTTCCGGTAGTCGCGGTAGACTTTGGGGTAGAGTTTATAAGAGAGGAAGTTGCGCATGTCCAGGTGCTCGCCGAATTCTTGCTGAAACTTCGGGAATTCCTGCTCGAAGTCTACCGGCTCGAGATGGGCGTTGGGGCGGTCGGTATAGGGCTGTTCCTCCTTCAGCACCAGCTTTTGGATATGTTCTGGGAAACCGCCGGGCATTTGGCCGAGATCGCCGCGCATCAGCGCTTTGACGCTGTCGGGAAAAGCCAATTTGTGGCCCTTCTCCAGTACATCCGATTTGCTCAGTTTGTTGGCCGTCATGAACATCGCCATATCGCCCACTACTTTTGAGGAAGGGGTCACCTTGACGAGGTCCCCGAACAGCTCGTTGGCGATGCGGTAGTTGCGCTTGATGGTTTCGAATTCCTCCTCTAGCCCCAGGGCGCGGGCCTGAGGCCGTAGATTGGAGTACTGCCCACCCGGTATTTCGTGTTCGTACACTTCGGCGGTGCCGGAGCGCAGCTCTGTTTCGAAGGGGTAATAATACTGGCGCACGGCCTCCCAGTAAGCGGAAAATTCATTGAGCGAGTGCAGCTTCACAGCTTGCTCCCGCTCGTGCCCCTGCATCATAGCTGCCAGGGAATTGAAATTGGGCTGGGAGGTCAGGCCCGACATAGAGCTGATGGCCACGTCTACTACGTCCACACCAGCCTCAATGGCTTTGATGTAAGTGGCTGCCTGTATGGAGGAGGTATCGTGGGTATGCAGATGTATGGGCGTATGCACTGTTTCTTTAAGGGCAGAGATCAGCGTCTGGGCTGCAAGCGGCTTGAGCAGAC
>CAYNIT010000191.1:0-1000 GCA_964397205.1 uncultured Phaeodactylibacter sp. | reverse complement strand
GCCGGCCATATCTTTGATGGCGATAATGTGTGCTCCCTCGTCTTCCAGTTGCTTGGCCAGGTCGAGGTAGTACTGCAGATCGTACTTCTCGTGCCCGGGGGTAGAAATGTCGCCAGTATAGCAGAGGGCAGCCTCGGCGATGCTGCTGGTGCGTTCCCGAACGGCGCGGATGCTGGTTTTCATAGCTTCCACCCAGTTGAGCGAATCGAAAATCCGGAAGATATCGATGCCGGCCTCGGCGGCTTCCTCCACGAATCGCTCAATCAGGTTATCCGGGTAGGCCGCGTAGCCTACGGCATTGGAGCCCCGCAGCAGCATCTGGAAACAAATGTTGGGGATTTCCTGCCTCAAAAATTCCAGCCGTTTCCAGGGGCATTCCTTGAGGAAGCGCAGGGCTACATCGAAGGTGGCGCCGCCCCATACTTCCATAGAAAACAGCTCGTCGCCGTGCCGCTGAGCAAAACTGCGGGCTACCTTTTGCAGGTCGTAGGTGCGCATACGGGTGGCTAGGAGCGATTGGTGGGCATCCCGGAAGGTGGTATCGGTGTATTGTACCGGCTGCTGTTCTTTCAGCCACTGGGCGAAGCCCTCCGGCCCCAGCTCCTGCAGCCGCTGCCGGGTTCCATCGGGTACTGGCTGCTTAGGGTCATAGGCTGGCACTGAGGGCTCCAGGAATTCCCGCTTGGGGTCTTTGTACTTGACATCCGGATTGTCGTTGACGATGACATTGGCCAGGTAGCGCAGCAGTTTGGTGCCGCGGTCTCTCCAGTTCAGAGGAGCAGTGAGCTGGGGGTTCTCCTGAATGAAGTTGACGGTAGCTTTTCCCTGCTGGAAGGTTTCGTGCTGCAGTAAATTAAGCAGGAACCCAATGTTGGTGCTCACTCCGCGGATGCGGAACTCGCGCAGGGCGCGGTGGAGCCGCTGGGAGGCGCCCTTCAAGGTCTGGCCCCAGGCGGTTACCTTGACCAGCATGCTGTCAAAGTAGGGGGAAATTTTAGCA
>CAYNIT010000190.1:0-9333 GCA_964397205.1 uncultured Phaeodactylibacter sp. | reverse complement strand
CATACAGCTCTACGTCGCCCGGGACGAAATCTGCCCGGAAGACAACAAAGACCTCTACAATAAGGTATTCAAGAAACTGCTCGACATCGGCGACTTCATCGGCGTAAAGGGCCACGTCTTCCGCACCCGGATGGGGGAAATCACGGTGCACGTCAAGGAACTGACCGTGTTGGGCAAAGCGCTGCGCCCCCTGCCAGTTGTCAAGCGCGATGAGGAGGGCAATGTGTACGATGCTTTCACCAATCCCGAACAGCGCTACCGGCAGCGCTACCTCGACCTCACCGTCAATCCCCACGTCAGAGAAATCTTCCAGAAGCGCAGCCGCCTGATCTCCGCCATGCGCCGGTTTTTTGACGATCGGGGCTGGCTAGAAGTGGAGACGCCTATTCTACAGCCCATTCACGGCGGCGCCGCTGCCCGGCCGTTCCAAACCCACCACAATACACTGGACATGCCGCTCTACATGCGCATCGCCAACGAACTTTACCTCAAAAGGCTGATCGTAGGCGGTTTCGAAGGCGTATACGAAATCGGCAAGATGTTCCGCAACGAAGGAATGGACCGCACCCACAACCCCGAGTTCACCGCCATGGAAATCTACGTAGCCTACAAAGACTACAACTGGATGATGGAAATGGTGGAAAAACTGCTGGAGTATGTCGCAATAGAAGTGGCCGGGCATACCAAGGTGGAGTACGACGGCAAGCAGATCGACTACGCCGGCCCCTACAAGCGGCTAAGCATGTTCGAGGCTATCGAAGAGTATACCGGCGTAGACATTTCCAGCATGGAGGAAGAGGAGCTGCGGGCTACCTGCCAAAAGCTGCACATCAGCGTTGAAGCCAGTATGGGCAAAGGCAAACTGATCGATGAGATCTTTGGCGAAAAGGTGGAAAGCCAACTTGTGCAGCCTACTTTCATCACCGATTACCCCATCGAGATGACCCCCCTTGCCAAAAAGCACCGCAGTGTGGAAGGCTTGGTAGAGCGCTTCGAGCTTTTCGTCAACGGCAAAGAAATCGCCAATGCTTACACTGAGCTGAACGACCCTATCGATCAGCGCAGCCGCTTCGAAGAGCAGCTCAAGCTGGCCGAGCGGGGCGACGAAGAAGCCATGGCTTTGGACGAAGACTTCCTGCGCTCCTTGGAGTACGGCATGCCGCCCACCTCCGGCCTCGGCATCGGCATCGACCGGCTGGTCATGCTCCTGACCAATGAGCAATCCATTCAGGAGGTGCTCTTCTTCCCGCAGATGCGCATGCAGCAACGGGCAGAAGCAGAGGAGGAGGCGGAATAAACAAGGATTCAGGCTGGTGTATTGCCGTCCCGCCGCACTATGCCCTTTCCAGCTGCTGCAGGCTTGCTCGATTGTTCTGCTTTGCCCCTTTGTTAAGCGTTTTTTCCATAACTTGAGCCTCGCAGAACTAAAACCGAATACTTATGTCTATCCGAACCTATTTCCCCGTATTGCTAGTGGCATTTTCCTTGGGGCTTTACGCCTGTGGCGGCGGCTCCGACAATGGGCAAGAAAGCGTCGAGCAAGCCCGCGAAGAGGCATCCTCTTCAGAGCAGTCGGCGGGAGATGCCGCCGAGGGAATGAAACAACAAATGCAAGGCGAGGGAAAATCGAAAGAAGCCGTCGATTTCCGCGAGCTCAAGAAGCTGCTGCCGGAGGAGCTTGCTGGCTTAAAACGCAGCTCGCGCAGCGGGCAAAAGACCGGCGCTATGAGCTTCAATCTTTCTGTCGCTGAGGCTGTCTACGAGGGCGAAGGCGGTAAGCTGGAAGTAGTCCTGACCGATTTTGCCGGCATGGGCCGCGCAATGCTGGGTATGGTGCCCTGGGCGGAACTTGAAATCGACAAAGAAACCGAAACTGGCTACGAGCGCACCACCACAATCAAGGGATACAAAGCCTTTGAAGAATACGACAATCAATCCAAACAAGGTAAAGTAAGTATCATTGCCGATGGCCGCTTCGTCATCGCCATCGAAGGGGCTAATGTGGAAGCAGATGTGATGCGCGAGGCACTCGACGGTATCGATTTAGAGGCGCTGTCTACTATGTGATCCTACAGCAGGATGGTGGGGTTAGTGCTTGTTGGGAGGTCGGATTTGAAAGTGAGAAGTGTCAATTTTTCGTTGAGACAAGGCGCTTTTCGAAGGGCATACCCTGAGGTACAGCTAAGAAAAGCAGCGCAGCATCACCGAATAAGTGGCCTTTTTTAGCCCAAAGGCTGACCTCCAAACAAGCACATAGGCGCAAGCCCGGTAGCCGTCTCAACAGGCAGCGTATCACAGATTCGCTCAGCTTGCCAGCCTATGCCGCCCCGCCCCGGCTCTGCAGCACCCGGTGAAACTTCAGCAAATGCTGCGGGTCAGCTTCGTTGTATACGCACAGAATAAGCGTACTGCGCTTGCGGCGGTCCGCCGGGAACAGGATTTTAATGGGATTGTGCACATAGCCATTGTCTTCAAACATCAAGATCTGTTTGTTGCGCGTAGGCAGGCGGAACAGCTTCAACTCCTCCGCGTCTTTGGGCAGGGGGACATCCTCGTAGCCTTCCTCCTGCAGGAACTGACATACCATCTCGTAGGTCGCCTGCAGCTTGGAGCCGCTGAAAACCGTCCGATACTCGTATCCATCGCTCTCGCCGCCCAGATATTCGGTGCCGGCCGGCGGAAAATTGTCGCGCAGGGGCATGACTATTGGCTGTTTTTTGTAAAGCACGAATTTAACCCTTCTCCCCCGTTTTTTTACCAAAAAGGCGGTTTTTCTAACAATTTGTGTGAAGTCAATCCTCGCCCAACCCTTGCTCGATGCCCTTTTCCATCGGCGATACGCCTTCCTTCATCCAGGGAGGCATAGGGGCTCCGAGCAAGTAGTGGTCAAAAAACTGCTGCATGCGCTGCATGAAATCCCGGCGGTTTGGCTCGCCCATCACCCAGTGCGGATTGCCGTTGTAGTTGAGCAGCCAAGCGGGTTTGCCGAGCCGGCGCAGGGCGACAAAGAATTCAATACCCTGGTACCAAGGCACTGCCCCGTCCTCATCGTTGTGCAAAATCAGCAGAGGCGTATTGATTTTGTCGGCGTAGAAAAGCGGGGAGTTTTCGATGTACCGCAGCGGTTTTTCCCAGAGCGTGCCGCCGATCCGGCTCTGCGAGCGCTCGTACTGAAACATCCGGCTCAGGCCGGAGCCCCAGCGGATGCCGCCGTAGGCAGAAGTCATATTCACCACTGGCGCCCCCGCTTCTGCGCACCTGAACAAGTCGGTCTGGGTGACCAGGTAAGCGATCTGGTAGCCGCCCCAACTATGCCCCTGCAGCCCGAGCCGTTTCCGGTCGACAAAACCTTGTTCCAGTACCGAAGTCACGCCGGTCGTAACGGCATCCAGCGCGCTCTCTCCCGGATAGCCTACCCGGTAATGCACATCGGGTACAAAAATGACGTAACCCCGGCTCGCGTAGTACGCCCAGTTGATGACCGAACGCGGATAGCGCGGGGTAGGGTGGCGGTGCAGCCGATCGGCATTGCGCTCGTAGAAGTAGGTCATCATAGGGTACTGCTGCTGCGGATCGAAGCCCTCCGGTTTGATAAGGATCCCCTCCATATCCTGCCCATCGGCGCCAATCCAGTGAAACGCTTCTGCCTGGCCCCAGCGGTAATTCTTCTGCTGCGGATTGGCGTCGCTGATGCGCTTGAACTGCTTGAGGTTATCGGTGCTGAGCAGCAGATCCGGAAAAACTGAGAAGCTTTCGCGGCTGAACAGGAAGGCATCGGCCTCGCGGGCCTTTTGCACCCGGGGTGTGTAGTAGTAGGGGCCCGATTGCATCCGCTCCTTGACTCCAGTATGGATATTGAACCATACGTAACCGGAAGACTTGTCTTTTTCGTCGAAGAAATGAAACAGCATGGGCTTGACTTCCTCGATGGAGCGCTCCTCCTCGTCCAGTTTAATGTAACGAAACCGCTGCCGCTGCGGCCGCCCTTTGGTAAGGTTGTTGGGCGCCAGGTTGTCGTGCGGGTCGATCAGCCATATATCGTAGCGGTCGTAGATCATAATGAAATCATCCTCCGTAGTCCATCCCGCGATGCCGTAGGGGCGGGGCGGCTGCGGCTGATCGTGCAGCTCATTGTAAAAAGGCGCCTCCACTTCCCGGGCCAATTGCCGCAGGCGGCGCTCGGCAATATCGAAGGCATACCAGGAGGAGTCAGTGGTATTGTACCAGTACACAAATTCCGCCATGGGCGAAAACTTAGGGTTGCCGGCGATGCGTTCGGCAATGATTTCGCTTTTGCCGGTCTGTGTATCGATCAGGTAGATGTCCTTGCGGATAGGGAAGCCCTGCCAGCTAATGGCTCGGAGGTAGGGGGATTCATCGATGCCCAGGGCAAAGTTGGCATTGCCTTCATCGCCCAGCTTGACTTCCGGCAGCTCCGGGCTGCCCAGGGGCACGATCTTCCGGCTGCCTTGGTGAAACACACAGGTAAAGGATTTTTCTTTTTCGTCCTCCAGCCGGGCTTCTTCATTGGTGTACAAGCGTTGATCGTTGTAGGCCCAGACCTCCACCTGGACAATTTCTTCCTCCAGCAGGCTTGTATCCTGCAGCAGGGGAGGGGGCGCCATGCCAAAAAACAGCTTGCTGCCGTCCTCGGAATACTGCAGCTCGAAGTGCTCGCTGATGAGGTAGCCGTCGGGCAAAAAATCTGCGGTGCTGTCCGCCAGCATCTCAGCTGTTGCGCCTTCCTGCCACTGCCAGAGTTGGTAGGGGGTAACCCGATGCTTCAGCGTATCCCGCAGGGCGAGGAAAGCCGCCCGTTTGCCATCGCGGCTCAGCGCCATTTTGCCATAGTGCCCTGCTCCATTGAGCAGAGGGACAAAATCAGCTTCCTCGAAATCGTAGCGGTAAATCCCGGCTTGCAAACTGTCGCCCTCTCCGGTAGAATAGGCGAGCAGAGCCGGAGCCTCCTCCGCCGCCGTGAAGTCCCGCACATATTTCAGGGTATCTTCCTGCCCGCTGTTCAGGTTGCGGACCACCAGCCGGCTGCCGTTCTCTTCGCTCTCCTTTTTGATTTTGACGGAATCCGGCAGGCTGGTGTCCGGGCGCATGGAAGCCAACTGATACGCCAGCCAGCCGTCCCACTTTTCAGGGAGGAGGAAGCGTTCCACTTCCCCTAACTTTTGCAGCTCCCGGCTTTCAGTTGAGAATAAGCCCAATGTATCCCGGGGCAGCGCTTTTTCTTCGGTACCGCGCCGCTTCATCACTTTGAGGCTGTCTTCTGCTGGGTGGATGCGCCAGGCGGCGTATCGCCCATTGGAGCTGAAGGACAAGCCAGAACTCCGCTGGAAGCTGCGGGTAATGCCGGAGGACTGATGGTATAAAAGCAGGCTGGGGTCTCCTTGGTTCGGGGCCAGCTCGTAGCTCACCCACTGTCCGCCGCTGGAGATCTGGGGCGCTTCCAGCTGTTTCCATTGGTCAATGGCTTCCAGGTCTAAAGCTGGCTTTTGCGCCATCGTTATCATCGGGGCAGCCAAGAGCAGCAAAAGTAGGGCTCGGTTCATGATCTTGAGGGTTTGAATTTGCGTCGGCAAGCGGGCAATGCTGCCGATCTTTTCTGATTTCAAAACTAGGGCGTTTTGCGCATAGTTTAGCCAAGCTGCCGTTTACTTTATTCCCGGGAGGGTTCGGTTACAGTAAAATTGGGGCAAAGCGCCAGGCTATTGCCTCAATAAACTGGCGCAGTTCTGCGTTTTGGCTCTGGGCTATCGTTAAAAAACATACGATCATCCATGCAGCACTCTTCCAAGCTCTACTTTCGCCTTCTGCAGCTGGCCACCGTAGGCGTGTTCCTCGGCCGTGGCTGGCAGCACCTTTACTGGGACGCGCCCTACCGTGAACTGCTGTGGGATGAAAGGTGGATGAAAGGCATAGTAGAGCATGTTTTGGGCATGAGCTGGCAAGCGTATGTGAGCAGCCCGGCAGTTAACGCCTACATTCAAGCCTGGATCGATGGCACCGGGGTTTTTTACCTGCTCTGCGCCCTGGCAGCTGCTGCTTTGCCCCGTCTCGGCAAGCCCGCCCGCTGGATGATGTACCTCGGGGCAGGGAGCCTCCTTCTGCTGTCAGCGCTGTACTGCAAAGAAAAGTTTTTCTTCATCGGCCAGTTCTTCGAATACAGCCTGCAGTTCAGCAGCCCGGTCTTTTTAGTGCTGCTCTCCCGGCAGCCTGATACACAGCCCAACGCGCGCCTGCTGCTGGCCATAAAGATTGCCGTTGCTTTGACCTTTACCTGCCACGGCCTGTACGCTATCGGCTACTATCCGCGGCCGGGCCATTTTGTGCACATGACGATGAGCATATTTGGGGTAGGGGATGCCGGAGCGGCTACATTTCTCCAAGCTGCAGGCCTGCTCGACTTTCTGCTGAGCGTGCTGCTGTTTGTGCCTGGCCGAGCATCGCTCTACGCGGCGGGTTACGCGGTATTCTGGGGCTTGGCTACGACTATGGCCCGCCCTTGGGCAGCCCTGTACAGCAGCAGCCTGCAACAAACTATGGTGCAATGGGTACACGAAGCGGTGCTGCGGTTTCCTCACTTCCTGGTTCCGCTGCTCGTAGCGCTGTATCTGTGGAATAAGCAGAAGCGCAAGGCCTCAAAAGCCCCCGCGCCGGAGCCGTTGGGGCCCCGCCGTGAGTGGTCTACATAGCCAGGATCTCCGCCATGCGCACCAGGTCATTATCGAGCGGTTTGGCTTCGTTGATGGCCTGCGGGAAGGGTGTGAACTGCACCTGGCCGTTGACCAGTCCCGCCATAACGTTTTTCTGCCCGTTGAGCAATCCCTCCACAGAGTAGAATCCCAATCGGCTGGCAAGTACGCGGTCCATAGCCGTAGGAGAGCCTCCCCGCTGCAGGTGACCGATGATGGTCACCTTGGTATCGTAAAAGTCAAACGCTTCGTTCACTTTACGGGCGATTTCGGTGGCGTTGCCGTTCTTATTGCCTTCCGCTACGATGACTACGCTGAACAGCTTTTTGCGGCGCGCCCCCATCTTCAGGGCGTTTACCAGCTCCTCGATGGAGGTGTCCGTCTCCGGGATAAGCACGGAGCCCGCCCCGCTCCCGATGGCCGTATTCAGAGCAATGAAGCCCGAGTTGCGGCCCATCACTTCTACGAAGAACAGCCGGTTGTGGGAATCGGCGGTGTCCCGGATTTTGTCCACGGCTTCGATAGCGGTATTGACGGAGGTATCAAAGCCGATGGTCAGGTCTGTCCCGTAGAGGTCGTTGTCGATTGTGCCGGGAATGCCGATGAAGGGGATGTCGTATTCCTCAGTAAATACGGAAGCACCGGTGAAGGTGCCATTGCCTCCGATGGCGATGCAGGCATCAATGTCAAAAGCCAGTAAGGATTCGTAGGCCGAGCGGCGCCCCTCGGGCGTCATGAACCGTTTGCTGCGGGCTGTCTTCAGAATGGTACCCCCGCGGTGGATGATATTGCCGACATCTCCCCGTTCGAGCCGGTCCAGTTCTCCATCGATCATGCCCTCGTAGCCCCGGGAAATGCCGTACACGTGCATGTCGTGGAAGGAGGCGGCTCGTACAACCGCGCGCAAAGCAGCGTTCATGCCCGGCGCGTCTCCGCCCGAAGTAAATACAGCGATCCGCTTAATGTCTTCGCTCATAGGGTGGTCGCAGTTTTTCCATTGGTTTGTTCGGTATGGAATCGGACGAGGTTGTCAATGGGCTTTTGGATGAAAATGCCCGGGATCATCTCGCGTTCTTCCAAAATGACTTCGAGGATGTTGCGGAAGTAGAAAGCAACGGATCCGATAAAATGCACCGGCAGTTCCATGTGGTGGCGGTATTTGCGTACGTGGCGGTCAATGAATTGCTCGAAAGAATCAAATAAAATGCGTAGTATAAAAGGGTTATCCTGGTGGTCTCCCATAAACTTGGTAAAGGAAGCGAGGTAGGCATTGGGCGGGTCGAGGGAGTATACCTTATCCAGTATAGCTTGCTTACCTTCAGGGTAGGCTGCATCCAGCCTGTCGCTCAGTACCTTAGGCATCTCCCGATAGAAGTAGGCACGCAGCAGCCGTTTGGCCAGGTGGGTGCCGCTGCCTTCGTCGCCCAGGAGGAAACCTAGATTCGTGACATTGTCGACTACCTGCTCTCCATCGTACAGGCAAGAATTGGAGCCAGTGCCGATAATGCAGGCGATGCCAGGCTTATGCCCACAGGTGGCGCGGGCGGCTCCGAGCAAGTCGTGATGCACTTCGATTTTCGCATTTTGGAAAATATGCGCCAAGGCCCGGTGTACCTTGCCCTTGCGCTTGTCGTCCCAACAACCGGCACCGTAGTAATAAATCTGCCCCACGGATCCGGTTGGTATCTCCTCCTTACTGAAGGTTTGAGAGAGCGCGGTAAATATTTGGTCTTCGGAGTGAAAGACTGGATTAAAGCCCGTGGTGGTCAGGCTTTCGATGCTTGCTTGCCCAATTATTTTCCAATCGGCTTTCGTGGAGCCGCCATCAACTACTACTTCCATGCTTAAGTTTTGAATCAAAATAAAGGTAGTGTATTTTTTACACTAAGCCCAAGCCAGGCAATCAGAAAATTAACCGATTGCCCAGCTCCCATCCTAATCTTCCAACTGCTCGACTGCCTCCTTAATACGCCGCACCGCCTCCACAAGTTCGTTCATGCCAGCGGCATAAGAGATGCGGAAGCAGTCTGGTGCTCCAAATGCAGAGCCGCTCACAGTAGCGACATGGGCTTTCTGCAGCAAGTAGGCGCAGAAGTCATCCGCATTATCAATGCGGTGCTCGCCCGCCCGTTTGCCAAAATAGGCGCTGATATCCGGGAAAATATAGAAGGCGCCCTGCGGCTGATTGACCTTCATGCCCGGAATTTGGCTGAGCAGTTCGATGATGCGGTCGCGCCGTTGCTGAAATGCCGCCCGCATTTGGTGGGTGGGTTCTAAATTGGCCAGCAGAGCGTGGGCGCCGGCCATTTGCCCGAAGGCAGTAGCTCCGGAGGTGAACTGCCCTTGCATTTTGGCGCAAGCCTTCGCCACCCAGGCCGGAGCGCCCATGTAACCCAGCCGCCAGCCGGTCATAGCAAAGCCTTTGGAAAAACCATTAACGGTGATGGTGCGGTCCTTCACTGGTTTGTAGGCTCCGATGCTGGCGTGGCGCCCAGTGAAATTGATGTATTCGTAGATTTCGTCGGAGATGATGTACAAGCCTTCCCATTCAGCTGCCACATCCGCCAGCGCTTGCAGCTCCTCCCAGCTGTAGACCGAGCCGGTAGGGTTGCAGGGGGAGGAAAACAGC
>CAYNIT010000189.1:0-9407 GCA_964397205.1 uncultured Phaeodactylibacter sp. | reverse complement strand
AAGGCATTTATGGCGAAGTGCTCGGCGAGGTTATACTTCCCAAATACCAGCTTAGTCGAGAAGCTCAGCCAAGCGACGGACAATATCCAGAAGTATTTGAAATACACTTTCACGAACCGGCCAGCTTCAAGCCCTGCCTCGTAAACTTTACCACTGTAGCCGTCCCTGCTCACCCCCTCAACTCCAACATACGCATCCACAAGCAAATAGAGCGTAACAGCAAGGACCAAGAACGAAATGGGGTTGAAAATGCCTTTACGCCTTCCCTCAATGTAAGCTTCCACCGTTGCCTGTGGGCGCAGCAACAAGTTTTTGACATTATACAAAAACCCTTTGTCCATATTGGTCAGGGTACAAAGGCCATCCCTGAATACAGAGCGAAAAGTAATTTTCGGCACATTAGCCTTTTCGCCACACTGAGGGCAAAAAGGGCTGGTGTGCTCGGTATTGCAATTGATGCAGGTCATGCTGTAAGTTGTTTTGGCTGGCCAATAGCAGGCATCGGCTGCATGCCGCTACTCGGGCGTACCGCAAGCTACAACCCTGGTTCCGCAGACAAATGGAGTTCCAAAAGTAAGGAAAACAAGCTGTACGGTCCTGTCATAACCGGCAAATTCACCCCATTTCAAAAAAAATTATTAAAACCTAGGCAACTATTTTAACCTAACGCCGTTAGGTAAATATACCTGCCAACATTAGGTATTAAATTTATGGATAAGAAACGGACTAAAAATACGGGCAAGCGGCTTTACATCGGCCTGATCATCGCGGCACTGGCAGTGGGCGGGGTCGCTTACGCAGCCGTCAACAGCGGTTACCGCTCTACGGTGCGCGTGGAGCAGGGGCAGTTGACCGTTGAAAAGGTGAAAGAAGCCCCCTTTTACGAGTACATCAACCTTACGGGCCAGATTGAGCCTCGGGATATTTACTTTGTAGACAGCAAAGTAGCGGGCAACGTAGCAACCGTATTCGCCGAGCCCGGGCAAACCGTCAAGATCGGTGACACCCTGCTGCAGCTGGCCAACGCCGACTTGCAACTCGACGTGCTGCAACGCGAATCCCAGCTCATCGAGCAGCTCAACAACCAACAGCAAACGGCACTCCTGCTCAACCAAAACAACCTGCGGCAACGAGAGCAACTGGTAGAAGTTGCTTACCAGCTCAAGCTGCAGCAGCTAGAGTACGAGCGCAACCGGCAATTGTTGGCGGACAGCGTCATTGCCCGGCAGGATTTTGAGCCGATGGCCAATCGTTACCACTACCTGCACCGCCGGCAGGAATTGCTGCAAAAAGCCTACCGCAGCGATTCGGTAGCCAGGCGGGCCCAGCTCCAGCAGATGAAAGCCTCCGAAGCGCGCATCCAGAAAAACCTGAACGCTATCCGCAGTATCCTCGACCGTCTGTGCGTCAGGGCTGATGCCAGTGGCCGGCTCAGCGACTTTGAGCTGCAGGAGGGGCAGGCCCTGGAGACCGGTGAACGGCTGGGGCAGATATACAGCCTGGAAAAGCCGAAGATCGTTGCGGAAGTAGACGAATTTTACCTCGATAAAGTGACCACCGGACAAAGAGGTATCACCCTGCTTCAGGGAGATACCCTTGGTTTGCAGGTGGACAAAATATACCCGACTGTTGAAGAAGGCCGGTTTCGCATCGAAGTGGGCTTGTCGCCCGCCGATGCGCAAACCGCTCCTTTTGTCAAGGGGCAGTCGGTACGGCTGCGTTTGTTTTTCGGTTCGCCCGCCCAACGCACTCTTTTGCCCAACGGGAGTTTCTATAGCACCACCGGCGGCAGCTGGGTGTACGTGCTGCAGGGCGACAAAGCAGAAAAAAGGCCGATCAAGCTCGGCCGGCGCAACCCCAACTACTTCGAAGTGTCGGAAGGCTTGTCGGCTGGCGACCGAGTCATCACCTCGGGCTATGAGCATTTCAAGGATTATACGACAGTAAAAATCATCAACTAATGGCAAAAGAGACGCAACGCCCGGCGGTGGTCCGCATGGAAGGCGTTTACAAATATCACTACACGGAGGAAGTCGAAACCGCCGCGGTAAACGGCGTAGACCTGCAGATCGAAGCGGGCGAGTTCGTCGCCATTATGGGCCCTTCTGGCAGCGGTAAATCTACCCTGCTGAATTTGGTAGGGATGGTAGACGATCTGTCCAAAGGGCAGTACTGGTTCAACGGGCACGAAGTGAGCGGGATGAGCCGCCGGGAAAAAGCTAAATTGCGAAAAGGCAACATGGGCTTCGTTTTCCAAAGCTTCAACCTCATCGACGAGCTGACGGCCTACGAAAACATCGAGCTGCCGCTGATTTACTTGAAGGTGCCCGCTAAGGAGCGGCGCGAACGGGTGGAGCGTGCCCTGGCCAGCCTGGAAATGACGCACCGGCGCAGCCACTATCCGCAGCAATTATCGGGCGGGCAGCAGCAACGGGTGGCCATTGCCCGCGCCATCGTGCCGGAGCCTGCCCTTATTTTGGCCGATGAACCGACGGGTAATCTAGATTCAGAGAATAGCCAGGCAGTGATGCAGAAACTGTCGGAATTCCATCAGCAGGGCGCGACCATCGTCGCAGTGACGCATTCCGAAGAGGATGCCAGCTACGCCCAGCGCCGCATTGAGCTGTTCGACGGCAAAACGCTGCTGAGCGAGGAGGCGTACCTCACGAGAACGAAGAAGTAATTTTGAACCATACACCATAAAATACCAAACCAACTATGGCCACTAAAGCACTCGTAGCTGCTTCTACCAAACCCCTGGTCCTGTCCATCTTGTCCTACGGGGAGAACTACGGCTACCGGATCATCAAGGAAGTCGAACGCTTGTCCGAGGGCGAGCTCGCCTGGACCGATGCTATGCTGTACCCAGTTCTGAGCCGCATGGAGAAAGAAGGGCTGATCCGCTCGCAGTGGGTCAAGACCGAAAGCGGGCGGCGGCGCAAATACTACCGCATTACCGAAGCAGGGCTGCAGCGCCTGGAGCAGGAGCGGCGGCAGTGGCTCAAGGTCAATCAAGTTTTCGTCAAGCTATGGGGAATGGGCGGAGAAGCCTATGTGCCAGCCTGATGAGGTTTACGAAAGTTAGAACGCTTAAGTTGCTGGCCTCCTGTCCGGAGCGGCAGCACAGCAAACCGACAATCTATTATGGCATTTGATATTGAAAAGGCACTGCAGGGCTGGCGCAAGCAGCTGCAGAGCAGGCGCGGTATAGAGCCGGGCCTGGCCGAAGAGCTGGAAAGCAATCTGTACGACCGCTACGAAGAGTTTCTCATCAAAGGTTACGCGCCGGCGGAAGCTTTTGAGGCTGCTAAAGAGCGGGTCATCCCCTCTGAGGCCACTTCTTTTCAGGCTTTCGCCCGGGCAGCTCAGCCGCGGCCCTGGTACGCTTTCTGGCGCAGCAGCTTTGCCTACCTCTTGCCCAACTATATCAAGGTGGCGAGCCGCAACCTGCGGCGCAAAGGATTTTACAACACCATCAACTTCGTTTGCCTGGCGATCGGCATTCTGACGGCAGCGCTGGCGGCCTTGTACCTGGATTACGAAAACAGTTTCGACGAATTCGTGCCGGATGCCGAGCGCAAGTACCGCATGGGGCGCACCTTCCGGTCGCAGGACTACAGCGTGGTAAGCTTCGATGGTTACTTCGGCGCAGAGCCGGAGGTGCAGATGAAGCAGATCGGTGGGATCCGCGACATACAGGGGGTAGTGGATGCTTGCCAATTCTACACCTTTTGGCAGCCTACTTTTGTGGAAGCCAACGAGAAAAGACTGCCGACCGAGCGGTTGCTGCACACCAATACGCCTGCTTCTTTCTTTGACTTTTTTGAATGGCCCTTCCTGCTGGGGTCCGCAGCAGATTTCAGCGGGCAGCCGAACAGCGCGCTGCTTACCGAGCAGCAGGCCGAACGCTTTTTCGGGCAGGATTGGCGGGAGCGTACCCTGCGGGGAGCGCCGCTGAAGGTGGAGGGGGATACCTATACCATAACCGGGGTGATCGAAAACCTGCCGCCCAATGCGCACTACGACTTCAGCATTGCCCTGCATAGGGATAAGATCGAGTACTGGGGGTCGCGTACCTACATAGAGCTGCAGCCCGGCACCGGACTGGAGGCCGTGGAGCAGCGGTTGGACGAAAACATGGGCAATATCAATCCGCGTTTGGCGGAAAGCGAACTCTTCGGGGGCAGTATCCTGCAACCCCTGGCCTCTATCCACCTGAATTCTGATATGCTCTACGAGCTGAAGCCGCCGGGGGATAAGCGCTACCTGTACATCATAGGCATTATATCGGGCATCATCCTGTTGCTTACCGTCAGCAATTACACCAATCTGTCGATCGCTATGAACGCCGGCCGCTCACGCGAGATCGGCATGCGCAAGATATTCGGCGCCAGCGAGGGGCAAATTTCCAATCAGTTTATCCTGGAGTCGCTCTTCCTCAGCCTGCTTACCCTGCCGGTGGTCGTGTTGGGGCTGTGGTGGCTGCTGCCGCGTTTTGATGATTTCATGGGCACTGCGCTGGCGGTCTCGGTACAAAAAAGCCCCTGGTGGTTGCTGCTCGCGCTGCTGGGGATAAGCCTGGCTGTGGGGCTGCTGGCAAGCTTGTACCCGGCGGTGTTTCTGGCCCGGCACCGGATCATCAGCCTGTTCCGGGGCAATGTAGCGCGGGATGCGGCCACGGGCTTATCGACCCGCAAAGCCATCATCAGCTTTCAGTTTATGCTGCTCATCGGATTGTGCAGCTTGACGCTGCTGGTCAATCAGCAGTTGCGCTTTATACAGCAGGCCGAGCTTGGCTTCGACGAGGAGCAGGTGCTGTACGTGAATCTTTCGGAGGACAGCAGCAAATTCGATGTATTTAAAAATGAGCTGCTGAAAATCCCAGAAGTGACAGGCGTAGGTTCCGGCAGCCCGCTGGGGCGCAACCCGTTCAATCAGACCACCTACAAACTGGCGGGCACCTCAGAGGTTTTCGATGATGCCTACGATATTTCGCTCGATTACAGCGCTGTGCAGTTGTTGGGCATTGAAACGAGCATCCCGGACTACATCAGCCATCCGCAGGAGGCACCCCGCTCGGTGGTGCTCATCAATGAGACGCTGGTGGAGAAGTTTATGGCCACATTTGGCTTGAGCCGCTCGGAACTGATAGGCAAGACCATCATCGAGGAGCCGGAGTATACGGATGAGGAGACGGGGGAGGTCGGCTTCCCCTTCACCATTGCCGGGACATTTAAGGATATCAATATGTTTTCCTTGCGGGAAAAGATCACGCCGATGTTCCTGACGGTGTACAAGAATCCGGATTATGTGCGCTGGGCTTCGGTAGGCTACCGGGGGCTGAGCCCGGCGGCGATTATAGAGAAGGTCAAAGCGCGCTACGAGGCGCTGAATCTGAACAAGGCTTTCATCCATTCTTTCCTTTCGCAAAACATCGAGGAACTGTACGAGAAAGAGCGGCGCATTGCGAAACTGAGCATCTACTTCAGTGTCGTGGCTTTTTTAGTGGCGGTAATTGGCTTGGTGGCGCTTACGGCTTATCTGACTACGCTCAAGCGCAAGGAGATCGGCATACGAGAGATCCTGGGGGCAAGCCGGCGCGACATTCTGCTGCGGTTCAACCGGGAGTACCTTGCCCTGATCGGCCTGGCGTTGTTGGTAGCGGCGCCCCTGGCTTACCTGGGGGTGCGGGAGTGGTTGTCGGGCTTTGCGTACCGTATCGAGATTAACCCGGCCATCTTTTTGCTGGCGGGGGCCATCACCCTGCTGATTTCAGTGCTGGCGGTGAGCCTGATGGTTATCCGGGTGCTGCGCTCGGCGCCGGTGCGGGCGCTGCGGGAGGAGCAGTGAGGTTTCTGCAGGTGTTGGCAAGGGAGCGTACCCCCTAAACGGTGTTTACGGAAACGCTGCTGTGGCTAACCTGCTGATAGTCAGGCGATACCACCAGCCAAAACCCAACCACTGCTACTACTCTTCTTCTTCCTCCTGCATTACCAGGTCAAACCTAGCCTTGTAGGTCTCCTCATCGCCGGCCAGGATTCGGGATAGCGCTTCGGTATCTAGCTCGCCGTCTACGTTGTCGCCAATGCGTTTGATCAGCAGTTTGAGCAGGCGGTACTGTACTTCCTCCTTGGTTGTGACATCCTCGTGAAAGGAAAAGTGGCCGGCATCCTCGTCTTTTTTGAAGATGAAACACTTGTAAAAAAGATGGCGCAGCTTCCGGGCATCGGTCTCCGTTGCATTTTTGACCACCGCCTGCAGCTCTTGAAAGCATTTCTGGTCGAGTTCGGGATTGTCCTTGAAGGTGTAGCGTTCGGCCACCATTTTGCCGTAGATGTCGATGCCGGCCTGCAGCACTTCTGGGGACGGCAAGCGTATTTTCTGTTGGGCGAGGATGTTCATGTACTGGCCGTAGCGGCCGTTTTCATTGTTGGTTGGCTGGGCAGCCTGCAGGTCGCCGATTTGATCGACTACAGCGCTTTCCTTGATGCTGTACTCTGGCTCCTGTTTGCCCTGCTCGTGCCGGTAGTTCAGGATGTCATTCTGCGCCCGGATGAAGCTGCCGAAGGAATTAAACCCGTAGGTTTGCTCATCGAAGGAGGGGTCGAGGCGCACCATCGCTGGTTTGATGCGTACCTGGGCGACCCAATCCTCTCCCCGGTTTTTGCTCAGCTGATGGATGGCCTGCAGAAGGAGGGCCCTTGCCTCATCGAGGTCGATGTCTTGCGCAGTACTCTGAATGGGAGCCCCTTTTTGAGCATCTTTGGTCCACGGGCGGGAAGTAAGGTTGCGGTAGTATTTGAATTCGTTGCAGGTTTTGATCCAGAAGTCATTGGAAGTTTCCCGCACGCCCACGCCGATGATCAGTTTGCCCTGCCGCCGTACGCGCTTGCCTACCGGTATGAAGTCGCCGTCTCCACTAACCAAAATCACCGTATCAATGGCGGGCAGCAGGTTGAGGTACTCGATGATGTCGATAGACAGGAGGATATCGGCGCTGTTCTTGGAGTTTCGGCCGCGGGGGAAGAGCTGTATCAGTTCGATGGCGTTCTCGTTCAGGTCATTAGCGTACTTGCCAAGCCACTGCCAGTTGGCGTAGGCTCGGTTCAGGACCAAGTCGCCCAGGCTACTGGCGTAATTGACGATAGACTTGATGTCCACCACATTCGGCATTGCCTTGTATTTGAAGTTGTTGTACCAACTCTGGCCAAAGCGGTGGGCCATTACAGAGGCGTGTATGTTCTCGAAGTCCCAGAAGAGGGCGATTTGATTCTCCATAGGTGTAAGAGCGTTTGTTAAATCCAGGATTTAGTGCGGGCAGGTGTTTGCTGTTGCCTGCTCTTGAATATCGAGGATAAATATACATTTATTTTATTGCTTGAGGCAATGTTGAGGGCATTGAGCATGCAAGCGAGCGGTAAATTGGGTTTTACGGCATCCATCTCATCAAGGCCCAAGCTGCGCAATAACCTCCGGCCAGCAAGCTGGCGGTCTGCCATGCTACCCTGTGCATTTGCTGGAAATATAGGCCCAACGGACAAATGGGCGAATGAACAGCTTAAGCGATGGCTTCAGCGCCTTCTATTTCGGCGGCAAACGCCTTCACCCGGCGGCGCAGCGCTTCGGTCCAGTTTTCTTCGGATAAGCGCACTGCCATCAGGTCTTTTTCATTCGGATTGGCTCCCTCTGGCAGGGCGGGCCCTACCGGAAAAGCAGCGGTGGCCTTGATATAGCCCTTGCCGGCTGCTTCAGCTGCTTTCAGCACCTGCACATAGCCGTAGCGGTGGTCTTTCATTTCATCGCTGATGCCGCAGCAGGTAGCAAAATGGACCGGCCGCTTGCCCTTAGCGCTCAGTCTGATGGCTTCCCGCATAGGAGCGAGCAGGAGCCCGCCGTATACAGGGCCGACCACCACTACTTCCTCATAGGGTTGCAAATCTTCAGCGGTTACCCGGATGCCGCTGCGCCACTTGAGCAGCGACAGCAGGTATATCAAGCCGGTGCTCTTGATTCTTGGATTCAGGGGCCGGAGGTCTGCATCGAGCTCATCGGCGATCTGTGCGGCCAGAAAGCGGTTGTTGCCGGTGCCGGAAAAGTAAAGGACGATTCGGTTTTTCATGTTGGGGTGATTCTTTAGTCACGCATAATGGGCTGCTTTAAAATACATATTCCAACTCCTCCTCCGGCCTCAAAGTGCCCGCAGCCGAAGCCTCAGGCAGCTGTCTCCTCCATCCGCCCTTGGGAGCCGCTCCTTTCTTGCAGCAGCCCTTTCAGCTTTTTGCGCGCCAGGAAAATGCGGCTTTTTACGGTGCCCAGCGGGATGTCCAGGCAATCTGCGATTTCCCGGTATTCGTAACCAGCGTAAAACATCAGGAAGGGGACGCGGTAGATCGCTCCAATTTGCTGAAACAGCGCGTCGTACTCTTCCATTTGCACCTGGCTTTCCCCGTAGTTGTCGGTGGTGTTTTGCTGGTCCAAGAGGAGAAAGCTTTCAATGGGTTCTTTGACGGTAGGGTTGCGCCGGTTTTTCCGATAATTGTTGATAAAAGCGTTGCGCATAATGACGGAGCACCAGCTTCGGAAATTGGTGCCCGGCCTGAAACGGTTGCGGTAGCGGTAGGCGCGCAGGGCGGTTTCCTGCAGGAGATCTTTGGCATCTTCCCGGTTTCTCGTCAATTTCATGGCGAAAGCAAAGAGCATGTCTTCCCATCGCCTGTACTCTTGGTTGAATTCTAAGGCTGACATTTAGGTATTTGGTTGTATGTGTTTGTAAAATCCTTGCTGGCAGTGTGCTAGGGCATCCAGCAGGGCATTGTTTCAGTTGCAGTTTGAAAATTGGCGAAGGACCAGGAAATTAGTCTTTGTGCGAATGGGTAAGGGGGCGCAGCCCTGATTAGCAAGGGTAATTTTCAACTATTTGGGGAAAGAAGCAATGACTTTAGTCAGTTATTTCGAATACCTGCAGCACCTCAGCCGCTTCTCTAACAAAAGGGTAGAAGAGCGCCAAGGGCTTTTCGGCCTGGGCCAGAAGTGGGAAACCGAAAAACTGCAAATTGAATACGGTAAGCTGCAAAAGCCATATTGGCCAATTTACTTTGCGGATGTGTGGAATTGTGTATCTTCATAGCCTGCGGAGGCCATTGCGCTGTCTGCTGGAAACCATTTTAATGACGATACCCTTACTTGAAAATGACAACACTCACCCGCCGACTTGCCGCCATTATTTTGCCTCTGGTTGTTGCCCTATGCTTCAGCGCTTGCGACGAGGAAGACGACCCTTCAAGCATGGGCCCCGAACGGCTGGAAATTTCCTTCGCCCGCCTGGGGGGGCAAAGTATTCTCAATATGAACACGGTGGACGGCGAGGGTAACCTTAACATGCGGTTCTCCAGCCCGGTGGCCGTCAC
>CAYNIT010000188.1:0-9533 GCA_964397205.1 uncultured Phaeodactylibacter sp. | reverse complement strand
CGAGATCGTTTCACGTGACTGGAGTTCAGACGTGTGCTCTTCCGATCTAGGCAGGCCCCTCTGGTAGGTAGTGCAGAATGAGTTCTAGCAACTTCCTAGTATTATGCTGATGCAAGGCAGAGATGGGAATGCTTTCGGTGAAAGAGATGCGCTCGTTCCATTGCTGCAGATGCCGCATCACCTCTGCCTCTTCCAGCAAATCTACTTTGTTGAATACCAGAAAGAGCGGCACATTGGCCGTTGGCAGCCGGCTTAGAATGGGGTCTTCCTCGGCGTAGACTTCACCAGCTTCCGTCACAAATAGCATAATATCCGCGTCTTCGAAGGTGGATGCGACAGAGCGGTTCATCGACTCCTGCATGCGGTAAGCCGGCTCGTGTATGAGCCCAGGGGTATCGGAAAACACTATTTGATAATCTTCTGCACTGAGCAGCCCGATGATGCGGTGGCGGGTGGTTTGCGGCTTGCGGGTGATGATAGACATACGCTCGCCGACCAAGGCGTTCATGAGAGTGGACTTGCCCACATTAGGCTGCCCGATGATATTGACGAAACCGGATTTATGCATGCTGCTGTTCAGTGGTTTTCCATCTCGCCTGGCAGATAGCGGGAGAACTCTCCGTGCACCATCGCTTCGATCACCTTATAGAAAAGCTTAGGCTTGTGCGGGCGCCAGTTGATATCATTGAACTGCTCCCCGAAGTTGACGTACCGCTGTAGCTGAGTAGCAGCCATTTCCTCCTGCACGTGCTTTAGGGTATTGACAAAACAAATCCAACCGTGTTCGTCTACGATATCTTCGTACCATTCTTCGTAGTAGCAATCGTCAGAGCCGTGAAAGTTGAGGACATTTTCGCAGAGCAGGATGTATTTATAAATGCCTGACTCAGCCATAATATCGATGATTTCCCGCTTGAGGTACATGATATCGTTGGTAAGGCAATCGTTCCACTCCCCGATCAGCTCGATGATGGCGAATCCCTCTTCGTAATCGGCGTAAATCACTTTTAGGTAAAGCGTCGGCGAGCCAAATTCGTCCCACTGCGGATGGATGAAATAATTGTACACCTTATTGGTAAACATGAACTCACTGTACGTCCTGCCGTAAAAGGGAGAACGCTCATCTTGGGATGCAATGTATTTGTCGCGCCAACGGTAGAAGGGCTCAATATCGTGCATGGAGATCGTCCGTTTAAAGTTCGTTGCTTTTGCGGTATAACATCCCGCATTCTATAAAGTTGCTCGGCAATTTGTCGCTGCGCCTTACATTTGCAGTTATGCAGAAAATCCTTTTCACTGGGCCGGAATCTACAGGAAAGACCCAAATAGCCCGCCAACTGGCGGCGCTTTTCCAGGAGGAATGGGTGCCAGAGTACGCCCGGAGGTACCTTGACGAACTCAACCGGCCCTACACCGAAGCAGACCTTTTGCACATCGCTCGCGGGCAGGCAGAGCGAGAAGCAGCCGCCGCCCGCCGGGCTCAACGGTGGCTTTTTTGCGATACTGGCATGCTGGCCATCAAAGTATGGTCGGAGTACAAATACGGCCGCTGCCACCCCTGGATTCTGGAACAGCTGCACCGAAGCCGGTATGAACTCGTGTTCCTCTGCGGCATCGATATTCCCTGGACACCAGACCCGCAACGCGAAAACCCTAACGAACGGGAGGAACTCTATCGTATTTTCCAGCACGAACTGAAGGAACTCAACTGGCCCTACCGAGCACTTTGGGGCAGCCCAGAGGAGCGGATTGCCAAAGTCAGGCACTTCATTGAGTAGCAGCCTGCGGACAGTAGGCTCCGGCCCACCTCTGCCCTATCCCTCCACACTTACGGCCCGGTTCAGGTACTCGCGCAAGGGCTGCATTGCTTCAAAAACTTCTACTGTGCGGTCAATGAAGCCCTCCGCCTGTACTTCCTCTTGCGTAAAATAGTGAGCTACGGCAAAACTCTTGTGCCGCAGCAGCTCGATATGCGGATGGCCCTGGCTGTACCCCTTGGGCGCAGTTTTCAGTTTGCCCGTATCCATCAACTCGCCGAAAGTATCCCGAAAGCTGAGCTGTTCCAGGATACCCTTTAGCACTTCCCCATCGTAATCAATAGCGGCGCGGATGCGCTTGAGGTACTCTGAACTCGGCTTGTAGAAACCGCCAGCGACCAAATTTTCGCCCAAGCCAATGTGCAGATAGAGCGATGCCGTATGCTGATTGCCGTCGAGCCCGGCAGCAAAGTGGTCTTTGTAGGTAGGTGCATTGGGGTGAAACAGGAGGTTGTTGTTGATGCGGTTTACGGCCTCCCGGCCAGGTTTGGGCAAAAGGCTCGGATCTGCTTTGGACAAGCGCCGGTTCAGTTCATCCACAAAGTTGATGAAATCGTCGCGCAGGGCATGATAACGCTTGCGGTTGGCATCCATCCACTCCTTGTGGTTGTTGGCCTGCAGCTCCCTCAGAAAATCGTATAGCTTTTGGAAATTCATGTAAACAACCGGATTTGATTGTAATATAGCAAAGAAGAGGCAGGGGAATGGCTCACCAGGAGATTTTTTATAAAGCCGGGTTCAGTTTCATTAAAAAGTGTGTTAAAAAGCATGCTCAGAACTTTATGACTGAGTAAAAGCAATTTAAACCTAAAAACAAGATATTTTACCCCCGCAAAAACTTGGTTTTATCAAAAAGGGACAATAAATTTGTTTTGTCATCAAATCATTTAAAATGAAGAAGCAAGCAACCCACCGGCAGTACAACTTCCCAGATGCTGACCTCTATTTGCAGTGTGTCGAACGCATTCAGTACGCCAGGCGCGACATCAAAGCCTTCGAAGGCTACGGCTACAGCCTGGAAAGACTGCGCAGCTTCAAAGCCATGTGCGACAAATTCCGCGACTTGCCCGATGATGATGAATTAGTGGGCGATCAGATGGTGACGACTGAAAAGAAATACAAAGCTGCTGAAGACCTCAAGTCAGCCATCCGCAGCCTCATGACCCGGGTGGCTATGAAATTCAACAACCGCAGCGGGCGCTACCGTAAGTTTGGCACCGCTAAAATGGGCGACATGACGGATGCGCAGCTGATCTTCTGCGGCCGCCGGGTCGTGCGGGTTGCCCGGCAACAGCTCGACTTCCTCGAGGAGACCGGCCTGAACGAGAACGTCATCAAGCGAGTGGCTGAGGCCACCCGGGCTTTTGAGAAAGCCGTCAATATTCAGCAGGACAAAGTTGCCGAACGCGACATTTCCGTAGAGCGCCGCGTTGAGCAGGGCAACAAACTCTACAACGAGCTCATCACCTTGTCAAACATTGGCAAAGATATCTGGGCGGAAAAAGACCCTGTGAAGTACGAAAACTACTGCATCTACGAGAGCAACAACGAGCAAAAGAAAGCCCGCAAAGCCGCACAGCAGCAGGAGAAAGCATAGCCGTACTCCCTTAGCCAAGCGGCATTTCATAGGCGCTCTGTCCAACCAGCTTTAACCATTCAGTGCTGCTGCCTCCACCGGGCGGCTGTTATCGGTGATCCATTCGCTCCAGGAGCCAGGGTACAGTTTAGCATCCCCCAGCCCGGCGTGGCGGTAGGCCAGCAAATTGCGGCAAGCGGTAACGCCAGAGCCACAGTAGAACACCACTTCATCAGCTTCGTCGTCCCCAAGCAGGTCATTGAAGCGCTCTTCCAATTGATCTGGCAAAAGCCAATAGCCATTTTCCTTGATCAAATCCGTATGCGGGAAATTAGCAGCGCCGGGTATGTGGCCCGCTACGGGATCGATGGGCTCGTCTTTACCGCTGAAGCGCTCCCGGCTGCGGGAGTCCACCAGCAGCAAATTGTCGTCTTTCATGCGGCGCTCGATGTAACCGGCATCAACGGTCCAGTCTCCCCGCAGCCGGGGCTTGAAAACCCGAGGGCCGATGGAGGGCGGTTTTTGCTCCACAGGCATACCGAGTTCCTGCCAGGCTTGCCAGCCGCCATCCAGCACCGCTACCCGTTCGTGCCCCAGCCAGCGCAACATCCACCACAGGCGCGCCGCTATCGCCCCGGAGCGGTCGTCGTAAACCACCACCTGCACCCCATCGCCAATCCCCCAGGAGGAGAAACGCTGCGTAGCTTTGACAACAGAAGGCAATGGGTGCCGCCCCGTTTTGCCAGGCACAATTTTGCCCGATAAGTCTTTGTCCAAATGAGCGTACTGTGCATTGGGGATATGCCCCTGTAGGTAGCTCTGGTAACCGGCTGAGGAGTCTCCCAAACGGTAGCGGCAATCGATGATGCTCCAGGTTTGACGGTGAAGCTTTTCCTGCAATTCCTGCGGGCTGACGATGGTACGGTACATAGGCACTTGTTGTATGCAGACAATAATACATATTCTGCCCTGCTTTTGGTAGCAAATGCCCGCAAACTTCTTTGCCGCAGAACGAATGGGCAGCGCCAAAACTATCCGCGCATTCATACGTTAGCCAATTTGTGACGTTTTTCGCTGATCCTTTTAGTAGGAAACAGTTACAACGCCCACATTCCATATCAAACAAATTGGCTCCTGAATGACTGATATCAAAACCCTCGGTGAACTCAAAAAGAGCGGCTACCGTTCCCGCTCCATCAAAGAGGAACTGCGCGAAAATCTGATTCAAAAGCTGAAAGCCAAAGAAAAACTCTTCGAAGGCATCCTCGGCTTCGACGATACTGTACTGCCCGACATTGAACGCGCAGTGCTTTCCCGCCACAATGTACTGCTGCTTGGCCTGCGCGGGCAGGCTAAGACCCGCATCGCCCGCATGTTGGTGCAATTACTAGATGAGTACATGCCCATCATCGGCGGCAACGAGCTGCACGACGATCCGCTCAACCCCATGACCCGGCACGGCAGAGACCTGATCGCCGAACAGGGCGATGACACCCCGGTGGAATGGATCCACCGCGAGGAGCGCTACGTGGAAAAACTTGCCACTCCGGATGTAAGTGTGGCTGACCTGATCGGCGATGTAGACCCCATCAAGGCCGCGAGCCTCAAACTGTCCTACTCCGATGAACGAGTCATTCATTTCGGCCTCGTGCCCCGTTCCCACCGCAGTATTTTTGTCATCAATGAACTGCCAGACCTGCAGCCCCGTATTCAGGTGTCGCTGTTCAACATCCTGCAGGAAGGGGACATCCAAATCCGTGGCTTCAAACTCCGCTTGCCGCTCGACATACAGTTTGTCTTCACCGCCAACCCAGAAGACTACACCAACCGCGGCAGCATTATCACCCCTCTGAAAGACCGCATTGAAAGCCAGATTCTGACCCACTACCCCAAAACCATCGATATTGCCCGGGAAATTACCCGGCAGGAAGCAAAGCTCACGCCAGAGCAGCGGGAGCAGGTAGAAATCCCGGATTTGCTGCAGGTACTGCTCGAACAGGTCGCCTTCGAAGCCCGGGACAGCGAGTACATTGACGAAAAGAGCGGAGTTTCTGCCCGCCTGACCATTTCCGGCCTGGAAAACCTGGTAAGCACCGCCGAGCGCCGCATGTTGGTCAATGGAGAAAGCAAAGCCCTGGCGCGTATCACCGATTTCTGGGGTGTCGTCCCCGCCATTACCGGCAAAGTGGAGTTGGTGTACGAAGGCGAGCAGGAAGGCCCCTACGGCGTAGCCGTAAACCTAGTGGGCAGCGCCATCAAAAAAGCATTCCTCAACCACTTCCCCAATCCAGATAAGCTAAAGAAAGGAGAGCAAAAAGACCCCTATGGCACCATCCGCGCCTGGTTCTCGGGTGGCAATGAGGTGGAACTGCTCAACGATGCAAGCGAAAAGGAATTCCGCCAAGCGCTGGACGAAGTGGCGGGCCTGCGTAAGTTGGGAGAGGCCAACCTCAAAATTAAGGGAGACGATGCTTATACCTATATGGAACTGGCGCTGCACGGGCTGGCAGAATTCAATGTAGTCAATAAAGATGTGATGGAATCCAGCTTCTCCTTTCGCGACATCCTCGCCAACATGTTGGATGATGACCTATTCGACGATAATGATTAATTAGTGGCAGCAATAGTTGATTCTTGAACAAAAGCTGCCTTAATTTACGGGGAGCAGGCTTGAAAACTTGCTCCCCGTTTTTGTATCACCAACTCTCTTTTGAACATGCTGTTGAAAATTAATCCCGACAATCCGGAAGGGCGCAAAATCCGGCAGGCCGTAGAAACGCTGGACGATGGCGGAGTCATCATCTACCCTACTGATACGGTATACGGCCTGGGTTGCGACATCTACAACTCCAAAGCCGTGGACCGCATTTGCAAGCTCCGTGGGCTTGACCCTGTCAAAGCCCGGCTCTCTTTCATCTGCAAGGACATCAGCCAGGTGGCGGAATTTTCCCAGCAAATCGACAATACCGTTTTCAGGCTCATGAAAAAGCACCTGCCTGGGCCCTTCACATTTGTACTTAAGTCCAGCAGCCAGGTGCCGAAAATGTTCAAAAACCGCAAACGGACCATCGGGGTGCGGGTACCGGACAACAACATCTGCCAGGCACTGGTCGAGGGGCTGGGCCGGCCGATCCTCACTGCTTCCCTGAAAAACGACGATGAAATCCTGGAGTACTTCACCGACCCCCAGGATATTTATGAGGACTTTAAAAAGCTGGTGGACATCGTCATCGACGGCGGTATCGGCAGCAATCATCCTTCTACCGTAGTAGACTGCACGGGCTCAGAGCCCATAGTGCTGCGGGAAGGCACGGGCGTGCTGGAGCTGTAGGGCTTTTGCGTTCAACCCGACAAAAGAAAATCTTGGGAGAGCAAACAAGCTGTTTATCTTTGTGCCCGCTGAGAACCGGTTTTACCGCCTCAGCCACCCTGTGTACCTGGATCAGAAATGGAAAGCATGAAACGGAAAACGCTCCTGATTTTTTACTCCCTCCTGCTCTGTGCAGCAGCCGCCGCGCAGGAAAAGGGCGGCACCGTCCGCGGCAACGTATACGATGAAGATACTGGCGATCCCATCATCTACGGCAACGTCATTCTCAAGGGCACTGACTTCGGCACCAATACTGACCTCAATGGCTTTTTTTCGCTGGGCAATGTGCCAGCGGGAGACTACGAGCTGGTAGTTACTTACCTGGGTTATGACAGTACTTCCGTAAATATCGAGGTGGAATCCGGCGACATCGTATACGAGCGCCTTAACCTTTCCCCACAGACCCTGCAATTGAAGACGGTAAACGTTTCCAGCCGGCGGGAGCAAGCGCGCTCCGATGTGCAAGTCTCTAAACTGCGCGTAACGCCCAATCAAATTCGCTCCCTGCCCTCCACCGGCGGGGAAGCCGACATCGCCCAGTACCTAACGGTGCTGCCCGGCATCGTCGTTTCCGGCGATCAGGGCGGGCAGCTCTACATACGGGGCGGCTCTCCGGTGCAAAACCGCATCCTGCTCGACGGTATGACCATCTACAATCCTTTCCACTCCATCGGCTTGTTTTCCGTATTCGAAACCGAAGCCATCAAAAGCGTTGACGTGCTCACCGGCGGCTTTAATGCCGAGCACGGTGGCCGGGTTTCCGCTATCGTGGACATCAAAACGCGGGAAGGGGACAAAAAACGGCTCAGCGGCCTGGTATCTGCCAGCCCTTTTTTAACTAAGACGCTGATCGAAGGGCCCATCAAGAAGCTGGATGAAGAGGGGGGCGGCAGCACTTCCTTTCTGCTTACCGCCAAACACGCTTATCTCAACGAGACCTCCAAGGTGCTCTACGATTACGCGGTGGATAAGGATTTTTTCTCCTTTGCCTCCCGGGATACTTCCCTGGCGGGCGTAGACGCCTCTGACATTGGGCTGCCCTATACCTTTACGGACGTATACGGCAAACTGTCTTTTGTAGGCGAAAACGGCAGCAAGCTCAACCTCTTCGGTTTCAACTTCACCGATCAGTTCGATTTCATTGGGCTGGCCAAGCTGGACTGGACCACCGTGGGCGGAGGGGCTGAATTTACGCTGATCCCACCTAATTCCAGCGTCATTCTGAATGGTACCGTTGCCGTGACCAATTACGATGTGACCTTAAACGAAGCCGACGGCGGCCCTCGGCAGAGCGGCATCAATAGCTTCAACACCCTACTCAACTTTACCTACTTCGGCGCCAACAGCCGGATCGACTACGGCATCGACTTCACGGGCTTCAATACTGATTTCCGTTTTCAAAACTTCGTAGGGCTGACCTTTGAACAGCGGAATTTCACCACGGAGATCGCCGGCTACCTCAAATACAAGCAGCAAATCGGAGGCCTCATCCTAGAGCCAGGCCTGCGGCTGCACTACTACGCCTCCCAATCCGAGATGTCGGTAGAGCCACGATTCGGCCTGAAGTACAATATTACCGACTACCTGCGCATCAAGTTTGCTGCCGGGCGTTACTCCCAGAACCTCATCAGCACCGTCAACGACCTGGATGTAGTGAACTTTTTCATCGGCTTCCTGGCGGGCCCGCAAGAGCAGCTGTTCAAACCCAATTCTAACGAGCGAGTGGACGACCGGCTACAGCGCTCGTGGCATGCCGTGGGCGGCATCGAGGCGGACATCGGCGACCGCCTGACCCTGAACGTGGAGCCCTACCTCAAGCGCTTCACCCAGCTCATCAACATCAACCGCAACAAGCTGTCGGCGTTGGAACCTGACTTCATCACCGAGACGGGGGAAGCCTACGGCATTGACTTTTCTGCTCGTTTCCAGGGGCCGAAGACCTATGTCTGGGCTACTTACTCCTTGGGACGGGTGACGCGGGACGATGGCATTATGGAATACCCGACCATCTTCGACCGCCGCCACAATGTGAACCTGCTGGTTACCCGACTGTTTGGCAAAGACCAGAACTGGGAAGCCAGCCTGCGTTGGAACCTCGGCTCTGGCTTTCCTTTCACGCAGACCCAGGGCTTCTACGAACAAAATGATTTTGAGGACCTGCTTTCTTCGGACATCCTCACGGGCAATTTCGGACTGGGCACCCTGCTTTCAGATGACCTCAACGGCGGGCGGCTGCCCTACTACCACCGGCTCGATGCCTCGCTAAAGCGCAGCTTTAAATTTACCAAACACACCTCCCTCGATATCACCCTCAGCGTCACCAATGTTTACGACCGGGAGAATGTCTTCTTCATCGACCGCCTGACCAACAGCCGGGTAGACCAGCTGCCGGTGCTACCTAGTTTGGGGATTCAGTTTAACTTCTGAACTGGAGCGGTCATCAGAGAGGCCAAGACAGCCAAAGGATGATGAGGAAAAGCTAGGCCAGTTGGTTAGGCAACTGGCTGAGGTGTAGAGGATTGAAAAAGCTCGGCTTGCGCCTTAATGCTTTCAGTGGCAATCTGCCGAATTATCATCTCCGGCACCTTCCTGTGGACCCCGTTACATAAAAGTGCGGCGGCCTGCTCTCTCGGCTACGAGTGGTCAATTAATTTGAATTAAGCTGTTTTTAAAACTCTGTTTCTGACACAAAGTTCGTACTTTTAGAGTGTTTACCCCCCGCCTATGCCCCGGAAACCTGAAGTACACCAGCCCGACGACCGCTTCTTCA
>CAYNIT010000187.1:0-9730 GCA_964397205.1 uncultured Phaeodactylibacter sp. | reverse complement strand
GTAAAACGGCAACTGCTCAAGCACAAAGAGCAAATCACCAGCCACCACTAGTGGTTCGAAATGGCGCCGCAAGCCAAGCGGCGCAGCGCTCCGTGCCGGGCTACACTCCCCCCTTGTGTAGCCCGGCATTTTTTATAGCTGCTGTTCGAGCTCCTCCAGCAGGGGGCGCTGACTCTTGAGGATTTTTCTTTTGGCTGCTTCGAGCGGCAGCCAGGCGGCACGGTCCACTTCCGGAAACGACTGCCGCCGCCCAGATTTGGGCGGCCACTCCATCTCGAAGGTATTGCTTTCCAAACGCGCCGGATCACAATCTCCCTCGGCGGCGAATGCCTGCACGGTTTTGCCCCCAGACTGCTTGATAGGAGCCAGCGGCAGGTACGGCCCGGGCGGCAGGGCAAAGCCAGTTTCTTCCTGAAACTCCCGCTGCGCCGCTTCCAGCGGCTCTTCCCCCTCGTATTCCCCCTTAGGCAAGGTCCAGGCCCCTTCATCCTTGTTCTTCCAAAACGGCCCGCCCATATGAACCAGCAAAACCTCCAGTACTTCCGCTTGCCGGCGGAAGAGCAGTAAACCGGCGCTCTGTTTGCCCATAATTTCTTACTTGCCTTTGAAATCAGCAGGGCGCTTCTCAATGAAAGCCGCCGCGCCTTCCTTAAAGTCTTCGGTTCCAGTAGTATGCCCGAATTCTGCTACCTCCTTGGCGAATCCGTTTTCGTCGTAGCGGAAGTAGGCGTTGACAGCTTCGATGACCTTAGCGATGGCGACCGGCCCTTTCTTGGCGATCTTCTCGATCAGCTCCGTAGCTTTTGCTATTTCTTCCCCCTGCGGCACTACGTAATTGAGCAGGCCCAAGCGGTGCGCTTCCTCGGCCTTGATCATGTCGCCGGTCATCAGCAGCTCGATGGCTTTGGTTTTGCCCAGGTACTGAATCAGGCGCTGTGTGCCGCCGTAGCCCGGGATGATGCCGAGGTTGACTTCCGGCTGGCCGAAGCGGGCGTTCTCCGTAGCGATGCGCAGATGGCAAGCCATAGCGAGTTCGCAGCCGCCGCCCAGCGCGAAACCGTTCACGGCCGCAATGACGGGCTTGGAGAAATGCTCGATCAAAAAGAAAGTATCCTGGCCGCGCTGTGCCATAGCCTGGCCCTGCTGCGTATCCAAGGAAAGGAACTCCTTGATGTCCGCTCCAGCTACGAACGCTTTGTCGCCCGCTCCGGTAAGGATGATGCCCTTGATGCCCTCGCGCTGCGGGGCATCTTCGCCGAAGAACTGCTTCAATTCCAGCATGGTCTTCGTGTTGAGCGCGTTCATCGCCTTGGGGCGGTTGATGGTGAGGGTGAGGATGCCGTCTTGCTCCTCGATTAAAAGATTGTCGTAGGTCATGCGCTTGAATTGGTTTGTTTGATGCGGGCGAAATTAGCAAAAAGGCGGCAGAGGCTTATACAGAATCGCCCGTGCGGGCCAGCTTCTTCTTCTTTTTCTTCTTCTTTTTCACCAGCGCTTGCCCGGCGAGGTGGAGCGGCGTCTCGGCGTACAACACCATGGTAGCTGCCACAGCTGCGAGCAGAGGCGCTACTAAGGGCCCGGCGATAGGCACCCACAGCAGTAGGGAAATAACAATACCGACCGCCAAGGAGATGCTGGGGTAAAGGTTGGCGTAGCGTGCACTCTCCCCAATACTGAGCTCATACTGCTCGGAATAATTGTCCACGATGGTGAACCCCATGAAATAGGCTTGGACCAAAAACAGTGCAGTAGGCTGCAGGAAATCAAAAAAGCCCAGAAAACCGAAGGCGATTTTCACCGGAATGGAAAACAGCATCGTCATGACCCAGGCGTAGGTGCCTACGGCAAACATTCGGAACTGCGCTTTGACGAAGTGATTGAAATCCGATTTACTGCTTTCCCCGCTTAGAAGCTCGAGGGTGCGGCGGGAGGCATGGAAAATGATAACCTCAAGCAATACGAGCATAAAGAACTTGCTGCCGCTGTTCGTCAGCAGGTCGTAGCCGTTGCTGGCCATTTGCTGTATGGCGCTGCCCATACTGCTTATGGATTGGGAAAAAGTCCGAAACCGCACCTGCTGTATTACCTCAAAAAGGTCAGAAATCAAACTGAGCCCGATCAGCACGGCAATGAGGGTGAAAATCCGCGAGAACCAACCGTACCTCCAAAACCCTTCCCACAAGCGCTCGCGCAGGATAAAGCGGGCGGCTTCCGGGAAAGTGGCCAGCGTGTAGCGGAATTGTTCCGCCAGCTCTTTTTTTTCGAGTGCTTTCCAGTTCATATCGCAGATTTCATTTGGTGCTGCAAAGATACAAAGGAAGCAAGAAACTGGTCACAGAGGGATTTCAAAAAAGAAGGTAGTCCCTTTGTCCTCTTCGCTTTCAAAGCGAATATCCCCCTTGAGCAGCTCCAAGTAGCGCTTGACAATATTCAGCCCCAGGCCAGTACCCTGAATGTTGACTACATTCTCGGCGCGGAAGAACCGGCTGAACAGGTGTTTTTGCTCTTCCTTTGGAATACCGATGCCTTCGTCCTTAACTGCTCCCTCCAGTTTCTGGCCGTTTACTTTCACAGCCAACCCGATGGTGCTGCCTTCCCCGGAGTATTTGATCGCGTTAGACAGCAGGTTGAGGAAGATGATTTTCAGAATTTTTTTGTCCAGCACGATTTCCTGATCTACGCCATCGAAATCCCTTGCGATCTTCTGATCCGGCTTCAGCAGGCTGTGCAGGTCATCAACCACCTCCTCCAGCAATTCTCCGAGGTGAAACTCGACCGGTAGGTTTTGAATTTTGCCCTCCTCCAGCTTGCTGAGCGATAGGAAGTCGCCCAAAATACCAGTGAGGTTCGTAACGGCTGATTGGATGCGCTTCAGGTGTTTTTCCCGTTTGGGCTGCTGTTCAGAAGAGGTGTACAGGCTGACCAGTTCTGTAGAGGAGGCGATGGTGGTAAGCGGCGTGCGAAATTCGTGGGAAGCCATGGATACGAAGCGCGATTTGAGTTCGCTGAGCTCTTTTTCCCGTTCCAGCGCCTTGCGCAGTTCCTCCTCGTTTTTGCGCAGTGCCTCTTCGGCGGTTTTGCGCTCTTTGATCTCCTGTTCCAGCTGCCGGTTGGACTGCAACAGCTGGTTGACTACCTCCGTGAGCTTTTCGGTGCGTTCTTCTACCTTCTGCTCCAATTCCCGGTTAAGGCGGACGATTTTCTGCTCCGCGGCTTTTTGCTCGCTCAGGTCATGGATAACACCGGTAAAAAGCACCCCCTTTTCCGTTTCCACCCGGCTAACGCCCAGCCGGAAAGGGAAACGCTTGCCGTCCTTGCGCATGCCTTCTACCTCCCGCCCAATACCAATGATCTTTTCCGCCCCCGTTTGGTGGTGGTGTTGCAGGTAGCCATCGTGCTGGCTGCGGTGGGGCTCGGGCATCAGCATTTTGATATTGAGGCCCACCATTTCTTCCTTAGCGTAGCCGAATAGCCGGGTCGTAGCTTTATTTACCATTTGAATAATACCGCCCCCATCTATGATGATCAAGCCGTCCACCGCTGAACGGATAACGGCCTCCAGGGTGTTGCGGCTGTCCTGTAGCTGCTGGGCGCTCTCGTTGCGGTCGGTGATATTTTGAAACAGCAACAGCAGCAAGCTGTGATTGAGGCCAGGTATGGGCGTGAGGGTGATTTCCACACAGAGCTTGTCCTCCTTCTCCCGGCTAATCACCATTTCGAAGCGTTCCTTTCGATCCTTTCTCGCCTGCAGCAAATGGCTTTTGATGGGATTGTTGGACGAGGCCGACAAAGGGCCCTCCTTGAGGAACTGCCGCTCGTTCTCAGCTCCGAAGAGTTCCAGCAGGCGGCGATTGCAAGCCAGCGGCATTTCCTTCCCCTCGTGGAAAATCATGATGCCTACCGGCATCCAATCGAAGATGCGAACATAGTGCCCGAGTTCCTTCAGAGAAAACCCCTTTGGCTGCAGCAAGACGAAGTAGGCTTCCTGCTGCTGATGCCAGCCGCCCCGCAGCAGGTAAGAAATATCGGTAGGCTCGCCGTCCCGCCCCTTAGCCTGAGAACGGCCTTTGACCTCTGCCGTGGAAAAATGATCCGGCAGTTGCAAATCCGGAATGAATTCAAAAATTTTTCGCCCCTCAATCTCCTCGCGCGATTGCTGGAAAAGCGTAGCCGTAGATTCGTCTATCCCGAGGATCACTCCATCTTTGCGGACCGTCAAAAGCCCGCCGATGTGGTAGTTGACGAACTCCTGAAGGTCCAATTTCCGGAGGTCTTCGAGAAAGGAACCTTTGGTATTTTGCATAATTGGTATAGGGTTGCTTTTGCTTTAATTCCTGTAAATATAACGCTCCAGCGCCATAAATGCTAACGATGCGGCCCGAAATCCCGCTTTGCCCAGGCCAGCTTACTGATATAATTCAAATGCGCTCCTGATAAAAGTCATAAGCAAGGCTCCTGTTTTGTTGCAACTTGCCCTTGAATCAAGCCAGATGGAGCATGAAACATATCAGAGTATTAGGACTAGGAAACAGCCGCCATCGACAGCTCACGCACAACTTAGAAAACGTAGTGAAGGAGATGGAACTGGCTGTTGATGTCGAGCAGGTCATGGAAGTGGATAAGATCATATCTTCTGGCGTTGGCTCTATTCCAGCGATCCTGCTCAATGGCCATGTTATTTTTGATGGAAAAGTCAATCCTACTCGGGCTGAACTTAAAGCGGCGATCAAAAGATCGCTGCGTCAAACGCATTAGCAGCAGCTGGCCTATGAACAAAATATCGGCCAGACTGCTCTTTTTATTATCAATCAGGCCGATATGAAAAAAGTACTCATAATAGAAGACACGCTCCAGATAAGAGAGAATATTGCCGAACTACTCGAAATCAAACAATACCAAGTACTACTCGCCTCCGATGGAGAGGAAGCGCTGCAACTTATCCGGGATACTCCCCCAGACTTGGTTATCTGTGATGTGAAAATGCCCAAAATGGGGGGCTTCGAACTCAAAAAAGCCCTCAACAATCAAGATGGGCTTTCGGAAGTGCCGTTTATTTTCCTTAGCGCTGCCGCGCAGAAGACTGACGTAGAACAGGGCCGTTCCCTTGGCGCTGCCGCTTACCTGACCAAACCGTTTAAAATGAGCGAGCTCATAGATTGGGTGGAACGCTTGCTATAGCCCGAGAATGCCGGCCAGGTCAGCCGGTGAATAATTAACAGACTTCAGTGTTTTGTGGTCCCCCGCCCGGTAAACCAGGAAGTGGCCATCCTCTTCTTTGATGTAACTTTCAAAGTTGCGCTCCTCCCGGTAGTACCGCGCAGTCGCTTCTGCCTCCTCCCGGCTGCTGCAGGCTTTGCTCATATTGGAACGTTGCACCTCCTCAAACAGGGCTTTGAAATGCTCGCCCAGGCCGAATTCCAGGATCGCGCCCGAAAGGACATACTGCAAGTCGCATAGGGCATCCGCCACTTCTACAATATCCTTATCCGCAATGGCTTTTTTAAGTTCCTCCAGCTCTTCGGAGAGCAAGGCCACCCGCAGTTGGCAGCGGTCTTCTCCAGGAATGCCCGGCTCAGGCTTCACAGGGTGCTTGAAGGTACGGTGAAAGGCGGCTACCTGCCGCAGGGCATCGGGCTGTTCCATATTGTTCGAGCTTGTTTGTGCTTGCAAAGAAAGCGGCCCGCCAACACTTCTCCAAATGCATTTTCACTCAACATTTGGGACAAAAAGCCCTTTTCAATATTGCCGAAAGCCGCTACTTTTGCACGGCTTTTGGCAATGCCAATTTTCTAACACTTCAATAAATTCCAAACAGTGGCTGCAACCAACCGCTACTTCGACCTGATCGACCAGACCTTCTACTTTCCGCAGGAAGGCTTTGATATCGAAAACGGCTACCTCGTCTTCAACGGCATACCCCTCATTTACCTCATCAAAAAGTACGGCACGCCCATGAAGCTGACGTACCTGCCCAAAATTGGCTCCCAAATTAAAAAAGCCCGCAATATGTTTACCAGGGCTATGAAATCCTTGGGCTACCGAGGCCAATACCACTATTGCTATTGCACCAAGAGCAGCCATTTCAGCCACGTGCTCGACGAGGTGCTGCGCTACGAAGTACAGCTCGAAACCTCCTCTGCTTTTGATATCGACCTGATACAGCGGCTGTTCAAAAAAGGGAAAATAGACAAGGACATCATCATTGTCTGCAATGGGTTCAAAACCCAGGCCTACATGGAGCGCATCGCTGGCCTGATCAACGACGGCTTCGAGCACGTCATCCCCGTTTGCGACAACATGGACGAGCTGGCCTTCTACGAGCGGGCGGTAAAGGGGCGCTGCAAAATCGGCCTGCGCGTCGCAACCGAGGAAGAGCCCAACTTCGAGTTTTACACCTCCCGCCTGGGTATCCGCCAGGCCGAGGTGCTGCGCTTCTTCCGAGAGCGGGTAAAGGACAACCCCAAATTCGAGTTCAAAATGCTCCATTTCTTCGTCGACACGGGCATAAAAGATACCCTCTACTACTGGGGCGAACTCAAAAAAGCCATAAAACTGTACTGCGACCTGAAACGGGAAAGCAAAGACCTGCACGCCATCAACATAGGCGGAGGCATGCCCATCCGGAACTCACTGGGCTTCGAATTCGACTACAAGTACATGGTCAAGGAAATCGTCGGCTTGATCGGCCAGGCTTGCGAGGAGGAGGAAATCCCCGATCCGGATATCTTCACAGAATTCGGGAAATATACCGTCGGCGAGAGCGGCGCCACCCTCTTTTCTGTCATCGGCCAAAAATTGCAGAACGATTCGGAAATGTGGTACATGATCGACAATTCCCTGATGAACACCCTGCCGGATACTTGGGGCATCGGAGAGCGCTTCATCCTGCTGCCAATCAACAAATGGGCCAATGAGTACCGGAGGGTCAATATCGGTGGGCTGAGCTGCGACAATTCTGACTACTACAACTCCGAGGTACACGAAAGCCAAGTATACCTGCCCGCCTACCCTGCTTCAGACGAGGAACCGCTCTACCTGGGCTTTTTTCACACCGGTGCCTATCAGGACAGCATCAGCGGCTACGGCGGCATCAAGCACTGCCTGATCCCCGCTCCTAAGCGCGTCATCGTGTACAAAAACGAAAAAGGCGACTTGGTAGACCAGCTCTACCAGCCGGAGCAATCATCGGAGGAAATGCTTAAAGTTTTAGGGTACTGATTACCACTCCATATTGGGGTAAGCCCGCTGCACGAATTGCAATTCTGCCAGGATAAACCCTAGATGCTCCGTATGCATGCTGCCGTCTTTGCCGCCGCTCTGCATGTACTTGGGCTCGGGCTGCTGCAAGGTAGCTTCTTGGAGAATATCGGCCACTTTCTGATCGTAGGCTGGCTTCATAGCGTTCAGGCTTGGCGCGATTCCCGCCTGCAGCAATTGCTGATCCACCTCATCGGGCTGTAGCAATTCGCCGCTGTAGATGAAAAGGTCATTCAGCGCCTGCTGCATTTTACTGTGGCTTGCTTCTGTACCGTCGCCGAGGCGGATCATCCACTCAGAGCTGTAGCGAAGGTGGTAAGTGATTTCCTTCAGGGACTTCTCTGCGATGGCCCGGATTTGTTCGTCGGCACTCTTCGTCAGCCCTTGGTACAAGAGATAATTGAAAGCGTCGAAGAGGAACTGCCGCACGATGGTATAGGCGAAATCCTCATTAGGCTGTTCGACCAGCAACACATTGCGAAATTCCATAACATCCCGCTGGTACGCCAAATCATCCTCATTTCTGCCCTTGCCCTCCACTTCTCCGGCGTACTGCAGCAGGCTGCGAGCCTGCCCGACCTGATCCAGCGCGATGTTGGTTATGGCGATGTCCTGTTCTAAGATAGGCCCGTGGCCGCACCATTCCGAAAGGCGATGCCCCAGAATCAGGGCGTTGTCGCCCAATCGCAGCAGGTACTCAAATTTTGCTTCCGTAAGGGTCATACTAGCAGGAGTTTGGTAAGGCAAAAGAAGGTGCCTGCCGCTGACAGCAAGCCGTCAATGCCGAAGGGTTGCATTGGCAGGCACACACACGTCACTTTGGTTTACATGTGCTTTACTTCATCAGGGAGGTTGTAAAAAGTAGGGTGGCGGTAAACCTTGTCATTTGCCGGATCGAATAAAGATTCGCTTTGGTTAGGGCTCGAGGCAGTGATGTGTTGGGATTCCACCACCCATATGCTGACACCCTCATTGCGGCGGGTGTATACATCTCGGGCGTTTTCAATCGCCATTTCGGCATCTGCGGCGTGCAGGCTGCCGACATGCTTGTGGTTGAGGCCATTTTTGCTGCGGATGAATATTTCCCACAGCGGCCAGTTCTTCTTTTCGCTCATGGTTTTAAGCCACTTTTTGTTCTTTTGCTGCCGCTTTGCGCTGACGGCGCTTTTCGGCATAGGCCACAGCTGCTTCCCGCACCCAGGCGCCCTCCTCGTGGGCTTTGCGGCGGGCTTTCAGGCGCTGCCGGTTGCAAGGGCCTTCTCCGCTGACCACCTGCCAGAATTCATCCCAATTGATCTCGCCGAACTCATAATGCCCAGTCGTTTCGTTGTACTTGAGGTCGTCATCCGGCACTTTTAAACCAAGCAGCTCCGCCTGCGGCACCGTCATATCAACGAAGCGCTGACGCAGCTCGTCGTTGGTAAAGCGCTTGATCTTCCATTTCATAGATTGCGCCGTATGCTTAGAGTCCTTGTCGCTTGGGCCGAACATCATCAGGCTCGGCCACCACCAGCGGTCAAGAGCATCCTGCGCCATTTTTCGCTGCGCTTCTGTGCCGCGCGCCAGGGTCAGCATGATTTCGTAGCCCTGCCGTTGGTGGAAGCTCTCCTCTTTGCATACCCGCACCATAGCCCGGGCGTAGGGCCCGTAAGAACAGCGGCAGAGCGGCACCTGATTCATAATAGCTGCACCATCTACCAGCCAGCCGATAGCGCCAATATCCGCCCAGCTCAATGTGGGGTAGTTGAAAATACTGCTGTACTTGGCTTTGCCAGTGTGCAACTCATCCAGCAGATCCTCGCGTTCGGCGCCCAGCGTCTCGGCTGCTCCATATAGGTAGAGCCCGTGGCCCGCTTCGTCCTGCACTTTAGCCAGCAGCGCTACTTTGCGCCGCAGCGAGGGCGCCCGCGTAATCCAGTTGCCCTCGGGGAGCATGCCGACAATCTCCGAGTGGGCGTGCTGCGAAATTTGCCGGATCAGCGTCCTGCGGTATTTCTCAGGCATCCAGTCCTTGGGCTCTATCTTTTCTTCGGCATCGATGCGTGCCTGGAATTGCGCTTCTAAGGGGTTGGAACTTGGCGTTTCCATGTCGTCAAAATTGGCTTGCAGACGGCAATATAGCCTAGCTTGTTGCAAATATAACAAGTTCTGTTATTTTAACGAACGAATGTTCGTTTTAGTTCTTTGCTGCAGCCTTAATCAGCCCTTATTGAGTGTTAAAGCCCCTTGCCGGCCTCCAAGATCTGCTTTTGCCGCCGCTGCTGTTCTCGTACGGAAGGGGCGACCGCCCGCGCCTCGCAGTGGGCGATGCCGCAGCGCTCGCAGGTAGTATGCACCTCCCGGGCGGGCACGCTGTCGATAAAACGGAAATGCCGCCGCAGCTGCTCATTGATGAGCAAGCCAATGGTAACGCTAACCCCCCGTTCCGGGTCCTGAACATCTGGCTTCGCCATGGAGAGGCAAAGATAGCGGT
>CAYNIT010000186.1:6288-9827 GCA_964397205.1 uncultured Phaeodactylibacter sp. | reverse complement strand
CTTGCAGAAGTCCTCTGCCAGGTCCATATCATCGTGGATGTCGTAGAAGGCAACCTCCGGCTCGATCATCCAGAATTCTGCCAGGTGGCGGGAGGTGTTGGATTTCTCTGCCCGGAAGGTAGGCCCGAAGGTATAGACTTTGCCGAGGGCCAGCGCGCCGATTTCCGCTTGCAGCTGCCCGGAAACGGTGAGGTTGGTGGGTTTTTCGAAAAAGTCCTGCTTGAAGTCCACTTCGCCCGCTTCGGTCCGCGGGGGGGTGCCGATGTCGAAATTGGTCACCCGGAACATCTCCCCTGCCCCTTCCGCATCGCTACCCGTGATGATGGGCGTGTGCAGGTAGAAGTAACCGTGATCGTTGAAGTATTTGTGGATGGCGTAAGCAATGCCGTGCCGGATGCGGAAAACAGCGCTGAAGGTGTTGGTGCGCATGCGGAAGTGAGCCTTTTCCCGCAGGAATTCCATACTCTGCTCCTTGGGTTGCAAAGGGTATTCCTCCAAGTTGGTCTCACCGATGATCTCCACAGTATCCGCCATCAGCTCTACCTCTTGGCCTGCTCCTTTGGATTCCACCAATTTCCCCCTTGCCTTGAGGCAGGCGTGGAAGGAGATCTGTTTGAGAACGGCTTCGTCCATCTGCTCGAAGTCTACGACCACCTGCAGGGTATTCATGCTTGTGCCATCGTTCAAGGCGATGAAGCGATTGGAGCGGAAGGCTCTCACCCAACCCATTACCGTCAGTTCTTGTCCGATCAGCTCCTGATGGTTGTCCAAAATCGTTTTCACTTCCGTGCGCTTGCTCATGTTCGTCGTTTTAGCAGGCTTTGCAATCCGGCGCGAAAATAGGGCTTTTAAAAGGCAATAGGAAGAGGTGCCCGTCCAAATGCCGCCTGGAGCAGAGAAAATGGCGGAATGGCAGGGTGCTTCTGCCCGCCCGGTACTAAAACCATGTTGGGACTTTAGTAATCGGTCTGCAAACTGCACTAAAACAGGTTGTAAGCAATCAGCAGCATAAAGGAACGATTGAGATGATACGGCGCTCTGCCTAGTGGCGAGCCGTTCCGGTCGGTGTATACGATATCGGGGTAAAGATTGACCAGCCCCTGAGTTAACCGAAGGTTGACGTTCAGACGGTCGCTGAACGCGTAGCCAATGCCCAGTATACCACCGAAATCTGTATCAGATTGCGAGTCTATTAGGGCTCCGACGAACTGGTTTTCAATAACTTCCCCATTGGAAAAATACTGGCTGCCGAGCCGCAGCCCCAGGAATGCCCCTGCTTCCGCGTAGAACGCGTGGATCAGGCGGTGTCGATAGACAACTGGCAAGTCAAGATAATCTACGCGCATTGAGGAAGATGCTCCTACCCGACTAGCCTGACTGTGCCCGCGGCGGACGAAGGCAGGCTGAAACGAAACGCGGCTGCGCTCACTCAGCTTATAGCCTACGGCAAGCCCGGCTTGCCAGCCTAACCGCAGGCCGAATGGATCAATATCCGACAATGCATCCGGTACCCGATGCAACCCTATTTTGGAAACATTAGGGCCGGCAATTAATCCCACAGTAAAAGAGGACTGCGCGCTTAAGCTGACAGCGAACAGCAGGAAAAAAGAGAAGAGCCATTTCATATTCCGTAGGGTTTAAAAGCAAAACGAACTCGGAAAGATATCTATACTGCGATCTATGATTTTAACAGATCTGCAGCAACTGCTCTCTATCAGTCCTTTGATGCCCTGTCAGCTGCCGACAATGAGCTGCCTGTGGCTGAAGTGCACGGTAGGACGAAAAAATTACCGCGCTGGCTTCATCCGAAAGAGCGCATCCGCGTTCTGATCAAAGAAGATTTCCAGGCGCTGCGCCGGCGGGGTATAGAGATGGAAAGCATGAAAATGGTGGAGCGGGCGCGTGGCTACTCCGATTTGGGGCCTGGGAATGGCACACCGGTGTAGAGTGCTTCCAAAGCTAGGGGCAGGCCGATGCTTTTCAATTGAAGTTGTTGTGCTTTGCCGACGAATCGGGCGATCTCCCATACATTGGCCTCTTTTCTGTAGTAGGTCTCCACTACTGGCTTGTCCTGAGCTACTAGTACATACTCCTCTAGCGTATCCAATTGCCGGTACTTGTGGAACTTATCGCCCCGATCATAGCTTTCGGTCGAGTCAGATAGCACTTCTACTACCAGCTTGGGGTTGGTGACCGCTTCTGCGTCTTCCGCAGAGGTCTCCAATCCCCCGCAGATAACCATTGCATCAGGATAGACTATAGCATCCGCCTTTTCTATATGAATTCTGATCTCGCTGCCCAAGGCGCTGCAATCCTCCTGGTCGGCTCTGGTTAAGCCAGCCCTTAGTTCACTGTATACGTTTCCACATAGTATCCCATGGTTGATCGATCCCCCTGTCATGGCCAATATAGCCCCCTTTTCGTACTCGTGCTTAAGTGGCGTATTGTACTCGTGCTCTAAGTATTGCTCGATAGAAGTCTGCGCTGCTTTTTCTACACCCATATCTGATGTGTTGTAAGTTCTAGTCTACTCAGAGGTTTGCTTCTGACATATCAAGTAGTTACCTGTGATAATACCCGGTGGAAATGCTATTGAAACACGGCTTTACGGCTATTGGTTGCCTTTGGCAGCTTTTAGAGTTTAGCCCCCGAAAGACCTGCTACGGCGTTGATCTAATACAGCAAGCTATTCGATAGTAGTCGACCTCTGTACCTGCTTACGACAATCTGGTTTGGGTCCAGATAGTAAGGAATTAAAACTAAATGGACTTATAAATCACGATTTTTGTTTCTGAGAATTTCGAGACTTAGCTTAACTTGTGTAAATTTATATGCTTTTACAACGAATAGTTTAGTTATAAAATGTACTACCGCCGGAAAATAATGCTGGCTTTACTTGAAAAAAGTGGAGATACTCTAGGCCGTTTGAAGCTGCAAAAACTCCTTTTTTTAATCAGCCAGGAGCAAGAGATGCCCAGTTTCGATTTTGTTCCATATAAATTCGGCGCTTATTCTTTCAGAGCGGCTGCTGATGCCGGCACATTGGTCAAATATGGGATATTAAGCACGGAAAAAAGTAAAAGCTGGAGAAAGGAAACACCTGAGTTGTTCTTCCCGCAACTAAAGAAAAAAGACCAGCAAGTGGTATCTGCTATTTGCCGTTACTTTGGGAGGTTTTCTGGAAGAGATTTAATTGAATACACTTACAGGAAGTATCCTGAATACGAGTTTTTTAATAAAAAGGATATTTACCTTTTTTTAGGAACCACCCAAAAGCACCATAACACCAGTCGTAACCCTTTTGTGATAATTGGCGTATTTTATCCGAAAAAAGAAACGCAGTATAAATTATTCTAACAAACACCCTTCTGAGCAATATACACCAACTGCCCAAACGCCACATTCTCATCATTCGGCGGCAAGCTGCTATGAAAATACAACGCAAACCGGTCTTTCCAAAACCGCTGTATCAAGTCCACCAGCCAAGCGTTTTGAAACACCCCGCCACTAAAGCCCAGGCGCTCCACCCCCGCCTGCTC
>CAYNIT010000186.1:0-6278 GCA_964397205.1 uncultured Phaeodactylibacter sp. | reverse complement strand
TCACCGGGCGAAAACTTAAAAAAAAAACACACCCAAACCTCTTTTCAAAAACCCCTTTAAAAAACCCCCCCCCCACAGTTTTTTAAACCCCCCCCGCCACTAAAGCCCAGGCGCTCCCCCCCCGCCTGCTCCGCTACCCGCCCCACATAATCGGCCAACGTCAGGTGAAAACGGGCGGCCAGTACGGCAGTTTCTACCCCTTCGGCTTTGCCTTTCAGCAGTTGCTGCAGCAAAAAGCGGGGCAAGTGCGCCGGCATAGGCCGCTCGTACAAGTAAGAAAGTTCCCGCCTCGGAGAGTTCTGCCGGAAGTAATGGTGGGCCTGTGCTTCCAGCCGCATCGCCGCTTCCCCTTCGTACGTTTGCTTGCCCATATCCAGCAGCATAGCCGCCGCTGCGTCAAACAAGCGCCCCACGCTGGAGGACTGCAGATGGTTCTCCTGCTGCAGCAGCTGCTGGTAAACACCCCATTCCGTTCTGGTGAACAGCGGTTCGAGTGCCAGCTGCGCTTCCGGGAGCATATGTGCTATAGCCAGGGCGGACAGCCGGGGCTCTTTAGGCATTTTATCCCCCAGCACGAAGTCAAAATAGTTGATATGGTTGTAGCGGCGGGCAGCGCCCTTTTCGTATAGGAAGCATTCACCGCCCCATACCTGCCCGTCGTAGCCCAGGCCAGTCCCATCCCAGATAAAGCCAAGGGTGGGCTTGGGGTCATCCAGCAAGCCCTGCTCTCCCAAAAGGGCGTAAAAATGTGCCAAGTGATGCTGTACTTTTACCAGAGGCACCCCCCATTCCTGAGACAGTGCTTCCGCTTTCTGCGTACTGAAATAGGCGGGGTGCAAATCACAGGCCACCGCTGCCGGCTGCTTGCCAAACAACTGCAGGAAGTGCTGCAGGACGCGCTCGTAGCTGCGCTGCGATTCAAAGTTTTCTGTATCGCCCAGATACTGGCTTAAATACACGTTTCGGTTGACAGCGTAGGCGAAGCTGCTTTTCAGCGAAGCGCCAGTGGCAAGCAGGCAGTCCGCTCCCACTTGCTGTAGTACATTAGGTGCCAGCCCGCGCGAGCGCCGCAGCAACACTGGCTGACGATGCAAGGGGCTGTGCATGAGCACGCTGTCATCCTGCGGGGCGATGATATCCCGGTTGTTCATCAGTATGAGATCAGCTATGGGCGAGAGGTAGTTCGCGGCATCCTCGTTGTCGTAGATGATAGGGCTGCCGCTGATATTGCCGCTCGTTGCCACGATGGGCCTGCCGAATTGGCGTAGGAGCAAATCATACAGGGGCGTGTAGGGCAGCATGGCGCCCACCCTGGATAAGCCGGGTGCTACTTCTCCAAAAGGGATAGCCGACAGGGGGGCTGCTTTCAGTGTTATCAGCATGATAGGTGCAGCGGGCTGTTGCAGGGCAGCTATATCGGCCGCTCCGACTTCAAGGTCTTCCGCCATGATGAGCAGGTCGTGGTACATGAGAGCCAAGGGCTTGCTCGGGCGCCGCTTGCGGGCACGTAGGGTTTGGATCGCAGCCCTGTCTTCTGCATTGCAAGTGAGCAGGTAACCGCCTATGCCTTTGATGGCGACGATTTGTCCGTTTTCCCAGGCTTGCACCGTAGCCTCTGTCATCTGCTGTTGGCTGAGCCCTTCCCGTTGTGCCTGCAAGCTGGTATCGTACAGCGACAGCTCTACCGCGCAGTCGGGGCAGGAGTTGGTCTGCGAATAGTAGCGGCGGTCTTCTACATCATCGTATTCCGCTTGGCAGGCCGGGCACATTTCAAATGCAGCCATGGCCGTCCGCTCCCGGTCGTAGGGCAAATCTTGGACAATAGAATAGCGCGGGCCGCAGTATGTGCAGGTGGTAAAAGCGTATTGAAAACGCCGGTCAGATGGAGTTTGTATGTCGGCTTTGCACTTGGCACACATACCAAAATCGGGCGTCAGCAACAGCGCTCCTTCCGTGCTATTTTGGCTGTGGACAATACGGAAGTCTGAAAAGGCCTCATGCGGAACGCGCTGCCAACTATGGCTGGTGATAATAGCGTGGGTAGGTGCTTGCTCCAGCACATCTTGCACGAAGGCTTCCGCAGCCGATTCCGCCGCGTTCACCTTGATGTGCACACCATCAGTGGTATTGTTGACCCAGCCATTTAACCGATGGGCTTGCGCCAATTTGTAGACGAAGGGACGAAACCCCACGCCTTGTACCATCCCCCGGATGTGGATATGGTAGGTATCGCTGATCATACGCCTCCTTCTTCTGCCGATTGCTGAATGACCTGTGTGATCTGCGCCTGAAGCGCCGCCCTGACAACGGCTGCCTCCAAGCTCAGGCAATGGCTAAGTCTGCTTTCTATGGCTCGCATGGCTTTTGCTTTATGATGTAAGTTGTAAGGTTCTAAAGTTGTAAGGTTTTAAGTTGAAGAGTTGGGAGGTTGAAGAGTTGTAAGGTTGTAAAGTTTTAAAGTTGTAAAGTTGAAGAGTTGCCCCCCTTCATCGTCCGACGTAGCTTAGGGAGCGAAGCCGGAAACTCCTCACCCCAAATAGCAAGCCCACAAGCTACGAGCAATCTACTTTAATCGCAAAAGGCCAGCCTGCAAAAATAAAATAGCGCTTCCCAGCTTCGAGATGAGCATTGCTATGGCACAATAATGACAAAAATCACTCCTATATTGAATAGCCTTCACTATCATTGTGATAAAATGAATTGACATTATGAAGAAACCCATCGCAATCGCTGCGGCTCTGTTGCCGCTTGCCGCTTTCGCCCACGGCGGCCATGGGCACGGGCAAGGCCACGAGCCATTCCACTTTTTGAGTTCACCAAGCCATTTTATCCCTATACTACTGGCAGCAGTAGTTGTCATTGGGTATTTCCTGTACCGGAGAAAACAGCGGGAGAATGCATGAAATGTCGATCGCCCTTGGGGTAGTCAATATCGCTGAAAAAGCCTTTCAGGAGGCTAAAGCCCAACGCATAGACTCCATCACGCTGGAAATCGGCCAGCTGGCCGGTATACAGCTGGAGTCCTTGTACTTCGTTTGGCCCGCCGCGGTAGAAGGCACGGTGCTCCAAGGTGCCGAACGCATTATCGAAGAACGGGAGGGCCGGGCGTTGTGCCTGGAGTGTGAGCGAGAATTCACCCTGCAGCACCACTTTGACGCCTGCCCCCATTGCAACGGCTATTTTAAAAAAATCATCGCGGGCAAGGAGCTGAATGTCAAATCGCTGGCGTTCACGCTGGCCGAAGAAGCAGCCCCTGCCCCATCCAAAACCAGATAAAACTATGTGCGGAGTATGCGGTTGCGGCAGCGACAACAAAGGGCCACGCGTCATGCTGCCGAACGAACAAGAACACCAACACGCCCACAGCCACGAGCACGGGCACGATCATAGCCACAGTCACCACCATCACAGCCATGAGCATCATCATGCCCACGGGCAAGACCATTCCCACGAGCATGGCCATCACCACCACGGGCATACACACAGCCACGGCAAACAGGCGGTAGTAGAGCTGGAGCAAAACATCCTCCACCACAACCAACTGCTGGCCGAGCGCAACCGGGGTTACTTTGCCGCCAAGAATATGCTGGCGGTCAACCTCGTCAGCTCGCCGGGCTCGGGCAAAACCGCCATCCTGGAGCGCACGCTGCAGGATATGAAGGAGCGGGCCGACTTCTACGTCATCGAAGGCGATCAGCAGACCTTCAACGATGCCGACCGGATTGACGCGATCGGCGTGCCGGTCGTGCAGGTCAATACCGGGCAGGGCTGCCACCTGGAGAGCGATATGGTGCAAACAGCTCTGCAAAAGCTCAAGCCCCGGGACAATAGCCTGCTGTTTATTGAAAATGTCGGCAACCTCGTCTGCCCCTCGATGTTTGACCTGGGCGAAAACCAGCGCGTGGTCATCATCAGCGTGACGGAAGGCGACGACAAGCCGATCAAGTACCCGGACATGTTCCACTCTTCGCAGCTGTGCCTCATCAACAAGATCGACCTGCTGCCGTATGTGAACTTTGACGTGGACAAAGCCAAGGAATACGCCCGCCGCGTGAATCCGGACATCGAGCTCCTCGAAGTATCCGCTACCGTTGGCACCGGCCTGGAGGCCTGGTACGACTGGCTATTGGCCGAACAGCAAAAACTCGCTTGATATGTGCCTGGCTATTCCCGGAAAACTAGAAGCCATTACAGACCATTTGGACGAGACTTTCCGCATCGGCAAGGTCTCGTTCGACGGCATTATGAAGCAGGTCAACCTGACGATGGTGCCGGAAGCCAAAGTGGGCGACTACGTGCTGGTGCATGTGGGCGCTGCCATTCAGGTGGTGGATGAAAAAGAGGCCCGGGAAACTTTTGATATCCTGAAAAAAATGGGGGAGTTGGATGAGCTGGAGGAGCCGTGAGTTATGGCCTGAGCACCGGTATGCTTTTTTGTCCAACTACCCAAATACGGGGGTATACCGGTGACGAAGGAGTTTTCCCCCGAGTCCTCCTATCAAATGGTATTGGAGGAAGAGTCTCTGTTCAGCCTGCGCGAGCAGCACATATACGGTAGCAGCCGGATTGGAGTCAAGCAGCCACTCCGGGCATTTTCTTTCTCTGCCCCGACCTCCTCCTGGCTCGGCCAAAAGAAATATGAAATCACCAACCACCTCGGCAACGTCATGGCGGTGATCAACGACCGCAAAGACCCGCAGGACCCCGACAACGACGGCTTCGCAGAGCACTTCCTGCCCACCACGCTGAGCGCCCGCGACTACATCGCCGACGAAAACAATACCGCTTCCAGCGGTGTCCCTAAAAACAGCTATCGCTTTGGTTTCAACGGAAAAGAAAGGGATAGGGGCAGTCAGTGGGGTGGGGAGACACATTACGACTCGCGAAGGCTTGGGATATCAGGGGCCTAAGCCTAAGCCCGGATTTATAACTCGGCTGTGGGGCGGTTTTTGAGTGTGAATCCGTTGACGAAGAGCTATCCTGAGTTGACACCTTATCAATTTGCAAGCAATCGTCCCATTGACGAGATCGATCTTGATGGATTAGAATACTTAGACTCTAAAGAAAGTTTTTACGACATAAGCTTAGGACAGACATGGCTTAAAAGTGAAAGGTTTTTTGACGTATTCGGCTCTGTCGAAGGGAGAAGAATCGCCGGTACCATTAGACAATATGCATATGGATTTGAGTACACCTTGCACCAGAGCGAAAAAAATGATGGGAGGGTGACTAGATTCCTTTTATCTTTCGTGAATGTTTTTTTACAACCCGTTCCGTATTTTTGACGACAATGGGTATAGGATGAAAACCAACGGCTCGCCGTCAGATAATACCACAGATGCACTAAACTCTAAATTAATCCGCTCATCCGTAGTACAACACAAACCACTATCCCATGGCAAAGAAACGAAACCAAGCTCTGCGCAGCGCACTTCAGGAAGTCCCTGAAGATGTAAAAATCTTTGTGCGGCGTCAGGTGGATATGGCCAGGCGCATCCGGGAGATCATGGAGAGCAATAACCTGACACAAAAGAGTTTGGCGAAACGGCTCAGCAAGCAGGAGTCGGAAATCAGCAAATGGCTCTCCGGAGAGCATAATTTGACCCTCCGGTCTCTGGCTAAATTGGAAGCGGCGCTAGGTGAGCCTATTTTGGAAGTATCGGATGCAGCGGGAGCTGCTTCTTTAGGCTGGAAAAAAATAGAAGGGCCTACTGGTTTTACCATTAGCGTTTCACCTCAAAAGAACCTAATTGATAAAGCTACTACCTTTTCCAAGGCTACAGTTGAGCCAAAAGCAAAGGGCAGTGATCAGAAGCAGTTCGTAGCATGAGCAAAAATGATCCACAGATTGAACCGGAGAAGCTCAACTTGAAAGCAGTGCATATTGAAAAAACTGCAGTCGAGCATCCGGAAGGTTTTGAAACCTCAGAAGTAAGTGGCTTCACACAGAATGTCAGTCAGGACGTGGCTTTAAACCTTCAAGACGAACTGTACAGGCTCCGTATAACGTTTCAGGTGGTTACCAAAATGAAACAGGAAAGCCCCGCTGCCAGCGGAGCTTTCTCATTGCTTTTTTACTTTCAGGTTGAAGACTTGAAAGACTGGGTAGTCATTGACGAAGATCAAAGAGAACATATCCATCAGATGCTTGCCACTACGCTCTTTAGTATTGCCTATTCTACCGCACGTGGTATTCTCCTGACCCGGTTCCAGGGCACAGTTTTTAGCAATTTTGTATTACCGATTATCAATCCGGCTGCTATTTTTCAAGATAATCA
>CAYNIT010000185.1:0-9842 GCA_964397205.1 uncultured Phaeodactylibacter sp. | reverse complement strand
AGGCTTTTTAACGCAGTTAGCGTGCAAAAGAACGAGTCTAAATGGGTAAGTTATTATTCTGCGATCCCTAAAGCCAACCGTGGCGGGCGGTCTAACTACGCCCGCCACGATTTTTTCAACCTTCCTTTTCGGTGCAATTACTGCTTTAAAATGTTTGCCTGACCTAAAGGACATGCTCCATTACCACATGGGAAAGGCTCTTATAATGCTGCGCTTATTTCAAACTTACGGCAATATGGCTAATTCTGATGTCGACCGAGATTGGGAAATCTATACGCTTAGAAACCCTGAGCCGGCCAAAATTATGTCATTCGAACCACACGACCGTCTATGGTTGCTGCATCATGGATCAAGGTTCTGCTACATGGCACTGCTGTTGATCCTCGCTCTGCCTGCCTGCCGGGAAGGCATAAAGGAAGGCGGGCAGTTGTCAGAAAAAGAAAAGGTGTCTGCCTCTGTCCATTCTTTCCAGCCCGATCCGCTGTTCCGCCGCCTGCACGACAGCCATGGGCAGTTCCGGGAAGGCAGCATAACCGACCGGCGCTTCAAGCATGCCGATATTGAACCCTTGATCCGGGAGTTGCCGCCCCCCTTTAGCGTACAGCATTTGGGGGAATCGGTGGAAGCGCGCGCCATTTACGAAGTGCAGATAGGAGAGGGGGACATTCCGGTGCTGCTGTGGTCTCAGATGCACGGAGACGAACCTACCGCGACCATGGCACTCATGGATATCTTTCGCTTTTTTCAAGCGCAGGGCGATGATTTCGACAGCCTGCGGCAGCGCCTGCGTGCCAATCTCCGGCTGCACTGCATCCCAATGCTCAATCCGGATGGCGCGGAAGTCTATGAGCGCCGTAATGCTCTGGATATCGACCTCAACCGCGATGCGCTGCGCCTGCAGAGCCCAGAATCGCAGATATTGAAAGCAGCCCGCGAGCGCACCCAGGCTATTTGGGGCTTCAACCTGCACGACCAAAACCGTTACTACGCAGCGGGCGATCAGCCTAAGACCGCTTCCGTTTCCTTTCTGGCTCCAGCCTTCAATACCGAAAAAGACATCAACGAAGGGCGGGCAAGCGCTATGCAGCTGATCGTTTACATGAATGAAATCCTGCAAAATTACATTCCTGGCAGGGTAGGGCGCTATGACGACACCTTCGAGCCCCGGGCATTTGGAGATAATATGCAAAAGTGGGGCACCAATACCATACTGATTGAAAGCGGAGGCTTGCCAGAAGACCCTGAAAAGCAATACCTGCGGCAGCTGCACTTTACCATACTGCTGGCCGCCCTCGATGCCATTGCTAGCGGGCAATACGCTGATGCTCCCCGCGAGTGGTACGAAGACATACCCTACAACGAAGGAGGTGATTACCATGACTTATTGCTGCGGGGGCTGAAGTGGCGCTACGAAGGCGATACTTACACGGTAGATGTGGCCTTCCGGCATCGGGAAATTGAATTGAGCAATCAGCGCGACTTTTACTGGAGGGCGAGCATCAGCGATATTGGGGATTTGTCTACGCAACATGGCTACGAAGAACTGCAAGCATCTGCCTACCAAGCCGTCTCTGGCAGAACCTACCCTGAGCCATTGGAAGATTTTGATGCCCTGCAACAGCTAGATCTGCTTGCGATGCTGCGGCGGGGGTATACAAGCTTTCAGTTGAAAAAACGGCCTTCCCGCGCCCTGTACGATGATAAACCGGTGGAAATCGTACCGGTAGGCAACTCGCCCACCAACGATATGCGTATGTATGGCAACCCTTCCTTGCTGTTGGAGCAGAACGGCGTCTACCACTACGCTGTCATCAATGGTTTTCTATACGACCTGCGAACAGATGCGGAGGACTTTGCACTATGAAATGAACCATATGATATACCTCATTTTTCCTGCGCTGCTGTTTGTGTCGCCCGTACAATTAAAAAATGCCGATGGCGTGCCGGCTGCTGCAGCTGCGCCCACTTTTACACTTTTTTTCATGAAAGACACCTTGCCCTTTCGGGAGATGCCTGCTTATCCTGATGCTTACGAGCCCACTACGGTAGCAGCCCGTATGATTGAAGGCTTGGGTTTTCGGTACTACTGGGCGACCGAGGGGCTGCGCCCTGAAGACTTATCCTATCGTCCTTCTCCGGAAGCCCGGGCAAGCCGGGAAACCCTGGTGCACATCCACGGTTTGTCGCGGATGATTGTTAATGCTGTCCGGGGCGAAGCCAACTTACGGCCCGCTCCGCCTGCGCCGGCAGACTTCTCAGGGCTGCGGCGGGAAACCCTTATGCTTCTGCAGGAAGCCAGTACCTTGCTGCGGCAGAGCCCGCCCGATGGGCTGGGCCGGATGGACATCGTGTTTCAGCGCGGTGATCAGCGTTCCAGCTTTCCGTTCTGGCACCAATTCAATGGGCCGATCGCCGATGCGCTCTGGCATGTGGGCCAGGTGGTTGCCTTTAGGCGGGCATCCGGTAACCCGGTAAGCGCCAAAGTGAGTTGGTTCAGCGGAAAGCTGCGGGAGTGACTCATTCCCGGAAAGCCTCATCGGTAAGGCTGTTAAGAAAAGCCTCCAGGTCGGATATTTCCGAGGGCTTCAGCCCTAAAGGGCGTATCAGGCTGTCTTGATTGGCATGCCCGCTTCCGCCCCCGTTGTAGTGCTGCAGTACCGCTTGCAGGTCAGGCAAGCTGCCATCGTGCATATAGGGTGCGGTCAGGGCTACATTGCGCAGGCTGGGCACCCGGAATTTGCCGATGTCCCCGGCCTGGCCGCTTATCCGCTGTCGGCCTTTGTCCTCGTAGTTGGTGTACAATCCATTGTTGCGAAAGCTGTTATCGGTAAAGTTAAATCCAGCGTGGCAGCTGCTGCAGTTGGTGCGGCTGCTAAAGAACAATGCCTTGCCCCGTTCCGCTGCTGCGCTCAGGGTGCCCCGCCCCTGTACGTAACGGTCGTAGGGGCTGTCCCCGCTGATGAGCGTACGCATAAAAGCAGCCAACGCCCGTGTAATGGTGAAAGGGGTCGCTTCCGCCCCGTATGCACGCAGAAAGTCTTCCCGATAGCCAGCTTGCGCGTTCAGTCGCTCGGCGGCCGAAAGGATGTGCAAGCCCATTTCCGCTTCGTCTTCAATGGGCACAATTGGCTGCAAATCAAGCTTTGGCACCCCACCGTCTTTGTTGACCAAATCAAGATAAGCTACATTCATCAGGCTGGGCGAATTGCGAAAACCGAGACGGCCTTTGATACCGGGGCTGACGGGCAGGCTGTCGGCAAAAGCCAGCCCAGGCTTATGGCAGGAGACACAGGAAACGGTGGAGTCAGCCGATAGTATGGGGTCGTGGAAAAGGCGCTGGCCCAAAGCGACCCGGGCCTCCGTCAGCTGATTGTCGGTAGGTAGGGCAGGGGGAGGGAAATGAACAGGCAGGTCCAGAGCATAGGCTTCTTCCTCCTCCGGGCCGTGGCCTTCCGGCCGGCAGCTGTTGCTGAGCAACACCAATAAAAGGGCGGCAGGTAATAATAATTTTTGCATGGCATGAACAGGTAAAACCCTAAAGGTAAGCCTGTAATCCAAATGTCGCAACACCTTTTTGCGCTTACCGCTATGGTTTGACAAACCTCAGTTCCCCCGTTGACCGATCTCATCGTATACAGCCGGGAGATTAATCACTTTGGCAATAGAGAACAAAATACGCAGCGCCATGACCAAATCCATCGACATTCCGGTTCGGGAAATCATGAGCCGGGAACTTGTAGTAGTACAGCCCACCGATGCTCTTTCCAAAGTTGAGCAAATGTTCATGGCTTATAATATCCACCACCTCCCGGTCGTCAACGAAAACGGCGATTTGCAAGGCGTCATCAGCAAGTACGATCTCCATCAGGCGCCAGCCTCCGGGGCAACTTCCACTGTGGCCGATATTATGACCCGCCAATTGGCAACTGCAAGCCCGGATACTTCCCTGCGAGAAGTAGGAGAGGTGTTTTTGGGCAACATCCTACACGCCATGCCCATCGTAGATAAAGGAGAACTCATTGGACTGGTGACCGCTCAGGACGTGCTGCGCTACTGCCTCACTGAGAACAAATTGATTAAAGAATAAAACACGATAGCCATGGTGATCAAATCAAATGAGTTAGCCGGCCTTCACTTCGAGCACCGCCTTTGGGCCAATGAGCTGAATTTCTTTGCCGATGAACTGAAAATATACGAACACCGGCTGGAGGAACTCGTCAATAAATACACTAGCAAGGAAGTACTGAGCGAGCTGGAGCATTTCCAGAACCAATTCATCCGCCAAAAGGAAGTGCTGGACGAACTGCACCACAACATCAAAGTGCACGAACAAAAGATTGCCCAGGCTCTACAGAGCGGAGAAGAAGCCCCCGCCGACCCCGATTTCCACGAATACATGCGCGGGGAACTCGCTTCTTTCCGGCAGATTTACAAAGCGCTAAAAGAAGACTTCTACCAATTCATGAGAAAATACATGTAACCTGCGCAAAAAACCGTGGGAACAATCTTCAGTTGCCGCTCCCGGCTAAGGCCGGGCAGCGGCATTTTTCGTTGAGCGCTGCCTGTATCGCGCTCGAGCAGCCCCCGGCTTTGGCTTGTGACCCCAATCACTGATACCCTGCCCCCCAGTTGCCTATCTTTGTACTGTCAATAAAGCGATAACACTAAAATTAGATCAGACCATGAAAGTCGAACAAATCTATACCGGATGCCTGGCAGAGGCAGCCTACTATATCGAAAGCAATGGGGAAGCTGCAATCATCGACCCACTGCGGGAAACCCAGCCTTACCTGGAAAAACTGGAGAAGGAAGGGGCAAAGCTGAAATACATTTTCGAAACCCACTTCCACGCTGATTTTGTCTCCGGCCACTTAGACCTGGCCGAGAAGACCGGCGCGGCTATTGTGTACGGCCCGAAGGCGGAGACTTCCTTCGAAAAGTACATGGCAGAGGATGGCGAAGAGCTGAAGCTAGGAGCCCTTACCATCAAGGTGCTGCACACCCCGGGGCACACGCCGGAGAGCACCACCTACCTGCTTTTGGATGAGCAAGGAGAACCTTTCAGCATCTTTACTGGAGATACCCTCTTCATTGGCGATGTCGGCCGCCCGGACCTCGCCCAGAAATCTGGCGAAGTGACAACCGAGGACCTGGCAGGCTGGTTGTACGACAGCCTGCGGGAAAAGATCATGACCTTGCCGGATGGCGTTTTGGTTTACCCAGGGCACGGAGCCGGCTCCGCTTGTGGAAAAAATATGAGTGACGATACCTGGGACACTTTGGGCAGCCAGAAGAAAACCAACTACGCGCTGCGGGCTGATATGAGCAAGGAGGAGTTCATTCAAGAGCTGACCGCCGGCTTGATGCCGCCGCCCCAGTACTTTGCCAAAAACGCCAAGATGAACAAGGCTGGCTACGGCAGCTTCGACGACGTGCTGAAGCGCGGCGCCGTAGCTCTGAACGTGGAGGAGTTTGAATCCATCGTTGAGCGGCAGGGAGCAATCGTGCTCGATACCCGCTCCGAGATGGCATTCCGGGACAGCCACATCCCGAACGCTATATTCATCGGCTTGGACGGCAATTTCGCCCCTTGGGTAGGTGCCTTGATTACTGACCTGCAGCAGCCAATTGTGTTCCTGGCAGAAGAAGGCCGGGAGGAAGAGGTAGTCACCCGCCTGTCTCGAGTCGGTTATGACAATACCCTGGGCTACTTAAAGGGAGGTATCGAAGCCTGGAAAGCAGCAGGTAAGGAAACAGACACCATAAATGCTATCTCGGCGGAGGAGTTCACCCAACGCCTGACCACCGGCCAGGTCCGGAACCTGCTCGATGTGCGCAAGCCTACAGAGTACCTGACCCAGCACGTCAGCGTAGCTGACAACTTCCCGCTGGATTACATCAATAAGAACATGAACCGCCTGCAGCGTCAGCAAACCTATTACCTGCACTGCCTGGGAGGTTACCGTTCTCTCATAACGGCTTCCATCCTCAAGTCCCGCGGGTACCACAATATTGTGGATATCGTAGGCGGATGGAGAGCCATCGAGGAAACGGATGCTCCCCTGTCGGAGTACGCCTGCCCCACTACGATTTCGCAGGATACAATTGACGAGGCCATTGAGGCGGTAGCGTAAAGCAAAACAGGGCCAGATCGGAATAGCCATGCTAGCCGTAGCTGGCACCACATAAGTTCAGTAATTGGAATGGCGCCGCCCGAGCAAAGATAGAGGCAGCAGCATGGCTCGCTGCTCCTTTTCCGGCGGCGCTATTTTTTTATTTTAGGATCATTAATCTGGCAGAGGAGGGCAGGCCCAGCACTAAAAACAGCCGCGGAAGCCGCTCCATCGCTCTTATTCCGTAACCAATCGCAAATAAAAAATGAAAAAAACACTTTACCCTATCCTGATCATGGCTCTCATGGCCTACATGGCTGCCTGCGGCGGCGAAACAGGCACAGCCACTGATGCATCAGACCAACAAACAACTGCTGCCTTTGACAGTGCACAGTACAAAAAACAGGGCATGGAAATCGCTATGGGAACTTTTAAAGCCCTGAGCGGCCAGCTCAAAGCCTCCCTGCAGGAAGGCGGCGTTCCCAATGCCGTACGCTACTGCAATACGGTGGCTTACCCCTTGGTAGACAGCCTGTCCGAAGTGTACGGCGCTACTATCCGCCGGGCGAGCGATAAAGTGCGCAACCCTAAAGACGAGCCCACCGAGCGGGAACAAGCAATTATTGATGCCTATCACGCTCAGATGGAAGCTGGAGAGCGGCCCAAGCCGGTCGTGCGGCAGTTGGAAAGCGGAGAAATTGCCTTCTACGCTCCCATCCGTATGCAAGAGCTTTGCCTGAATTGCCACGGCAAATTGGGGGAAAGCCTGAAGGAGGAAGATTACGCAGTCATCAAAGAGTTGTATCCAGAGGATGAAGCCATTGGCTACGAGGCGGGGGATTTGCGTGGCATCTGGAGCATCACCTTTGCAGAAAAAGGGAAGTAATGAACCAACTGCAGCGGGCCCGCAGCCCTTATTTGCGCCAGCACGCCCATCATCCCGTTAACTGGCAGCCTTGGGGAGAACAAGCCCTTTCGCAAGCCCGTCGGCAGGATCGGCCTATTCTGCTGAGCATTGGCTACAGCAGCTGTCATTGGTGTCATGTGATGGCTCGGGAGAGCTTTGAGGACGAAGCCGTGGCAGCTTTCATGAACGAGCACTTTGTCAACATCAAGATTGACCGGGAGGAGCGCCCCGATCTCGACCGTTACTACATGGCTGCCTGTGAAGCCATCACCGGAAACGGAGGTTGGCCCTTGCAGGTTTTCCTGACACCCGAAGGGCGGCCTTTTCACGCTGGTACCTATTTCCCGCCCGAATCCGACAACCGAAAGCCTTCTTGGATGGATACCCTGCAGTTGGCTGCCTACAATTTTTACCACAACCGCCGGGCGGTAGAGGCGGAAGCCAGTAAGGTAGAAGAGCGTATGGCGCGCCGGGAGCGCCCCCCGCGCAAATTGGCCGATGGCGATTGGTCTTCCGCTACTGCAGAATTTGTGCAGCGGCAGCTCGCTAAGCAGTATGACTCGAAGCACTTTGGCTTCGGCAGCGGGGCTAAATTCCCCAATACAATGGCGCTGGAGTGGCTGCTTTATTACGCCTGGTACACCTCCGATCTTCCGGCCATGCAGCACTTAGAAAAAACAGTGGAACAACTGCTGCTGGGAGGAATGCGGGATCACCTAGGCGGTGGTTTTGCCCGCTATACGGTTGACCCAAAGTGGCGGGTGCCGCATTTCGAGAAAATGCTGTACGACAACGCTCTGATCGTGCAAATGCTGGGTAAGCTATACCGCTGGCGGCGGGCGCCAATTTACGCTCAAGCCATCCGGCAAACGCTGGACTTCATGCGCGATGCTTGGCAGGCGCCGAACGGAGGGTTCTACGCCGCGCTCGATGCGGAGACAGAGGGAGAAGAAGGGCGTTACTACACCTGGAGCTACGAGCAGATCGTGGAACTGCTGGAGAATGAACCGGGCTGGTTTTGCGATTACTACTCTGTACTGCCCAAAGGAAACTGGGCGGGGCGCAACACGCTCTACGCTGAAGAACCCCTTGCTTCCTACGCTGCCCGCAAGGGAGTGGATCAGGCGGAGGTGGAAGCTTATCTGCGGCGCAGCCGGGAGCGGCTCTTGGCAGAACGCCAGAACCGGGTGCCACCCGCCCGCGACGAAAAGCAATTGCTACCCTGGAACGCGCTTGCCGCACAAGCCTTCTTGGAGGGGTACGCTGCCTTAGGAGATGGGGATGACTTAGCGGTTGCCGAGGGTATTTTACTGTTTATAGAACGAGAAATAGTGCGTAAGGACCGGCCGCTGCGGCACCAAGCCGGGGCAGGCCAGCCGGCTTTCCTCGATGGTTATGCCTACTACATCGCTGCTCTGCTGGACGGCCATCAAATCCTGCAACGGCACGCTTGGCTATCGAAAGCGGCGGAAATGCTAGCGCAGGCCGAAGAGCAGTTCGGGCGGCGGCAAAGCCCGTTGTTTTGTTACACTTCTCGATACCTTAAGGATACGCCGATGCGCCGCCTGCCCATCAGCGAAGAAGACATGCCTTCCGCTAATGCTGCTATGGCTGCCAACTACCAGCGATTGGGCTTATTGCTTGGCCGCAGCGCCTGGCGGCAGCGTTCAGAAGCTATGCTGAAGGCAGCTCTGCCCAAATTGATGGATCAACCCTTGCCCCACGCTAGCTGGGGTAAGCTGTTGCTTGGCCAGGCGTTTGGCTGGTTAGAAATTGCCATCGTAGGGGGCGAAGCTTTGCAGAAAACCCGAGAAGCTAATGCTGCTTTTCTCGGCTTGCACGTCTTAATCGCTAATCAGGAATCGTCTGAAGCCTATCCGCTGCTCACCCGGCCTGGCCTGCCCGGCCGCACACCAATTTACGTATGCCGCAACTTCATCTGCCAGCAGCCAGTGGAAAAAGTCGCCGATATTCTGTTGGCCTGAAAATTGGGTGCTGTAGCCTAATTATCCGGCCTCTGCTAACTCTTCACCCTTTTTCGTTGTTATAACTTCTAGACTAAAAAGGTTTAAATGAATTTCCAACGACAAGCCGAACAGCTTCTGCGCCACATCAAAGCAGGTAAACCGACCAAGCCACTCGAAGTGGAACTGGCGAGCCTGAACTTTGATGACTTGCGGCGGGGGCTGGTTTCGGAAAAGGAAAAGAAAGCCTTTTGGGTTAACATCTACAACGCTTACTATTTGCTGCTGCGAGAGTTAGGCTGGGAACGGCCGCTGATTTTTAGCATGAAATTGGTCCCCTTGGCTGGCCGGCGGTTTACTTTAGATGAAATTGAGCATGGCATACTGCGGCGCTGCCGGGCAAAGTGGGCTGCCGGGTTTCTGCCTAGCCCCTTTTACCGCCCTATGATTTATCGTTTGTCTCTGAAGCGCTCGGATTGCCGCATTCATTTCGCCCTCAATTGCGGTGCTAAGAGCTGCCCGCCTATCGCTTTTTACAGTTCTGACAACATAGACCAGCAACTGGACATTGCCACCAAGTCTTTTTTGGAACAAGAGACCGAGATCAATCGGCGCAACCTCACCCTATACGTCAGTCAGTTGTTTCTCTGGTATCTGGGGGATTTCGGAGGTTACGGCGGCTTGCGCCGGCTCTTGTACAGCAACCTGCCGTTAGAGCCTTTAGCCTGGAAATTGCGGTTCCGCCCTTACGATTGGACGGAGCGCTTGTACAATTTCCAGCAAGAGTAGCCCTGCCTGTTTTACTTAGGGGTCGCGCAATAACAAGTTACCTAGAATAGGCGAAGTTATTTTGTGCGC
>CAYNIT010000184.1:0-9981 GCA_964397205.1 uncultured Phaeodactylibacter sp. | reverse complement strand
AAAGGTTGCTCCAAACAAGCACTTAGGCTCTGGGCTTTTCTTCAATCGGTGCCTCTTCTTCCTCTTCTTTTTCCAGGAAGTAATTGATCAGCTCAGTGATTTCCTTGTACTTGAGGCGGGTTTTCAGGTCGAGGAAAACGAAGCCGTCTTCGTCGTTGACGAGGATGAGCATGTTGCGGATTTTATCGCGGCGGTCGTTGATCATGATGTTGACTGTACTGCTGCGGCCTTCGCGCACACTCAGCAACTGCTCGTAGCCATTTTGTTGGATATTGCTCATAAAAGCGCGGACTTCTTCGGCGGGGATAACCGCCGCATTTTCCGAAGCCATGATACGGAGTTTCCCTACTTTGCGAGCTACCCGCAGTGCCGCACGGGTGTCTTCGTCCCGTACGCTGTTGTAGGCGATGCCGCCGCCGAGCCATACCAGCCATCCCGGCAGCTTGAAGTTGGTTACGCCCGGGCGGTTTTTGTGCATCTGGTAAAACTGCGCTGTGTTCTTGGGCGTGCCGCAGGAAGAAAGGGCAATAGCAATGAGCATGGAGAAAAACAGAGATATGGGTTTCATGACAGCGAAATTAAGCATTAACAAATGAAGAGGCTAAGATGTAGGGCTTGCCGGCAGCCGAACTGCTGCCGATGCACCGTGCTCCATCAGCCGAAAGGGAGCCGTGAGGCGAGGCAAGGTGCATACAGAAGGCATTGTAGCCCGGGAGGCAGCTTGTACTGCCGGGGCGGCTTATTGCTTTTCCTCCATCTCCTCCTCTTTGTCGTCAAATTCGTTGATGAGCTTTGATATCTTGTTCATGTCGATATCGCCGACGAAGCTCATCAGTACAAACTGATCGCCCCCGCCCACGAGCAGCAGCAGCTCCTTGATGATGTCGGCATCGTCCTTAATGAGAAAGTCGACCTTTTCTTCATCCTTGTTGCGGACGGTCATCAGCACTTCGTACTCTTTGGTGTCAATTTTGGACTTGGCTTCCTTATAGAAACCCTCGGCATTCTCTTCCGATACCAGGATGCGGATGCCTTCGAGGTCGCTGGCCAGGTCGATGATGGCAGCGGTCTCCTTGTCGTCCATTTCCATGGATTCAACATCTAGTTTGCCGAACATGCTCATCAACTTGGAGCTGATGTAGACAACGGTGAAGCGCTCGTCTTCCACATACTTCTGAAAGTATTTGTCGATGGCGTTGAGGTTGTCGGTTTGGGCGGAAGCCATCTGGGCCATGCCCAGGAATAATGTCGCGATTAACCACTTCAGGTTTTTCATGGCGGTAAACGGTTTAAAAGTTAAAAAAGCCGGGTGAAATCAATTGAAATATTTGCCTACCCGTTTGAGCTTGGTATCGAACTCCTGACTGGCGACTGAGGTGCCTTGGTTGAGTTCGCTGGAAGCTCGAAGCAGGGCAGACTGCGTAATCTCTAAAGCTTCTCGGGGGTCTTTTACTTCGTATTTCGACCAATCGATGGAGGCGGTTTCCGGGCTTGTCTCGGTTGGCTGGTAGAGCCACAGTACCCCTAGTGCCAATGCGAGGACAGCGGCGGCGCGAAGCAGCCCGCCCCGATGGGGCAGGAAGCGCAGGATGCCCTTTTCAGGAGGGGGTGCCTCCTCAAGTTTGTCCAGCAACTGCTCGTCGAAGTCTCCGGAGAGCGAAGCAGGTTGTTCCTCCTGGAAATAGCGGAACAGCGGGCGGAAAGGCTGCAGGTCTTCCGGCAGTTCTTCCGTCTGAAAAGCTCGGCGCAGTTGCGCTTCTTCCTGCAGGCTGGTCTTGCCGTCGAAGTATTTGTCCAGCAGTTGGCGGGTCATTTTATGGTCCATAGTTGCACAAGTTTTGACCGCAGGCTCTTGCGAGCCCGGAAGATGTTCGTTTTTACCTGGTTGAGGGGCATGTCCAGCGTATCGCTGATTTCCTGATAGCTGAGACAGTCAATGTCGCGCAGTTGCATAGCAAGCCGCTGTTTGGGCGGCAGTTCCTGCATCAGCTGCTTGACCTGCGCTATCTCATCTGAAAGCTCTGCCTGCCGGTCAGGGCCGGCTTCCGGGCTGCTCAGGCTGTAGGCGCTTTCCAGCCCTTCCGAATGGTTGTGCCGGAGCCGCCTTTTGTCGATGGAACGGTTCTTTGTCATTTGCATGCACCAGGCTTCCAGGTTTTGAATGTCTTGCAGTTCGCCGCGCCGCTCCCATAGCTTGATGAAGGTTTCCTGCACGACATCCTCTGCTTCCGCCGGATTGCCCGTTATGCGCAAGGCGACCCGGTACAGCTTGTCTTTGATGGGCAGAATGTCCTTCTGGAATGTTTCAAGCTTCATGCTTTGCTCTGTATAACTGCGTTCATTGGGGTGACGGGATAGGGAAAGGTAAAGTTTCAGCTTGGTGGGATTTTTTTGCCCCTGCTGCCTAGTTGGGCAGCAGGTTTCTCCGAAATTGCTTCGGCGAGTATATGCTGACACGAAGCGGGTTTGGACCTGAAAAAAAACGAGCCATTATTTGGAAGTGTGCAAAAAGTGTTTTTTTGCTATTGAATCAAAAATATTGAAGCGCTGTTCTTTTGCCTAAAAATTAAAAATGCATTGGTCGCTGCTTCTCTGTAATGTACCGATAACACAAACTCAAACTAAACAACAAAACGGGAAAGCGTCGGCAACGGGGAAACCCAACATTGACGCACCGCCTAAAAATTTTTATAGAGAGCCATGTTTATACTTGGAACGGAGAGGTTTGGGTGTCCACACGGCACCCGAAGGCTGAGAGCATGTTTGGAGCTCTTTCCTAGTGCAAATCAACGCTTTATGAACCTGACTTCTTCACTAAATTTTCATTTAGCCCTCTAAACTCAAATTTAGTGACTTCGCCAGAACGCTGCCGGCCGCTCTGGCACAGCAGGCAGGCATAAATCCTTGATTTTCGTGACGAAACCGCTCCAAACAAGCTCTAAAGTGCCCCTTTGGATCCCTCTATTGCCTTGGAAGGCCTTACCTTTGCCAACCAAGAACAGCTCAGTTTTGTACTATAGCAGACAGGAGTAAACAGAAGCATGAAAAATTTAGACCGGCTGCTCGTTACGAGCTTCATTCCGCCATTTATCGTCACCTTTATGATCGCCATGTTTGTGCTGGTCATGCAGGCGCTTTGGCTGTACATCGATGATATTGCCGGTAAGGGCTTAGGCTTTTTCCTTATCATAGAGCTGTTGGGGTACAAGAGTGTTGCTCTGGTGCCCATGGCGTTGCCGCTCGCTGTCTTGATCTCCTCGGTTATGGTGCTGGGCAATATGGCAGAGCGTTACGAATTATCAAGCTTCAAATCGGCAGGGGTGTCGCTGTGGCGGATTATGATGCCTATGATGTTTTTTGGCATCGCGACTACCTTGTTCTCGTTCTTTTGCTCCAACAACCTCATACCGGTGGCCAATTTGAAATTCGGCTCCCGCATGTACGATATACAGCAGCAAAAGCCTGCGCTGCGGCTCGAGGCTGGCATCTTCAATGATGATTTTGATGGGTACGCCATTCATATCGGCAGTAAAAAAGGGGATGGGAAGCACATTGAGGATGTGTTGGTTTATGACCATTCTGATGCCAATAAAGGGCGGCTTTCGCAAATCATCGCCGATAAAGGGGAAATGTACGCGACAGAAGACGGGCGCTACTTCATCATGAATTTGCTAGACGGGCATCAGTACATGGAGGTGGAGCCCAGCAGCCGCTCGAGCAGCGACCGCCCCTATCCTTTTATCCGCACCAACTTTGAAAGCTGGTTCAAAGTATTCGACCTAAGCGAATTTGACCTCAACCGCACCAACGAAGAGCTTTTCAAGTCCAACCGCCACATGATGACAAGCGGACAACTAAAGGTAGCTATCGATTCTTTGGGAATGAAAATCGACCGCCGGAAGCGGGGCATATCCAAACAGGTGAGCAGCTATTTCCACTTTATGGAACTGGACAGTACGAATACCAGCGAACAGCTGAAAAAGGAGCGCAAAAACATAGAACAGCGCATGGCGGAGCGCGCCGCGCAGGGGAAAGCCGCTGATACTGCCGCCCCGAAGGTCCACAAAGGGCCTATTCCCGTCAAAACCAATGGCAAGCAAAATGCGGCACAGGAGAGGCAAGCTCGGCAGCGGCGCAAGGTGTTCGAAGGCAATCCGATAGAGCAGGCCATTGACAAGCCGTTGCCGGAGTACAACTCTCTGCTGGAAGTCTTTCCTGAGCCAGAGCGCAACCGCTTGGTCAATAAAGCCAAGTCCTTCGTCCGGAGCATACAGGCGCATTCGGAGTCGGCCCAGCGATCTATCGACCGCTTGGAGGAATCAAAGGTCAAGCACATATACGAGCGCCACACCAAGTTCAGCCGGTCCCTAGTGTGTTTCATTTTTCTCTTCATTGGTGCACCTATGGGAGCTATTGTGCGCAAGGGCGGGTTTGGTTACCCTATCCTCATTTCCATCATCTTTTTTATGATCTTCATCGTGCTGACTATTTTTTGCCAGAAGATTGCCGAGTCCTTCGTGTTGCCGGCAGCTGTAGCGGCCTGGATTCCCTGCGCGGTGCTTTTTCCCATTGGCTTGATACTCACCCGCAAAGCGATGAACGACAGCAAGCTCATCAATCCGGAGCGCTACCTGGCTTTCTTCAATAAGGTCGTAAAAGTATTCCGTTGATATGCACCAACTCGCTTCTTTGGCCAGCCTGATCAAAAGCAACCGTTGGTTTTTTTCCGGTTTTTTCCAATTCTTGTTATTCGGAGGTGCCTTGTTGGTGCTGATGGATACCGGAGATTTCGTCTGGTTTTTCAACGACCGGCGCAGCCACTTTGCCGACTGGCTGTTTGTGTACGGCACCAAATTGGGAGAGCCCATTGGGTTCATCCTAGCTGCCCTAGGGCTGTTGTTTATCCGCCTGCGGTATACGCTGGCTTTACCGCTAGTGGGGTTTTCAGTTTCGCTGGTCTCCTTTCCCCTTAAGCGCTTTTTCCATCACGACCGGCCGCTGGCTTTCTTTGAAGATGCGGGCTTAGAAGACTTCCTACTGTTCGTGGAAGGGGTCAAAGTGCACAGTGGCCCAAGCAGTTTTCCCTCCGGGCATACGATGGCAGGCTTCGCGCTGTTTACTTTTGTAGCCCTCTGCGTACCTGCTAAGAAATGGGGCGGCACCCTGTTCATGCTGCTTGCCCTGATTGTAGGGCTATCGCGTATCTACTTGACCCAGCACTTTTTTAAGGATGTATACCTCGGCGGGGCCATTGGAGTGCTGCTGGGTGTATTCTGGTACTACCTGCAAGCGCTGCCGCAAGCCTCCTGGCTGGATTGGCGTATTGGGGCCAAAACGGAGTTTAGGGAGCCGGTTTAGGCTTTTCTTAAGAATAGCTGTTTGTTCCCTTTTCCGAACTGGGCGGCAGAAGATTATCGATAACTCGCTGGCTGCCAACGCTATGAAGGGCTTCGCCCCGGCACCCGGCGCTGCCTCATTGCTAAAGTCAGGTTAAAGGATAGATGTATAAGCGTTTTTTTTCTTATCTTGATGACTGATAACAATATCCATACACAAAATTCGCGCTATGAAAACTTTACTCTACACGCTTTCTTTCCTTTGCCTTCCTTTATTTCTGGGCGCTCAGCAAGCTTGGGTCATTGACTTGACTGCCGGAGCTTCATTTCCAATGAGTGGATTTGAGGACGCAGACGACGCCAAGGGCGGTTTGGCCCTCAGTACAGGAGCCACTTATCGGTTCTCCAAAATTTTCGGCCTCGGCCTGCGCGTGGGATACTCTTCCAATCCGTTCGACGTAGATTTGCTGCGGAACTTCCTGTCGGTGGCCGTCGGAGAAGAGGTACGCACGGAAAAAGAGGATAGCTATTCGGCTTTGCAAATCCTTCTTGCACCACAGATTGGCTACTTCGGAGAGCGGTTCCATATCGCATTGGTGCCTCAGGGCGGTTACCAGAGTATGGGGGATATCAGCTCCGAGTTCTTTTTCCCCCAGTTCGGTGTTCGGGCTAATATTGATGAAAGCTTTGATGGCGCTCTGGTTTATGGGGTGGGCCTGCAAGCAGGTGTTCCGGTTGCAGAGCAATTGGAAATCGGCCTGCTAGCCAATTACCTGCACGCCAATCATGACTCCAATGCCTTTATCTCTGCAACGGATGGCACAGAGACAGTAGGGAGCTTCAAACGCGGAGCCGCCAGCTACCGCAGCTTACAGGTTATGCTAAAGGCAGCTTACAGGTTTTAAGGGGAATACGGCGCTGTATGGTCGCTCTGGCTTGCGCTGAGAATAAGCTCCCGGTGTGCGGCTTGGAACCAATTATTCGCTCCAGGGGGTGCTGATCGAAAATACAATTGGGTTCCTCCTGATTTGCAACCGTTTGACTGAAAGTACCGCCTGGCCCCGGCAGCTCAGGCACCAACCCTTATTTCGTAGAGGCAATCTCCCCCGATTTGATGCGGCGTATGTAGTCTTTGTACGCCCGCATAACATTCGGCAGGAGCACATACAAGCCCATTACATTCGGAAAGCACATCGCGAAAATCATGGCATCCCCAAAATCGAATACACTTTTGGCGGAAATGGCAGAGCCGATGATTACGAAAACGCAGAAGATAGCCTTGTAAATCAGCTCATTGGTTTGGCTTTCGCCGAAAAGGTAAGTCCAGGATTTCAAGCCGTAGTAAGACCAGCTGATCATAGTGGAAAGGGCGAAGAGTATGACCGCTACCGACAAAATCGGTGGGAACCAAGCCATCACCGTTTCGAAGGAGGCAGAAGTCAGCGTAATGCCATCGAGATCCCCTCCCTGTGCATTGGCCAGTGTATCCGCCGCTCCAATGCCGCCGTAATTGGTGATGACGATGACCAGTGCCGTCATAGTACAGATGATGACCGTATCAATAAAGGGTTCCAGCAAGGCGACGACTCCCTCTGAGATGGGCTCGTCGGTACGCACCGCTGAGTGCGCGATGGAGGCTGATCCGATGCCGGCTTCATTGGAAAAGGCTGCCCGGCGAAAACCCTGTATCAATACGCCAACCAATCCGCCGTACATGGCATCTGCATTCAGGGCACCATCGACGATCTGCCCGAATGCCCCGGGAATTTCCCGGTAGTGGTAGCCCAGTACGATCAGGGCGCCAATTACATACACCCCCACCATGAAGGGGACGATTTTATCCGTCACCCGGGCAATGGATTTGATGCCGCCGATGATGATCAGGCCCACTACGATGGCCATGACTACACCAAATACCCAAGACTTATCCGCCAGGAAGCTGCCCTGTCCGCCGGTCACATCGATCAGCTGCTGAGCTGCTTGATTTACCTGTACCATATTGCCTCCCCCAAAAGAGCCGCCGATACAAGCGATGGCGAATAAGACCGCCAGCATTTTTCCAATAACCCCCATTACCGGGCCGCGCTCTTTAAAGCCTTTGTCCAGGTAGTACATCGGCCCGCCGGATACGCTGCCGTCCACGTTGTAGTTTCGGTACATCACGCCCAGGGAGCACTCTACAAATTTAGAAGTCATGCCGAACAGCCCCGCCAGTATCATCCAGAAGGTAGCACCTGGCCCGCCCAGGGAAACGGCGATCGCTACACCGGCTATGTTGCCAATGCCAACGGTGCCGGATAAGGCGGCGGTCAGTGCCTGAAAGTGCGACACCTCCCCGGCATCGTCCGGGTCATCGTACTTACCGCGCACTACGTTGATGGCGTGGCCAAACGCCCGCAAGTTGACGAAGCCTGTGTAGATGGTGAAAATGACTGCTCCGGCCACCAGCCAGATCAGAACGAATGGAATGGTAAAGCCGGCGATGGTCACCTCACTGAATACCGCACCCGCTACCACTTCGGTAACCGGCTCCATGACGGAGTTGATGGCTTGATCAATTGGGCCGCCCATATCTTGGGCAAAAATGGCGATTGGTGTCAGGAGGATAGCAAAAAGAGAAAGTATCTGTTTCTTCATAACGGTGGTGGACGGGGCTGCAAGCCATAAAGCGCCTGCAAGCCCGCAGTACGGTGCTTTTTTGGTTTACAGTGCTTATCGGGAAGCCCGCAGAAGAAGGGCTCCAACAACGACGCGGAAAGGTATTGTTTATTTTGATTTATTCCCAAAGTTGCCCACTTATATTTGTGTCAGCGGCATTGGTCAAGGGCCAGAATTAGCAGGATTGGCCGGGAAATGCTATTTTGGCCGGTGATTCATTAATGAAAGCTGCCACTTATAACAATCATCCATTGCGACGACCCCTGAAGGATAAAGAGCTGATCGCTTTGCTGGAGGAGGACAGCGAGAAAGCTATTGTCCTCATTTTTGAGGCCTACTACGGCTACATCTGCAAGGCGGTATACAAAATTATACCCAAGGCCAGTATAGTGGAGGACTTGGCGCAGGAAGTGTTCTTCGAGCTGTGGCGCAAGCGCGAGCAGCTGCATATCAGCACTTCCCTGAAAGCTTACCTGCGGCGGGCAGCCGTCAACAGAGCCCTTAACCATATACGTGACCAGCGCATCCAACTTGTGGAAGCTGAGCGTGCGCCCCCTATGCCTTCCCGGGAAGCAGGGGCAGCCGAAAAATTGGAAGCAGCAGAGCTGCAAGCAGTCATCGATCAGGCGATAGACGCACTGCCGGGCCGTTGCCGCATCATTTTCGTACTCAGCCGATTTGAAGATATGACCTATAGCGAAATCGCCGAGCAACTCGGCATTTCCATCAAAACGGTGGAAAACCAAATGTCTAAAGCCTTGCGGCAATTGCGCGAGCAGCTTGGCCCCTTCCTGGGGCTTTGGCTCTTGCTGATGCTGCTTTGACAGGCAGGCGACAATTGGCTCAATTCTGCCAGAATTGTACGCAAAAGGTAGGGGCAGGCCCGCTGGGCTGTGTCCTTCATAATGTAACGAAAAATCTAGCATGGAGCTGTCAAAATACATGGTGCTGTTACACAAAAGGCTTAAAGGGGAAATTGACCCCAATGAGGACCGAGCACTGCAGGAGTGGCTGGATACACAGCCGGACAAAGAGCTGGAGCAGCAGCTTCGGAAATCCTGGGAGTTGAGCGGCGATTACAAAAAAGACTACGAGCCGGATGTGGAGCAAGGGCTGGCTGATTTCAAAGCCCGCCTGCGCCTGGCGCCGAAACCCGCTGCGCGCCGCCTGCATCCGCCCCGCCGCCGCCGTTCTTGGTGGGCCGCCGCCGCCACCCTGCTGTTGCTCTTGGCCGGTATTTGGTGGTGGGCCGGTGCATCTGGGCAGGATGGAGCGGCTTTTGTCCGCTCTACCTCCAGCGGACAGACCAAAGAGTTTAAGCTGCCCGATGGCTCCAGCGTTTTGCTCAATGAATCTTCTTATCTGGCTTATTCCATGCTCAATGGCGAGCGAATGCTGCAACTGGCCGGGGAGGCTTTCTTCTCCGTAGCGCCGGATGCTGATCACCCCTTCATCATCGAAAGCAAGGGAACCCGGACAGTAGCCCTAGGCACTGCTTTTAACCTGCGGGCCTATCCTGAAGAGCTCACCGTCGAAATAGAAGTGGTAGAAGGCAAGGTTAAATTTTTGGAAATCGCCAGAGAGCGCTCCATTCCGCTTAAGGCACAGCAAAGGGGCATTTGCAAGCCATCCGAAGGCAAGTTGTACAAAAAAGAAGTCAATGCTTACAACGCCCGTTCCTGGCATACCGACGAACTAATATTCCAGGAAGCCACCTTCGGCGAAGCACTCACCGAGTTGGAGCGTTATTTCAACGCTGAGTTGCAGCTGAAGAATGCTGAACTGCGGAAATGCCCGTACAACGGCGCTTTTAAACTCGACGACCGCTCCTTGCAGAATTTGGTTGAATCACTCGAATTGGTTTTTGGGTTGGAAGCCCGCCATCTGCAGGGCCGAGCCTACGTTCTGGAAGGCGGCCGCTGCGAATAAGGGGGCTTAGGGGTCGCGCAACAATAACTTACCGATTTAGACTCGTTTTTTTGCACGC
>CAYNIT010000183.1:0-10019 GCA_964397205.1 uncultured Phaeodactylibacter sp. | reverse complement strand
GGTCAGCGGTAACGCAATTGACATCGTTGGTGGGCAGTTCACTGTTGTTGCTGTTGAAAACCCGGCATCGGTCGTCGGAGGGGTCATCCAGTTCCCCTTCGTCAAAAACGATCACCCCTTCTCCCGAGCTGAGCGACTGCATCCATTTGAACCCGCTGCCGTCTATGGCCAGCTCGAAGGTTTGGTTGTTGGAGCAATTCAGGGAGAAGCTTCTCCAATCTCCGCCAGGCTGCAGCACCGAGAGCGGCTGGGGAGCTGAATTGTTGCTGGCCCACAGCTTGTTTTCTTCGTCGAAAGCAAGGCCGCCGACCCGCACCCGGGTGCCCGCCTCCGCAATCTGCAGCGTGGAGTTATCCGTATTGAACTGCTGTATGGCGCCGTCAGCGGGGTCCAGTTCGACGATCCCCTCGATGTAGCTGCCCATGTAAACCTTGCCGTTGGCGGGGTGGATAGCAGAGCTGACGAACACTTGTACGTCATCGTTGATATCATCCGGGTCATTGCGGAGTACCTCGGTAGTTTGCAGGTTATAAATGGTCCATTGGCCGTCGATGAAGGAAGCAAATCCATCGGAAAGGAAGATGGGGTTGAACGTTTGGGTCAAGCCCCCCGAAGCCATCCACAGCTGGCCATCGTTCACGGATAAGTCCCACACGGCGGCAGACCAGGGAGAATTGAAATCTAAGGTCTTGCAATTGCTGCTGCCAATACCTTCCAGGTAGCGGAAGCCAGTACGCACAGCTTCGTTTCCAAACCAAACCCGGCCCCGCTCGTCAATGATGGCGTTGTTGGGGGTTTGAGCGCAGCTGAAGGGCAGAGAACCGCTCTGCCCCTCCGCCGTCAGGTATACAATGCGGCCCGGGCGGAAACCCGCCAGGAAAGTATTGTTGCCAGCGTACAGAAATTTAACCGTCGAGCCCAGTTCCGCGAAGAAGTACTCCAGCTGGTTGTTTTCAAACCGGAATACCGTATCGTTGACCCCCGTGTAGAGCGCGCCATCAAAGGCGGTGAGCCCCTTGGCGCTGTAGTCCATAGGGAATCCCTGCTCCGGCCCCAGCAGCTCCCAGTTGCCGAAGTCGTCCGGGTTGACGTTGTCTACCTCCGTACGGTAGATCCCCTCTTCGGTAGCTGCGTAAATATGGCCTTCGTACTCATATACGCTCTCGACGGAAACCCCCGTGAAGGTGGTAAATACAAACTCCCGCGCAAACAGATTGATCTTTGACACTCCGTAGGTAGCGCCCAGGTAGGCCATAGAATCATTGGCCATGTGTACATCATTGATGCGCTTCTCGCCTACGAAATTGTCAAAGTTGCGGATCTGATTCATAGTGACCACGCTCTCGTTTTCTTGCACCAGGTCGATGACGCCGTTTTCGTACACCACTACCAAGATATCGCTCAGCGGGTTGTAGCGTATAAGCTCAATGCTGGTACTGCTCAGGCCATCTACTTTGGATAAACGCTGTATGGAAAAGTCCTCCTTGTCTACAATCACCAGGGAAGAGGCTGTCGCGTAGTAGACTTGGGTGGCGCTTTGGGTGACATGCCGCCCCAAGCGGTAGGGGAGATGGCTGCGCCACTCTCCTATAGGCATGGCGTTCTGAGCCGTCGCGATCGAAAAAACCATCAGCAAAAAGCAGCAGGAGAGTATTGTTCGTTGCATGTAGCAAAGCTTTTGACCTTCAGAACTGAGCCGTAAAGGTAATATTGTTTCCGGTCAATTTTTTAAAAGCTCCCTTGCACTTGGGCGACAATTGGCACCATGACGGCAAGATTGATTATCTTCCCGCCAAAATACGTATCGATGCCGCCACTCCATTCCATACGGGAACAAGCGGAAGACGCTTACAAAGCCGAGCTCTCTGCCCTTCAGCAAGCAGATGGCCACCCCCGGCCCGTCAACTGGCAACTACCGCCCCGGGCAGTAGTAACCTATTTGTTGGGCGGAACCCTGGAAGACGGCACGGCAATCCGTCCAAAGTACTACGGCAACCGCCGCTTGATAGAAGTAGCCGTGGCTACGCTGGCCACCGACCGGGCCCTGCTGCTGACGGGGATCCCCGGCACGGCAAAGACCTGGGTGGCGGAGCACCTGGCGGCAGCCATCAGCGGCAACTCCAAGCGCCTAGTACAAGGCACCGCCGGCATAGCCGAAGAAGCGCTGCGGTACGGCTGGAACTACGCCCGCCTTCTGGCGGAGGGGCCCTCAGAAAAAGCCCTGGTACCTAGCCCCATTGTGCTGGCTATGCAGGAAGGCGCCATCGCCCGGGTAGAGGAATTGACGCGCATACCAAGCGATGTGCAGGACGCACTCATCACCATTTTATCAGAAAAAGCATTGCCCATACCGGAGCTGAACACCGAAGTGCGCGCCCGGCAGGGGTTCAACCTCATCGCTACCGCTAATGACCGGGACAAAGGGGTCAACGAATTGTCCAGCGCTCTGCGGCGCCGGTTCAATACCGTCAACATGCCGCTGCCGGCTACGCTGGAAGAAGAAGTGAAGATCGTGCAGGAGCGCGTCGCCCAGATCGGTTCCACCCTGGAACTGCCACCGCAGGCCGCCCCGCTGGAAGAGATTCAGCGCTTGGTGACCATTTTCCGGGAGCTGCGCAGCGGCAAGACAGAAGACGGGCAGCGTAAGCTGAAAGTGCCCAGCAGTACCCTCAGCACTGCGGAAGCCATATCGGTAGTCAACAACGGGCAATCCCTGGCTGTCCACTTCGGAGAGGGGGCCATCAAGGCTGAAGATATCGCCGGGGGCTTGCTGGGCGCTATCGTCAAAGACCCGGTGCAGGACCGCGCCGCCTGGGAAGAGTACCTGGAAACGGTGGTCAAAGAGCGAGAAGGCTGGACAGATTTATACGAAGCGAGCCGGGCAATTCTGTAATCCAATGTTCCACGTTTACGGCATACGGCACCACGGGCCGGGTTCCACCCGCAGTTTGCTGCGGGCACTGGAAGCCCAAGAACCCGACTGCCTGTTGATTGAAGCCCCTCAGGATGCCGAGGATATCCTGGAGTACATGTTGCACCCACAGCTGGAGCCGCCGGTGGCAGCGCTTTTGTACGACCCAAAGGACCCCGGCAAGGCTTCTTATCTGCCCTTTGCTGCTTTCTCTCCAGAGTGGCAAGCCGCGCAGTTCGGCCTGGCGCAGGGCATCAAGGTCGGATTCATGGACTTGCCCATGAGCATTCAATTCAAGCTGGAGGAAAAAGACGAGCAATTGCGGATGGACCTGCCGTCCGCGGCACAGGAGCCGCCGGCTATCCGCGACCCTATGGGCTATATGGCTAGCTTAGCAGGCTACGAAGACAGCGAGCGCTGGTGGGAAGCCACCTTTGAGCAGCCAGAGCACGAAGTAGACGTTTTTTCCGCCATGCTCAATTTGAACAGCGCGCTGCGCGACGAGCTGAAGCGGGAGGAAAGCCCGATGAACCGCCTGCGGGAAGCCTATATGCGGAAGTGCTTGCGCAAGGCCATCAAAGACGGGTTTCAAAGCATTGCTGTTATCTGCGGTGCCTGGCATAGCCCGGCTCTGCACTACCTCGGCCGTTTTAAGCAAAAAGACGACAACGCCCTGCTGAAAGGCAAGCGAAAAGCAAAGATCAAGGCCACCTGGATTCCCTGGTCCTACCCCAGGCTGGCCTTCCAAAGCGGCTACCGGGCGGGCGTGGTATCTCCGGCTTACTATGAACTGTTGATGGAGCACCGGGCATCGGTGGTGCAGCATTGGATGGCGCAGGTGGCTGCGCTGCTCCGGGAAGAGGGCTTCAATGCCAGTGCTGCCCAGGCGGTAGATGCTGCTCGACTCGCGAATACCTTAGCGAACCTTCGGCAGCAACCCATAGCTGGTATAGCGGAGATGAAAGAAGCAGCTCGGGCGGTCTTCAGCGGCGGTTCTGATGCCCCTTTAGACTTGATTGAGGAGCGTTTGGTAGTTGGGCAAAAAGTGGGAAAAGTGCCGGATGATATTCCGCGTATCCCATTGCAGGAGGATATGGAAGCCCGTATCAAGAGCGCCTATCTGTCTAAATACTACTCAGCCGCTCACCCGGGAAACAAAGAGCTGGATTTGCGCAAGCCCGCTAACTTGAAAGCCAGCCACTTGCTCCACCAATTGCGCCTGCTAGATATACCCTGGGGAAGCCTAAGGGAATTGCCGGACGGACGGCTGGGCAGTTTTCACGAGCACTGGTATTTGCAGTGGCAGCCCGATTACATCATTCGCCTGATTCAGGCTGGCATGTGGGGCAATACGGTGTATACAGCGGCTTGCCAGTACGTACTGCGGCAAGCTCGGGAAACGGAAGCGCTCGGCGAGTTGGTAGCCCTGGCGCGCGCCACCCTGCTCGCTGGCATGGGAAGTGTATTCCAGCCCCTGGTGAGCCGCCTGGAAGATACGGCTGCCCTTACCAAAGACGTTTACAGCCTGCTGCAGGCCCTGCCTGTGCTTACCGACATTCAGCGCTACGGAGATACCCGGCAGACCGATGTAGGGGCGGTAGAGCAATTGATACAACGGCTGGTTCCCCGGGTTGCCATAGGGCTGCCGCCGGCTCTGTTGCAAATCGATGAAGCAGTGGCAAGAGACTGGATGCAGCTGATGGTAGAAGGCAATCGCGCCCTAAGCCTGCTGGAGGACGCTGCTCAACAATCACTCTGGAACCGCGCGTTACGCCAAATCAGCGAAACCAGCCTGGCACACCCCTTGCTCAAAGGCTTGAGTACTCGCCTGCTCTACGATAAAGAACAACTGTCGGCCGAAGCCGCCGCTAGGGCCATGAGCTATGCACTGTCCCGCCATTCGGAAGCGGAGCAGTGCGCGTTTTGGCTGGAGGGCTTTTTGTTCGGGAGCGGCTTGCTGTTGCTTAACCTGCCGGAGCTGTGGCGGCTGATTGACAACTGGGTCCGGCAACTGCCAGAACCCGCTTTCAAAGCCAGCTTGCCGATGATCCGCCGGGCTTTTTCCAATTTCTCAGGGCCCGAACGGGAGCAGTTGTTGCAATTGGTGCGCCACGGTGGCCGGCGCGAGAAGGCCAAAGCGGCGGAAGAGGAGCCACCCTCTGGCTTTGATCAGCAGCGGGCTAAAAAAGTCCTGCCTACCCTGCGCCTTCTGTTAGGCCTCAAAGAGGGATAGTTAAAGAGAATTTAACCTCGACTTCATTTACAGTTAAGGCTAGAAAAAGACATTTGCTACTGTAAATGTTGATTTCTTGCTGTCATCTTATCTAATGATGCTAATCTTTCCTGCAATTTAAAGTCGCTTTTTTCCGGTCAGTGTTGTGCCGCCCGGCACAACGCTGGCTTCTTTTTTTGCAGGCATGTGGTTGATGTGGATTGTGGAAGAAAGGATAAGCCTACATTTACCTGATTCGTCCTATACTGTAGCCCTATAAATGTTTCCTGGCTATGCTATCTCAAGCATAGCCTTTTTTTACGAATTTCCATCCTATTTCAAATTGGGAAAAGCGCAGCTCTCCGGCTTCAAAAAATTTTACGCAGCTGGGGCAAAAGAGTTGCCAGATAATAAAAATGGGCTTGCCCCGCCTGGGAGGGGAGCAAGCCTGGAAATGGTTAGGGCTGAGCGGTTGTTCTAAGGCTTAGACAGCTCACTGTTGGCGAAGTCCCCGGCTTTCACCATTATCATCTTCTCCAGATCGAGCCATTTTGCCATGGCTTTATTGATCTGCTCCGGGCTGAGCTGCATGACGGCTTCTTCCAGCTCTGCGTCCCACTGCAGCGTACGGTCCAGATCAAGATAAGAATTGAGTTTGCTGGCCAGAGAACGGTCCTGGGAGCGGTTGACGGACCGGCTTTGTATCCAGCCACTTTTGGCAGCCTCCACCTCTTCGGCAGTAAACCCTTCCTGGCGTACTTTTTCGATTTCTTCCCAGAATGCCTGCTCCAGCGCTTCGGCGTTTTCTGGTGCATAGATGGCGTAGGCCTGCCATCTGGACATGCGGTCGCGGCTATCTACGCCCAGGAAAGAGCCAACCCCGTAGCTCAGCCCTTCTTCCTGCCGGATGCGAGTCGCCAGGCGGGAGTTCAGAAATCCGCCGCCCAGCATATAGTTGCCCAGCAGCAGGGCTGGGTAGTCCTCATCGTCTTTGTTGAGGTTGAGCGGCTGGGCTGCCAAAAACATGGCATTGGCTTTGTCCGGCGTTTCCAGTTTTACGTTGGCGGGCTCGGGGGCGTAGTACTCGTCTTTGAGCCGTTTGTAAGGGCCAGGGCTCTCCCAGGATTCGAACTTGCGCTCCAGCGCCTCCTTGACGGCATCGGTATCGAAGTCCCCAACGATGGCTACCGTGGCATCGCTGGCACCGTAGAAGTTATCGTAGAATGCTTTGACCTCTTCCAGCGTCAAGGCATTGATGGCCTCAATTTGCTCGTCGAAGGTCATGGTGTAACGAGGGTCTTCCTTGGGGTGCGGATTCATACGGCGCGACATTTCTTTGGAGGCGACGGCCATGGGGTCCGAACGGGACTCTTCGATGCTGGCCAGCCGTTCCGATTTGAGTTTTTTAAACTCGTCTTCCGGGAAAACCGGCCGGGTGAGCATTTCCCCTACCAGGTCGATCACCTCCGGCAGTTTGTCGCGCTCGGTTTCTACCGAGACGTACGCTCCGGAGCTGTACCCGCCGATGCGGACCCGGGCCTTCAGCTCGTCCAGTTTGTCTTCCAGTTCTTGGCGGCTGTAGTTTTCCGTCCCTTTGTCGAGCATGCGCCCGGCGAAACTGGCCGCCATCTGCTGGTTTTTGAGGCGGTCGGCATTGCCAAAGCGCAGGGACATGCGCAGGTTGACGGAGTGGCCGCGCGTCTTCTTGGGCAATAGGGCGTATTCGACGGTAGGCTCGATGGCGGCTCGTTCGGTGCGCGCCTCGATGTTCTGAGGGGAGGGGTCGAATGCTTCGCCTTCGGCTACCGCTTCCTTGCCTTCGTAGCCCTCTAGCATAGCCTGCAGGTTGGGCCGGCCTGGCACCTCTACGCGATCTGGCTCGGCGGTTGGGTAGAATCGGCCTACTGTGCGGTTGCTGGGCTTGAAGTACTTATTGGCTACCTCTTGTACCTGTTGTGGCGTGACCTGCTCGATGCGGTCGCGGAACAAAAATACCAAACGCCAATCGCCCTGAGCGATGAAGTTGCTCAGCCCCAGGCCGAGGCGGCTGCTGTTGCGGAAGTACAGCTCCAGGTTTTTCAGGATGCGGTTGCGGGCGCGCTCTACCTCTTCCTCGGTAGGCGGATTGTTGCGCAGGTCATCAATGGTCGACAGCATGGCGGCTTCGGCTTCTGCCAGGCTTTGGTCCTTGCGCACGTCGGCGGAGAAGTAGGCAAAACCAGGTTCCCGCAGGCCAGCTGCCCAACCGTACTGAGAACTGGCCTTTTCATCTTCTATCAAGGCTTGGTACAAGCGGCCGGAAGGCTCGCTCGTCAGCAATTCTACCAGTACGTCGATGGCAGCAAAGTCGGCATGGCTGCCCGGGCATATGTGGTAGGCACAGCTGACCACCTGCACGTCGCCGGCCCGGCGCAACTCGGCAAAGCGCTCGCCATCCTGCACCGGCTCGCGGGTGTAGGTGGAGATAAGCTCCCGTTCTGGTTTGGGAATGGGGCCGAAGTACTCCTTGATCATCTCAAGGGTAGGGATGGGGTCAATTTTGCCGGTAACCACCAGGTAAGCGTTATCCGGCTGGTAGTATTTGCGGTAGAAAGCCTGCAGGCGCTCGATGGGTACATTCTCGATATCCGCCCGGGCACCGATGGTGGTCTTGCCATAGTTGTGCCACATGTAGGCGGTAGACAGTACGCGCTTCATCAGTACGCTGCTGGGGTTGTTTTCCCCGGCTTCAAACTCGTTGCGCACCACTGTCATTTCGCTTTCCAGGTCCTCTTTTGCGATGAAGGAGTTGACCATCCGGTCCGCTTCCATGTCCAGCGCCCAGCGCAGGTTTTCCTCCGTTGCATTGAAGGTCTCGTAGTAGTTGGTCCGGTCGTACCAGGTTGTACCATTCGGCCGGGCACCGTGTTCCGTCAGTTCCTGTGGTATATCAGGATGATTGGGGGTGCCTTTGAAGACCATGTGTTCCAGCAGGTGAGCCATGCCGGTTTCCCCATAGCCTTCGTGCCGCGAGCCTACGAGGTAGGTCACGTTTACGGTGATGGTAGGTTTGGAGTTGTCGGGAAAGAGCAGGATGCGCAGGCCGTTGTCTTCTAATAGGTACTCGGTGATGCCCTCGGCGTAGGCCGTTTTTGAAATGCCTTCGGGCAAATCTTCGGTCTGGGCAACTACATTGGCAGAGAGCAGGAGCGAGAGCAATAGCGCTCCGGCCAGGTGTTGTAATCTCATGTCAAAGGGTTTGGTATGAAAATAAATAGACCCCAAAAGATAGGAAAAAAGCAGCGTAAGCTTCCTAAAATGACTAAAATTATAGACAATAGCCTGTTTTTTCATGACGAAGGGGCCGGGAAGGGCTACCGCCTTTCAGCAGAGATTGTCTATTTTTGCGATTTGTTAATGCAAGACCAGTTTATGGGGAGAAGAAAGAAGCCGAAGCTGTTTCCGGAAGTGAGTTTTACCGGCATTGCGGACAAAGGGCGGGCAGTAGGCCGTACGGAGGATGGCCAGGTCATTTTTGCGGAAGGGGTGGTCCCTGGCGATGTGGCGGATGTGCTGGTGCGGCGCAAGAAAAAGGGCGTGCTGATGGGGCAAGCCCAGGAAATCCGGGCCTATGGCGAAGAGCGGGTGACGCCCTTTTGCCAGCACTTCTGGCAGTGCGGTGGCTGCAAGTGGCAGCATCTGGACTACGCCGCGCAGGTGCAGCACAAGGAGCAGGTGGTACGCGATGCGCTGCAACGGATTGCTAAGGTGGAGGTTGGCCAATTCCTTCCCATCAAAGCGGCAGAGCGCACGCGCTACTACCGCAATAAACTGGAGTTCTCTTTTTCCAACAAACGCTGGCTGCAGCCCGAAGAACTGAATACGGAGGTGAGCAACAAAGCCAATGTACTGGGCTTTCACCCGGCGGGAGCTTTCGATAAAGTGATTGACATAGAACACTGCTGGCTGCAGCCGGAGCCTTCCAACCACCTGCGCAATGGCATCAAAGCCCTCGCCATCGAGCAGGGCCTTAGCTTTCACGATGCCAGAGCCCACGAAGGCTTTCTGCGGCAGGTGATGTTCCGCATTACCACTGCCGGCGAAATCCTGGTTTTGCTCAGTTTTCATCAGGACAAGCCCGAGCTGTATCGGCCTTTCCTGGACGAACTGCTGCAGCGTTTTCCAGCAATAACTACCCTCTGCTACTGCATCAACCCCAAGCTCAATGATTTTCTCTACGACTTGGACATGCACACCTACGCAGGCAAAGGTTATGTGGAGGAGTGGCTAGGGGACATACGATTCAAGCTAGGGCCTAAGTCTTTTTTCCAGACCAATACTTACCAGGCGAAAGTGCTGTATGATACCGTTGTTGAGTTCGCAGAACTCGAGGGGGCCGAAAACGTTTACGATCTCTACACCGGCATAGGGAGCATCGCCCTTTATCTAGCGGCTTACTGCCGGCAGGTGGTCGGCATAGAAGAAATACCGGAGGCAATCTTGGATGCCCGTACCAACGCGGCGCTCAACAAGTTGGAAAATACCGTGTTTCATACTGGGGATGTAAAAGACATGCTCACCCCTGAATTTGCTGCCCGGCATGGCCGCCCGGATGTGTTGATCACCGATCCCCCCCGGGCGGGTATGCATCCCAAAGTAGTGAAAATGCTGCTGGAGTTAGGTGCTCCCCGCCTGGTCTACGTGAGTTGCAACCCGTCCACTCAGGCGAGAGACTTACAGGTGCTGAGCGAGCAGTATCGGGTGCGCAAGGTGCAGCCCGTGGATATGTTCCCCCATACGCACCACATCGAGAATGTAGCGATGCTGGAGCTGCTCTAAGGTTGGGAAGTCCCGGCAAAGAAGCGTATCTTTATAAGCCAAACGGCTTAGGGGTCGCGCAATAACAAGTTACCTAGA
>CAYNIT010000182.1:0-10026 GCA_964397205.1 uncultured Phaeodactylibacter sp. | reverse complement strand
GCAGCACGCCAGACCTATGTGCCTATGTTTTTTAACCCAAGTTGCAGCCCAGTGGGAAACTCAGCCGCAACGCACTAAGCAAACCGGCGCCGCCGCAACGCTACCGTATACCCTTCCCCGCCCGTACTGATATCGATCTCCGCGTCGATACGGGCGGCGCGCATGCGCAGGTTGGACAGCCCCTGCCCGGTTTTCTTCTTGCGGGGGCGATGCAATGGGGGTGCAGAAGCCTCGGGTTTGCCGTGCTCGTGCCGCAGCGTGTAGTCGGCACTTGCTTTTTCGGCGACAGCCGTACCATTATCTGCGATAGACATATGGAACTCGCTGCCGTCGTTTTCCAACTGTATGTGCACCTTAGTCGCGCGGGAATGCTTGGCGATATTGTTGACGGCTTCTTTGAAGATGAAGTACAGGTTTTGACGCAGGGTGACCGGTATCTTGCGCTTGAGGTCAATGCCGTCGTCTACCTTGAGATTGTAGGCGATATCGAGGGGCGACAGCATTTCGTCGGCGTGCTCACGCATGCGGATAATGAGGTCTTCCACGCGGTCCTTGCGGGAGTCGATCGACCAGATGACGTCGCTCATTTTGGACATGGCTTTGCGGCTGACTTCGCCCATTTGCTGGATCCGGTCCAAGCTCTCCCGGTCTTTCACCGTCGTTTGCAGCATATCCGTTTGCATGGCAATGCCCGCCAGCAGGCCGCTCACCTCATCGTGCAGGTCACTAGAGAGCTTGGTGCGGATGCGCTCCATCTGCAGGCGCTGCTCCAGCCGATATTGGAAAAATAAGTAAGCCAGGCCGACGAGAAGTGCAAACACCAACAAGTAGAACCAGAAGGTCTCGTAAAAGGCCGGCTCCACCACAATGGGTACGCGCAAGGGCTCCTCGCTCCAATTGCCATTGGCATCCGCCCCTTTGACCAGCAGCTCGTAATCGCCCGGGGGCAGGCGGTTGAGGCGGATGAGGGGCGTACTGCCCTGGTAGGACCACTCCTTATCGTAGCCGCGCACGAAGGTCTGGTACTGATTGCGGCGGGGGCTGGTATAAGCCGGAAGGGTATAGTGGAAGGCAAAGTAGCTGTCGCTGGAGTGAATGACGAAGGCCTCTACTTCGTGCCACCCGGCTACTTGGACAATGGTGGTGTCCTGGCGTTTGTCGTAGCGCGAAAAGCGGGTAAGGACAGGCGTTGGTGTTTCCTCATCCACCAGCAGGTCTTCCGTTCGGAACACATTCATGCCGTTGACGCCGCCGAAGTAGAAATTGCCTTGATCATCGCGGTAGTAGGAAAACCGGTTGAACTCATTGTGGCTCAGCCCTTCTTTGCGAAAGAAGTTATGGAAGGTTTCAGTTTCGGGCTCAAAGTAGGAAAGGCCATTGTAAGTGCTGATCCAGTAGTTGCCGTTCTCATCCGGCGCGAAGCCGCAGACGGTATTGCTGACCAGGCCGTCCTGCTGATCGTAGTGCAGGAAGCGTTCCGTTTCCGGGTCAAAAATGTTGAACCCATAGGTGGTGCCCAGCCATAGCCTCCCCTTCTTGTCTTCGTGTATAGCGTAGACGACGTTACTGGCCAGCCCCTGTTTTTCTTCGGCCTGGTACACCTTCGCCTCCTGCTTTTCCCGATCCACGCGGTAAAGCCCATCTTCGGTTCCTACCCACAGCAAGCCATTGCGGGCTTCCAACACAAAACGGGGGCTGGCATCCCGCAGCGGGTTCTGCCCTTCCCGGGTGACAAATTCCACAAATTGCTCTGTCTCCGGGTCAAAGTGCAGCAGTATGCCCTTAGGGGTAGGAGGGTCAGCGCAGAGCCAGATTTTTCCATCCCTGCCGAGGGTCAGTGCGCTGAAGGTATGATCATAGTAAAAGGTCCGCACCGAGTCGGTTTCCGGATCATACCGGTGCAGCCGGCCGGTCCGGCCATCGAGGCAAGAAGTGCCCCAGATGTAGCCAGATTGATCTATGCGAATGCCAAGCCCACAGGCCAGGCGAAGAGGTTCTCCGGTTAGTTCATCCAGCATCCTCAGGGTATCCAGCCGGTTGCTGTCCGTATTCAGGCGGTACCAGTTGTCTACCTCTCGCGCCATGTAGACGTTTCCCCTGCCGTCGCCATCGATGCCGCGCATAACAGCGCCCCGCTTATCGGACCCGACATCCTTTGCCAGATAAGTCTGTACGCGGGACTGCCGGTTCTGCACAATTTTCAGGCCAGTGTCAATGCCCAATACGAAGTTTTTGAAAAAGTTTTTGCTGAAAGCGCTAACGAGAAAGCGGCTCTCGGCCAACAGCCGGCTGAAGTCGTACTGCCGCCCATCCGGGCGTATAATCGTCAGGCCCGCTAAGGGGAAAATCTCTCCGGCTTTGCCAGCATTGCCCAGCAGCAGATTGCCCGCCTGATCTTCCCAGAGTTGGGTATAGTACTGCCATCGCGGCAGAGCCGGAGCGTATTCTAAACGCCTCCCAGCCGGGAAGTAGTGGTACATACCGGGCTGGCTGCGCAGTGCAATCCACACTTTGCCGCTGCGGTCCTGATGGAAAATAGTCGTTGAACCCGGATAGGCTGCATCATTGTCAAGCCCCAGAAAATCCTCGTCGCTCATTTGCCGCAGCAAGCGCCCGTCCCTGGAGAAATGGCGGGTCCCTTTCTCGCCGTCGTGTATCAGGAAGCTGCCGTCGGCGAGGGGCAGCAAATCTATGTTGATGCTCGTCTGCTTGTGGGTTTCTGCCACCCGGAACAGCTCCCGGAAAGTTCCATCTTGCTTGTATTGGTAAAGTACAGTAGCTCTGTCTTGTATGGACAAGGTAAAAATATTGCCCGCCCGGTCGACGGTGAGGGCACGGGGAATTCCTTGTACGCCATTTTTCGGCAACAGCCGCACCGTTTCCAATTGGTGAGTAAGGGGGTCCAACAGGTCAAACAGGGCGTATCCCCCGCGGTATACGATGACAAGCCGGCCATTTACATCCTGATGCAGCTCCCGGATGTTCGCATTGGATATTCGGTGAGGGCTATTGGGGTTATTGTGGAAAACGACGAATTCATAACCGTCGAACCGGTTCAAACCATTGGGCGTAGAGAGCCATAGCAAGCCATCTTTGGTCTGCTCAATATCTGTCACCAAGCGGTCGGAGAGGCCATCGTTGACGGAGTAATACTCCACAGGCAGACCACTGCCTTGTGCCAACAGGGACGTGGCGCGTATCCAAAGAAAGGCGTAGAAAGCCCAGCTCATGCCTTTGCTGATTTTCCTCTTCACATGAAGCAGATTTACGCATGATGAAATGATAGCCTGATGGCTTTTACGATTTTTAGGTATGCATCCCCCCATTTTTCGCACGCATAGCAAGCGAAATTTTCGGAGCCTGAGACGGCGCGAATCTGCGGGCGGGCAATGTACAGATTTGCACCCTTTTCCAAACCGGCTATGAGCATCAGTCAGGTGAATTGTTCGTACGCTTGTTGTTATTATGTGGGGTGGTGTGTTGCTCGCGTATTTGCTGCGGTGATAGCTGCTATCGTATTGTTTGGTCTAAATTACGAAACATTTGACTTTTTTTAAATTTCGCCGTCCAATTTCTTGCGGATGACTTCTGCTTTGCTGTTGACGTGCAATTTTTTGTATATCTTTTTGATGTGGTCCCGTACGGTTTCTACGGAAATCGTCAGCTTATCCGCAATCATTTTGTAGCTCAGGCCATCGACCAGCCCCTGCACGATTTGCTCCTGACGGTACGTGAGCAACTGCCCCTTCTGCCGCTGCCTGCCCGGGGAAAAGTGGTCGATGACCTTGCGGGCAATACTCGGCGACATGAAGGAGCCGCCCCGAAATACTGTAATGACTGCTTCGCGTATGGTTTGCAGAGAGGAACTCTTGATAAGGTAGGCATCCGCTCCGGCATGCAAGGCTTTAAAAACCTTGTCGGAATCATCAAAGGAAGTCAGCATCATGATATTCGCGCGCGAAAATTGTTGCTTAAGCAGGCGAATCCCTTCCACGCCGGACATCCCCGGCAGGCCAATGTCCAGCAGAATAATATCCAGGCCCTTGTCGCTGTCCGGATGCTCCAAAAAGCCCTCTACCGTATCCGAGACCAAATAGATCGCGATATCCGGCTGCGCGTCAAAGAAAGCTTGTAAATTTTCCTGTACCAGGGGCTCATCTTCGATGATGCCAAGTTGGATAGTTGCCATACCGTACTATTGTTTTCCAGCATTAAGGTACAAAAAATTAGCGGAGCCAATCATCTACAGCTCTTTTAGAACGAAGCCCCTCATTTGGGAAATTGAAATAAAATATCGAATTTAACAGCCTATTTAGTATTTATTTTACACAAGCATTGTTCACAGAATTTCCTAAAAGAACTTACATGTTGCGATCAAAGATTGGCGGCATCGGCTCATACGTGCCCGAAAAAGTCGTCACCAACGATGACCTCACCAAGGTCATGGACACCAGCGACGAGTGGATTCAGGAGCGTACCGGCATCAAAGAGCGCCGCTACGGCAAAAAACACGAAGAAACCACCACTACTATGGCAGCCCGCGCCTCCGAAGCAGCTATAGAACGCGCAGGCATCCAAAAGGAAGAAGTCGATTTCATCATATTCGCGACGCTAAGCCCGGATTACTACTTTCCGGGCTGTGGGGTATTGCTGCAGCGAGAACTGGGCATTACCAAGACTGAAATTGGCGCGCTCGACATCCGAAACCAGTGCTCCGGCTTCATCTACGGCTTATCGGTAGCCGATCAGTTCATCAAAAGCGGTATGTACAAAAACATTCTGCTGGTCGGCTCGGAGATGCACTCCATGGGGCTGGACTTCACTACCCGAGGCCGGGCGGTTACTGTCATCTTTGGTGACGGTGCCGGCGCGGTGCTTCTGCAGCCCACCGAGTCCCAGGAACAGGGCGTGCTCACTACCCGGCTGCACTCCGACGGCACCTTCGCTGAGAAGCTGGCCTTCATCAACCCGGGTGCGCATGGCGGTTACCACAAAAAGTATACGGAAGAAGAAGTTGACTACGGCTACTCCGATGCTGAGTACGGCGAAATGTTCCTCAATGAACACATGGTGCAGCACGCGCAGATCTATCCGCAGATGGAGGGGCAGTACGTCTTCAAGATGGCTGTGCAGAAATTCCCCGAAGTCATCGCAGAAGCGCTGGAGCAAACCGGCCTGCAAGCTTCCGACATCGATATGTTCATCCCGCACCAAGCCAACCTGCGCATCAGCACTTTCGTGCAAAAACGCCTTGGGCTGAGTGACGACAAGGTCTGGAACAACATTCAGAAATACGGCAACACTACTGCGGCTTCTGTTCCCCTGGCGCTGTGCGAAGCATACGAGACCGGCAACGTAAACTCCGGCGACTTGGTCTGCCTGGCGGCTTTTGGCAGCGGCTTCACCTGGGGTTCGGCTTTGATTCGCTGGTAGCCATTTTTTTCTTAAATTAGCCCAATATAGCTTTCGGTATTCCCCCTTTCACGCAAAGGCGGGAACCCATTCAGGAAAGTTGTATTAACTTTTTCATAGCACATTACTTTGACCCCCGCCTGCCCGGCGGGGTTTTTTATTTGCCGCTAACAATATGGGCGCACTTTCAGCAGTTTTCAAAAGTGGAAATCAACCAAGATTACAATGTACAGAACGATAACTTTGCTCTTATTACTCTGCAGTGCGGGCTTGTATGCACAACGCCCGCCGGCAACAGAATCAGAGTTTGAGGACAATTACCAGCGGCGTATACAGCAGGAGTACCTCAATGGCATCTACATTCCGGCTGACATTGGCGATGCCTTCGCCCAATTGCACAAACTGGTGGACAAAGACGCTAAGAAGAAATTCAAAAACGCGCCGGAGGACACGGCCGTGACTAAGCTCCACTTCAGCTTCGGCCGGTGGATCATTCTCAACTGGGGGTTTTATGAGGGCTCTCGCTTGTCCCACACGCTCCGCAATATGGGGTTGCACCACCCGGATGATATGGCGCGTTTCCTGATCCGATCCTTCCACCGCAGCCTGAATGAACAGCCCATTGAAGCTAAGCAGCAAATCAAGCGCCTCAACGAGAAGCGGGAAGCAGCCCGCCGCAACCGGCTAAAGCAGGGGGAAGTGCTGCGGGAATGGCGAAAGCCAGCCCCGCCGCCGGACAGCGCCAAGGAACAGTAGCGCGCTTTATTTGATGTCCTGGCACAATTCTACCAGCACGCCATTGGCGCTTTTGGGGTGGAGGAAGCAGACCAGTTTGTTGTCTGCCCCGCGCTTGGGCGCCTCATTGAGCAAACGGTAGCCGGCCTGCTTCAGCCGCTCCATCTCTGCCTCTATATCGTCTACTTCAAAAGCGACGTGGTGCAGGCCCTCCCCCTTTTTCTCGATGTACTTGGCAATGGCGCTCTCCGGAGCTGTTGCTTCCAGCAGTTCCACTTTGGACTCGCCCATCTTGTAAAAGGCGGTCTTGACGTGCTCCGAGGCTACTTCTTCTGTTTTGTAGTGCGGGCGCCCCAGCAGCTCCTCGAATAGGTCGCTGCTGTCTTCAAGGCTTTTTACGGCAATGCCGATGTGTTCCAAACGTATCATAAGAAGGCGGAATTAAAGGTTAGGCAAATTGATGGTTCTATTGTACTGCTGCGTAGGCAATAAAGTGCGGGTTCAGGAGGTGCTCTTTGTTATAGCGCAAAGGCGCTTTGGTGGTTTCATCCACTACTTTGCCGCCGGCTTCCTCTAGGATCGCTTGGGCAGCAGCGGTATCCCACTCCATGGTCGGCCCCAAACGAGGGTAGATATGTGCATCGCCCTTGGCTAAGATCAGGAACTTCAGGGAGCTGCCTTTGGGGACCAGCTCCGGCGACTGCAGGCCGTCAACGAAAGCCTGGGTCTCCTCATTGAGGTGCGAACGGGAACAAACTACGCCCAAACCTTCGTCCGCCATGCGGAAAGAGGCAGCTTGCAGCTTTATGGTTTTACCGGAACGCTCCAGAAATGCGCCCTGCCCGGCGACTGCCCAGTACGTTTCGTTAAAGCAGGGCACGTGCACTACCCCCATCACTGGATCGCCCTTATGGATGAGGGCAATGTTGACCGTGAATTCTCCGTTGCGCTTGATGAATTCTTTGGTCCCATCGAGCGGGTCTACCAGCCAGTGGTACTCAAACAGACGGCGCTCTTCGTAAGGAATGGCTTTGTTCTCCTCGGATACGATAGGATACTGCACCGATAATTGCTTTAAGCGCTCGCAGATCAAGTCGTTAGCGGCTTTGTCGGCGATGGTCAGCGGCGATTCGTCAGATTTGATTTCTACATCAAAATGCTCTCGGCTGTATATAGCCATGATTTCGGCTCCCGCGCGGCGGGCAATCTCCACAATTTCCTGGGCTAGTTCTTTTCCTACCATCTGAGCTGATCTTATTTTTTATGAAAAATGCGCCTAATTGCTTACGCTGTCGCAATTTTTGCAAAGGTAGCTTGAATATCGAAAGCCTTATAACTATTTTGCTGCCTAATTAAAACAACCCCATGAGTAAAGTACTAGTAACCGGCGGCTGCGGGTACATTGGCAGCCACACCATCGTTGACTTAATCGATCACGGATTCGAAGTCATCTCGGTGGACAACCTCAGTAATTCCAGCGATGAAGTCCTGGAAGGCATCTATGCCATCACCGGCAAAAGGGTAAAGAACTACCATATCGACCTGCGCTGGCTCGATGCTACCGAACAAATTTTTAAAGACCATCCCGACCTCAGCGGCATCATTCACTTTGCAGCCCTGAAAGCGGTAGGAGAATCGGTCAATCAGCCCATCCACTACTTCCGCAACAACATCAACAGCCTGCTCAACGTGCTGGACTGCATGGCGCGCTACGATGTCCCTAACTTCATCTTTTCTTCCTCCTGTTCCGTCTACGGCAATGCCGACGAACTGCCCGTCACCGAAAATACGGAACTGCAGGAAGCGGAGTCTCCCTACGCCCGAACCAAGCAGATGGGGGAACAGATCATCCATGACTTTGCACGGGTGCATCCCGATCAGAGCAGTGTGCTGCTGCGGTATTTCAACCCCGCGGGCGCACACGAAAGCGCTAAGATCGGCGAGTCCCCGATCAACAAGGCTTCCAATCTCGTACCTGTCATCACAGAAACAGCCATCGGCAAACGCCAGGAAATGACTGTTTTCGGTGACAATTACGATACGCGCGACGGCAGTTGCGTGCGCGACTACATCCACGTTATGGATTTGGCCAATGCCCATACCAAGGCGCTGCAACACCTGGAAGCAAAGCAACAGCGAGATGCTGTCGAGATCTTCAATCTGGGAATCGGGGAAGGCGTAACGGTCCTGGAAGCCATTGAAGCCTTCATGAAAGTAACGGGCCAAAAGCTGCCCTACAAGATAGGAGACCGCCGCCCGGGCGATGTGGTAGCCATTTATGCCAATTTTGAGAAAGCAGCGAAGGAGTTAGGCTGGCAGCCGCAGCGGGATGTGAACGACATTATGCGTACAGCCTGGAATTGGGAAAAGGAGCGCTCCAAGGCGGTTGTCGACTAAAATCCCGAGCTCGAACTTCAATCAAACTCGGGACCTTATAGATTAATCTGTATTTGTGGGTCTAGAACTCTATGTCTTTCATATTGTACATGCCCTCATCTACTTCGATGGCGTTATCGAGTACGAGTTGGTAATCCCCTTCTTCGTTTTGCAGGTACATGAGGTCATTCTTGTTGACCGTTTCTCCGGACTCCGGGAGCGTACGGCGGAATTTCAACAGTATATCAAGATCGGTATCGCGGTCGAGGTCCGTGATAAAGCTGTCTTGTTGGTAGCAGTAGCCATCTTTGCAGTAAGCAAATGCCAGTACCTGAACCGGCTCCAAGACTTCTCCTTCCAAATCGAAGAGGACCAGCGTATTTGGCCCTTTGTTGGAGGGCAGGCGCAGGATGTATTTCTGCCCGTCGCTGCTTTTGATACTGTAAACGCTGTAAGCGTACGCTAAATCCTCTTCCAGCAAATCGCGGTATTCGCCGGTGAACATATCGTAGAAGCTCTCGGGTATTTTATCGCCCGCAAAGGGGAATCCGTAGGGCAGCTCTTCATCTACATGGGCGTAGAGCCGCAGATTGCCAACATCGCTTTCTTCAAACAGCCCCATGAAGTCCGCTGCTTTTTCGGAAACCGGTACGTTGGTAGCGGGGTAAGGGCGCTCTTCGTATTCGTCGTAAGATTCTTTTTCCAACTTGTCTTTCTCCTCTTGCGCGTGAACGAAGGAGAAAGTCAGTAGCCCGGCAATAAGGATCAGGAGTTGTTTCATTGCTTTTCTATTTGGTTTCGCCTACTGAACAGGAAGGGGGCGGGGGCATGTTCGGTAGCTTAAGCAAAGAAGCCGGCTTCTAGATCATTGTCAACGAGCAAGCCAAAGGCGCTAGTGGGCTCATTCCCGGCGTTTCAACCGCGCCACCTGCCTGCTCTGAACAGGATAAGAGGTAACTGCTGGAATGTCCGCTCCCTCGAATATTTCGCCACCGGTAGTGCCAGCGGGCTGCATGCTGCCGGCAATGATTTCGTACTCTAAATGGCCATCAGACCATTCCGTAGTGCTGAGCAGCAGCTTGCCCATGACTTCAAAACGGCTGAACAGCTTTCCATTGACTAAAGTAGCGCTCATACGGATACTGTTTTGTTCGTCAATTTCGTATCGCCCCTGCGCTGGGTCAAGCGGGCAGAGCCGGTAATCCCGCGCTTGGCCGGCGTAGACAATTTTCCAGCTGTAACAGCTGTCCTGCGGCAGGATGTGCAGCTCCATAGGCACCGATTGCTGCAGGCCCTGTGGGGAGTAGATTTCCAAATCGCCCTCCCATATGCCTTCCCAGGCCTGCGGGAAACGGGCGGTACTGTCTTGGGCGCTTAGGGAAGCTGGCAGGAGCAGAGCGAGTAGTAGAAGAAAACAAACTGGACATTTCATGCTTCGATTTTTCAGTGTAAGGGGTCGCGCAACAATAACTTACCGATTTAGACTCGTTTTTTTGCACGCTA
>CAYNIT010000181.1:4134-10032 GCA_964397205.1 uncultured Phaeodactylibacter sp. | reverse complement strand
TACGATGCTGCGGGCAATGCCGGCATCATCAACATCCGCCTGAAGCGCGACCAAAGCCTGGGTACGAATGGCACTTTTTCCACCGGCTACGAATACGGGCGAAACGGGCGATACAACGGCTCCCTAACGCTTAACAACCGCACAAAAAAGACCAGCTTCTTTGGCAATTACAGTTACCGGGGCGGCGAGTCCTGGAGCTTCCTTTACCTGGACCGGTTGCAAAATGGCGTGCGCTACGATGCAGAAACGGAAAGCTTGTCGGACCGCTCCTCCCACAATGGCCGGATGGGTTTCGATGTCTTCCCCGGCGAACGGCATACCGTAGGCGTGCTGCTCAACGGCAGCCTGTTCAACAGCCGCACAAACAGCTTTTCGCAAACGCCTATCATCCCGGTAGGGGACAGCGAAGTACAACAAACGCTCATCGCCGATAACCGCAATCAGAACGATAACTACAATTTCAACACCAACCTCAACTACCGTTTTGCGGATACCTCCGGCTATGAGCTGACGCTGGATGCCGACTACGGTCGCTACCGCCGTGACCAGAACAACCTGCAGCCCAACCGCTACGTACAGGGGCTGGACGGCCCGACGCTATTCGAGCAAAATTACCGGATGGCTACTTTGACGGACATTGAGATCATCACCGCTAAGGCCGATTACAGCATGCCGCTGCTCGGTGGGCAGTTTTCCGCTGGCGCGAAATACGCTCTGATCCGCACCGACAATGACTTTGACTTTTTCAACCAGGAAGAAACCACAGAACAGCGGAACGACAGCCGCAGCAACCGCTTCCTCTATACCGAAAACATCAACGCGGCTTACCTTAACTACAGCCATAAGTGGGGAAAATGGGATATGCAGCTGGGGCTGCGGGCGGAGCAAACCATTTCGGACGGCGATCTGCGCAGTGCACAATCCACCCCGCTCGACCGGGTGCAGCGCAACTACCTCAACTGGTTTCCGAGCGGCGGGCTCACCTACAGCCCGAGCCGGGGCAATACCTGGGCGCTGACCTACAGCCGCCGCATACAGCGGCCCAACTATCAGTCCCTCAATCCATTCGAGAATCAGCTCAACGAATTGGCCTTCTCCCGCGGCAACCCCTTCCTGCAGCCGCAGTATACGGAAAACATCAAGCTGGCGCGCACCTTCAACTACCAGCTGACCGCATCGGTGAGCTACAGCTTCGTGCAGGATTTCTTTGCCCAGATCACGGATACCCTGGATAGCGACCGCAGCTTTATGATTGCCCGCAATATTGCCAACCAGCAGGTTTGGAACGTGAGCCTGAGCAGCCCGGTGCAAATTAAGGAGTGGTGGAGTGCCTATGTGAGCATTAACGCTTCGCGCTCCTCCTACGAAGCACGAGACGAGAAGTTTCAGCCCATCGATCAGAGCACCCTCTCTTTTTACGCTCAGAATACCTTCACCCTGCCGCTGGGCCTAAAGCTGCAAGTATCCGGCTGGTACAGCTCGCCCTATGTCTGGAGTGGCACCTACCAGAGCCGCAGCCTGGGCTCTTTGGACCTGGGCTTGCAGCGCAAGTTCATGCAAGACCGGCTTTCGGTACGCCTGAGCGCCAACGACGTGCTCTTCACGAATCCCTGGCGGGCTGATATGCGGTACGGCGGCCTGTACATTGACGGCACCGGGGGCTGGGAAAGCCGGCGCATCAAGCTCAACGTCAGCTACGCCTTCGGCAGCAAGCAGGTCAAGAAGGCGCGGGACCGCAAAACCGGGCTGGAGGAAGAGCAGGAGCGCATCGGCAACTGATTGGCACGGGCACTTCTTTACATTTTGTTAATACGAGAATGTGGAATGGCTATACCAAAAATGCCTATTTTGAAATCAGCAAAACAAACACTAAATGCTATGCCCCAAACTGCTGAATTACCCAAATGGGTAGCCAACCGCATCCTCGCCTTTTTCAACCGCGCCAAAAACGTGAATGATATTACAGACGGGACCATCAAAGATGACCCTTCTGACGGCCCTGGGCATACCATCGGCCGCCGGCTAGCCCACCGCATCCTGCAGACCCGCAAAACACTGAAGCCGTTTGGCCGCTTTACTGAATTTGAGCAACTGGATAGCATCCCGGGTGTAGGCGAGGGTACCATAGATGACTTAGTCTACACCTTCGGCACCCCTGCCGACCGGGCTTTCCGCGACCGCATGTACGGCGATAACATCATCTACGAAGAAAACTGGCCGCTGGAGTTTTTCCGCTACGAAATTGAAGGCCTGCAAGCCTTCAATGAGCTAGCCCAGAACGATGAGCTTTTCCGCGAGTGGATCACCCAACGGGTAGGCGAGCTCTGCGGCGAGCGCGACGTAAAGGAGAAAGACTGCAACCGCATGCTGCAGGATTTACAGGCCGCCTACATCGACCGCTACTTCAACGGCACGCCCGAGGCTGGCTATGCCCTGGCGCTCTGGTTTTACCAATTCGGCTACGATAACTGGTTCAGCTGGGAGCGCATACAGGAAGTTTGCATCGACTACTTCAATCATCACGGTGGGGCCTACCCCTGGGAGATGGAACTGCGCCTGCTGCGGGGTTTTACGCAGCGCGGCATCATTCAGCCCGGTATCAGCCCGGACGCGCTGCCGGTAGTCTTCAACTGGCCGGAGCGGAGTATTACGATTTGGATATCGGCGCTGTATGATTAAAGGATAAAGCTAGCCGCTCACTCCAGCTTGAAAACCATACTATTGACCTTGCGCGGTGCCTCATCGCCGGGGCAAAGGCAAATCAATCATCATTTTGTTGTTTTTTCTTTTCAGCAATGAGCTGTTCCAACTGTTCCAGCTCTTCCTCAGTAGGATTGCCATGCCCGAGCGCCTGTACTACCAGATCCATGGCCGAGCCTCCGAAAGCTTTGTCCATTAATCGGCGGAGTAAAGAACGCTGCACTCTTGGTGCCTGCAAAGGGGTAGTGTACAGATGCGCCCGTCCGTCTTCCTGCCGCTGCAAGATGCCTTTATCCAGCATCCGTTGCATTTGCTTGAGCGTAGTGGTATAGCCTACGTCTTTCGTGGCAGACAACGCTTCGTGCACCTCTCGCACCGTACTCGGCTGCTTATCCCAAAGCACCATTAAAATATCCAGCTCTGTATCCGAGGGGAAATATTCCATATTTACGACTTTTGTCGTACAAATATATACGACATCTGTCGTAAAGTCAACCCCACAAAGCAAAAATGCCTGGAGCAACCGGTAAAAAATGCCCCGATCGGGTAAAAATGCCCCGCTTGCACCTTTTTGCAAAACCCCCCATAAAACATTGATTTTCAGTATTTTCATCTCATCAATCCGCTTTGGTACATTCCTTGCAGAGCAGTAAGCGCACCGCATGAGGTACGCCCGGCTTTTTATCACCTACTTACTCAAATTACAGCTATGGCAGAAGGAAAAAAATTGGCAGACAGCAAGGAAGCACTACTGCTTGAGGGCGTAAGCATGATTGGATTGGGAGGGCTGGCATTCTGTTTTGGGGAGAGCCTCTTCACGATGCTCATGCCGTTGGGCATACTGCTGTCCTTAGAGGGTTTATCAACGCTGATCTACAGTGCGTGGTTTTTCCGCCGAGGCAGCGAATGGCGCCGCCTTTCTCAACAGCGAGGCTGGACCGATCTGGCAACCGGGCTCTTAGCATTCGTATTGTACACCCAAAACTGGCACTATGCCCTAGCGCTCATTTGCCTTTGGCTGGCCGCTTCCGGCTACTTCAAACTGAGACGGCAGGCTTATCTGCAGCAGCGCTGGGCAGACTGCTACTGGGTAGGCGCAGCAGGCGGACTGTCTATCCTATGCAGCCTACTGCTCGCCACTAATAGCTGCTGGGGCTGGTTGCCCATAGCACACGACTTATCCTTGGCTGTGGTGGCACTGGGCGCCTTTAAAATCGTAGCTTTTGTGAAACTAGGGCAAATCCGCAGGCGTTTGAGGCAGAAAGTGGCAGTTGAGCAGCTGGAAAACTGGCCGCCGCTATCGCCCCTCAACTTCAATTAAACTTATGCCAAACGACCAAGCCAATCTGGTGCTGCCTTACAGGAGCGCATCAAGGAACTCAGCTGCCTGTACGAGATTTCCAACATAGCTACCACTACGACACCGCTGCCGGAAAAGCTGCAGGAAGTAGTGGAAGAAGCGCTGCAGCTGTTGCGCATCACATTTAAAAATGCCGGCCTGAGCCCGGAATTTCACCCGCCACGCTACGAACTGGAAGCCAAAATTGACCCCATACAATTCACCCAGGTAGTTTTTAATTTGCTCCTCAATGCTTTGTACGCTTCTGAAGCGGGGCAAAAGGTCGTCATCGAGCTAGGCCAGCAGGGCGAGGAGTTGCGGCTGCGCATACAGGACTTCGGGCACGGTATTCAGGAAGCAGTGCGGGCACGTATATTCGAACCCTTCTTTACCACCAAACCGGCGGGAGAAGGCTCTGGCCTGGGGCTCAGCGTGGTGCACGGGATTGTCAAAAGCCACGGAGGGCGCATCGAAGTAGACAGCGAAGTAGGCCGAGGAACTGTTTTTTCCGTTTATTTACCGCTAAACTTGGAAGCTTGAAAAAGATAAGCATTCTGCTGGTGGACGATTCCTATGATATGCTGGAGGTGCTGCGCCGGCAGCTGACGGCTATGCGCTATACTACTTTTCAAGCCACCGCCGTCAGCGATGCCATTGACATCCTGCAGAATTCCTCAGTAGATCTGCTCATCACCGACATTCGCATGCCAGTGCTAGACGGCATGCACCTGGTGAAGTATGCCAAAGCCAACTTCCCAGACCTCCCTGTGCTGGTCATCACAGGCTTCCCTTCCGTATCCGGAGCAGTGGAAGCTGTCAAGTCTGGCGCTATGGACTATTTGTCGAAACCTTTCACCGCCAAAGAACTAAAAACAGCGGTGGAAAAAATCCTACAACAGCGCTACGGAGCGGCAGCACTGCCCGGCCAGACCAGCCGCTCTGCGCCAAGGAAGAGAGACTTTCACGGCATCATCGGGCAATCTGCTCAAATCGAAGAGCTCATCGATTTGATTGAGCGGGTGAAAGACACCAAAGTGACAACCCTCATCCACGGGGAGAGTGGCACCGGCAAAGAACTCGTGGCGCGCGCTATCCACTACAGCAGCCGGCACAAACAGGGCCCCTTCGTGGCGGTCAATTGTGGAGCAATACCAGAAACGCTGCTGGAAAGCGAGCTGTTTGGCTTTGTAAAAGGCGCGTTCACAGGTGCTAATGAAACCCGGCCCGGCTTCTTTCAGTCCGCTGATGGCGGTACTATTTTTTTGGATGAAATCGGCAACGCTTCCCTCGGCGTACAGTCCCGCTTGCTGCGGGCTATTCAGGAGAAAAAGGTGAAAATGCTTGGCGCCAACCAACCCCAGCAAGTAGATGTGCGCATCATAGCAGCGACCAATAGTGACCTCCTGGCTTTGTGCAAGGCGGGAAAATTCAGAGAAGACCTTTACTACCGCCTCAATGTGATAGCAGTAAGAACGCCTCCGCTGCGGGAACGGCCCACTGACATCCCTCTGCTGACCCACCATTTCTTGGACAAATTCGCCGGAGAGTTCAACCGGCCCCGTCCCGCCATCAAGCCCGAAGCCATGCAATTGCTGCGCCGCCACAGCTGGCCCGGCAACATCCGCGAACTGGAGAATATTGCCCAAAGAGCAGTCATCTTATCAGATGGAGCCATCGGGCCCCAGCACTTGCCGGATTACCTGCAGGCCAGCGCGCTGCCCCCTGCTGCAAAGGGGGAATCGGCCCTGCTCTCCCTGAAAGAAATGGAACAGCAGCACATCCGCAAAGTGCTGAACGCCACCGGCGGCAACAAATCAGAAGCTGCCCGCATACTGGGCATCAACCGCAAAACGCTGCGG
>CAYNIT010000181.1:0-4034 GCA_964397205.1 uncultured Phaeodactylibacter sp. | reverse complement strand
GCGAGCGTTGGGCAGGCGCTCTACGCCCTGCCGGCCGATGTCCTCGGTATCGCCGCCGTTCAGGAAACGATTGGGGATGAGGTTGTCCTGATGCCCGAAGAATACCAAAGTGGGCTGCTCTATCTGCGGCAGGTACTCGAAAACCGGCTGATTGACCATGCCCTTGACGCACTCGGGTATGATGTAGCAATAGGCATCAAATTCTTCTGCCTGACGCATGGCGATGCGGTCGGTGATCATAAACTCCGCCTCCTGTGGCATGTCGTAGAAATTCCAGGCGATGTTGGTTTTGATCTGATCCACCGGAGTCAGCTTGACGCTAGTGGGGGTGAGCGCCTTCCGGAACCACTCCCTTTCCCCTTTGTGGAACACCTCAAAGCCAGCAGGCGCCACCAGTATCAAGCGGGCCACCATCTCCGGGTAGGATAAAGCGGCGGTCATAGCGATTTGCCCGCCCATGGAGTGCCCTACCAAGGTAGCTTGCTGCAGCCCCAGCCGTTCCATAAAATCCTTAAGCACAGTAGCGTAGTAGGTCATACTGGCTTCGTACTTGCCTTTGCTGGATTTGCCGTAGCCCGGCAAGTCTATTGCAATGCAACGAAAATCCTCCCGCAATTCCGCAATATTCTGTTTCCAGGCCGGAGCATAGCTGCCCAGCCCGTGGATGAACAGCAATGGTTGTCCCTGCCCTTCATCGAAGTAGGCTATTTCCTCCCCGCTTTCCAGCTTCACCTTTTTGGTGGGAAAAGGGTAGGGCAAGTCCTCGAAGGTTTGTACGGCAGGGACTTGCTGCGGCCAGCTGCAGCCAGCCAACAGCCACAGAGGGAACAATAAAAGAAGATACTTCATAGTACAGATGGTTTAAAACATGAGCCATTTGAAAACTACCAAGGTGGTGTATGGATTGATGGGCCGCTCTTGTGCACCACCATTTACCGCCTGGCTGTCGTAAAAGTCGCCCAGCCAAAGGTAAGCGCCGTGCAGCTCCAGCTCCATGAGGGTGCCGATGGTATAGCCTAGCTTGAAATTGCCCTCCAAGCCCATAAACTGCCCTCCGTTCGCCGGAGCGGCATTGCTGATGGCGGTGGCCATGCCGATTTTGCCGTTGAGCTTGTAGGGAATAAAGTCGCGGCTGATGTTGAACGTCCCGCCAGTCAGCCCAAACCCCATATTGGAAATGTCTGTTATGGCGGCTACGTAGCGGTTCACCACATTGGCGTGCGGGAAAAGCAAGTAGCCGCCGTGCCCGACGTTCAGCCCGCCCGGAGTTGCCCAAGTATTGCCCGTCATAACGCCGCTGTAGCGGTCGTCGGCAATGCCGTTGTCATCTCCCGAAGTGAATAACGCGTCAAGGTAAATGGCATCATTCGGCGTTTTGCCGTAGCGGTAGCCCAGGCGCAGGTTTGCCCCCAGCCCACCGATGGAAGGGCCTTCCTCCCAATTGTCTTCCTCCAGCAGCTCGGTACGCCCAAGGTTGTAATTCGCATAGCCGGAAGCAAACCAGGTATCCGCCATGCGGCTGAGGTTGTAGTCAAAGTACGTACCCAGCCAGGCGACATCCGCCCGGTAATCCGTCCCGCCGAAGGGGAATCGGAAGGTGCCGTTGTAAGCCGTTAGCGTACTGTTCAGCCCTTGCCCGAGGATGGAGGGGCCGCCCTGCCCGTTGGAGCGGTCGCGCACATAGTAGACTGATCCGCCCCAGTGCCATTTGGTACCCAAAGACCGCTGGTAGTTGAATTCCATCATGTGCACATCGTCTACCCGCTGAATGGTGTTTTCGTAAAGCTGGAAAAAGCCCGCCTTCCAGCGGTAGTAATCCGCATCGCGCCGCAGGGTAATGCCTACCCCATCGGTCCCCCAGTAATTGAGGCGGTAGGAAGAGTGGAGCATGTCGTCAAAGAAGGTCCGGTAGGGGTTGTAAGGCGTATCGAACATACGCTGCAGCCCCAAGTTGATGGCCCAGCCGGGGGCGGGTATAAATTCCAGCTCGATGTTTTGGGTCTGTAGGTTGACCTGATCGCCCGAGGGGGCCGAGCCGGCATTGCCGCCAGTACCGTAGGCGGCATCACCCCAGGTAAAATCGATCTCGAAGGAAGCCCGCAGGATGACTCGATTGTCAAACAGTTGTGGCTTGTAGATGAAAAAGGGCAGAATGCGCTGCTCGAAAAAAGAAGGCCGAAGGGAGTCCGAAGTAGTAGTCGTATTCTGTCCGAACAATCGGCCGATGACTTGCCCCTGCAGGAAGTCATTGGTCGGATAAATGTTGGTATTGTTGTAATGGTTGTAAAAAAAAGCGATGTACTGGAATTCCTCATTGGGCTCCTGCGGTATTTTTTCTTCCAGTTGCTTAAAGTAAGGAGGTATGACCTGAGCTGCCGACAGTATGGGCAGGCACAGCAGGGCCATTAGCAGCAGTTGCCGGTAGTGCATGGCTAGGGTTTTTTAATGGAAAACCGCCCGCAATTGAATGATTTGCGGGCGGAATCTAGGAAAAAATCCGTTTTCTTTACTCTTCTACTCGCTCGTACACCTGAATATTGGAATCACCGAAGGCACCTCCGCTGGTGCTGCCAAAACCGCCTTCAGGAGTAGGGGGCGTTACGCCTACCACTTCCGGGGAGGTCTGGGCAATCTCGTAGCGCATGGTGTTGCCATTGATCTCGAAAATGCCCTCGGAGGTAAGCGGATTGGGGGAAGACTGCTGCACGGTAATGGTCCATATACCTTCCACGTCGCTCTCTTCCTGGGTGTAGGTACCTGTGAGGTCCAATCGGGCGCCACTAGCGTCATACTGCTCCACGAGATAGGTGAAGTCCGTACGGAACTCCGCGTAGATGCTGTCGGTGTTGAAAGAAGTTACGAGAATGGGCGCTACATTGTCTCCAGAAGACTGCCACTTGCCTTGAATGCCTACTTCACAGGGGTCGCAATCTCCGCCGCAATCAATACCCGTCTCATCGCCGTTCTGAATACCGTCCATGCAGGTGGGCTCTGGCTCGTTGTCGTCATCGTCGTCACATCCTTGCCAGGTGACCATGGCTCCGGTCAGGGCGAACAAGAGGAGGAGAAACTTAAAATTTTTCATGGCTTAAAAGTTTGAATTTGGTTTGTTATTCGAAATTAATGTCCGGCAAGCCCGGTTTCACTCTTTACAAATTTGGTTGCCTAAAATAGAAAAGCTGCCAGAGTAGCCTGCCCAGCACTCCGCTTTATAGAGGGTTGACCGAAAGGGCCTATTGCGAAAAACTCCTGCTAAAAGCCAGGCCTGCGGCTGTACTTACTGAACACATTCCCGGCAGAGAAAGGGTTGACTCTGCGATTATTCCGCAATTATGATTAAAGATGCCCGTTTGGAGAAGATTAGGAAATGAGCAAAATCACTGCAACAAGATGAACTTTTGCTTACCTTTCTAGTCCAACCAAAACTACTGACCAACTATGAAAAACAGCAAGCCAATTCAACGTCTCAACATCCTGTGCTGGCTCGGTTTACTCGGCCTGGCGTTCGTCACCTCTTGTCAGCCCCAATCCCGGGGCTTTGTCCTGCCAGAGGGCGATGTAGAAGCCGGCAAGCAGCTTTTTATGAGGTTGCACTGCAACGACTGCCACAGTATTGGCGATATAAAATGGGTGGGCAGCAAAGAAATCAGAACGCCGCACATAGAACTCGGCGGCCGTGTAACTTCGCTTAAGTCTTATGGAGAACTTGTCACCTCCGTCATCAACCCCTCGCATAAGGTAGCCCGCAACTACCGGGACGAGCCTGATGCTATGCTGCCCGGCGATCGCTCCAAAATGGAGCTATATCAATACAACGAAGTGATGACAGTGGAGCAGTTGATCGACATCGTAGCATTCTTGCAATCCGAATACAAGATGGTTATGCCGGACAACCCCTACCCCTATCCGGGCTTCTGAGCAGGCAGCCCATCCGGGAAGAGGTAAGGCCAAAGCATCGAAACGCTATGGGCTATGCCTTGTTAGTACTTCAAAATAAAATTGTGCCAACGACCCACACCCTCACCCTGATTGAT
>CAYNIT010000180.1:0-10073 GCA_964397205.1 uncultured Phaeodactylibacter sp. | reverse complement strand
GGCAAAGCCGCCGATTTTCGCTCCTCCATTCAGGGCCAGAATAGCGTTTTTGCTCAGCGAGCCAAAGCTCATGGCCGAGACATTGAACAAGCTGGTACTGTAGGGCTGCTGACAAGCTTCATTGCCGATGAGCACCCTCGGGTCCTGCTCCAGTTCGTGAGCATCCCGGGCGGCAATAGAGTGGTTCATCCATTCATAGCCTTCGCGGTAGAGGTTGAGCTGGGTGCCAAAGGGGGTGGTGTCCCGCTCTTGCTTGGCGCGCTGGTATACTACAGATCGGAAAATCCGGCTGATGGGCGTGCCATCGGTATCAGATTCAATAAAGTACTGGTAAAGTTTGGGGCGCCACTCTTCCAGTACGTAACGCCCCCGACCCAGCAGCGGGAAATTGCGCATGATGGTATGTTGGGCCTGCAGCATGTCGTAGATGCCGAGTAGCAGTACGGGGCCGAGCAGGGCAAAAGCCCACCAGAAAGGCGCCCAGAGCCAGTAGGCAACAGCAGCGCAAATCAGGGTGGACAAGATGGCGAATAGCGTAAATTCTTTCCGCATGGCATTCCTAGTTTGGCTGGAGGTAAAAGTAAAGGGATTAGATAAGGAAAAAGCAAACTTCACTTACCTATTTAGCGCTTTTCTTCGGGCAAGTGCAACCCAGCCACTCCTGACTGGTCTTTACAATACGTTGTCGGCTGGCACAAGCCATCCGGCTGGCAAAATTAAATGATGATGTGGCACACAGCAGCTCCGCTCCTTCGGGACGGAGCTGCTTTTTTTGTGCATGGACCTTGTATTCTCCTTACCTTTGCAATATGAAAGGCAATACCATTGAGGTCAACAGCTGGGGAGAACTGCAGGACGTGCTCTACAAAGATTCTTGGAACGAGCAACTGCTGCGCTACCGCTCCGGTTATGTATACCGGGGGCTAGAGGATCATTCCTACGATCTTACTTCCACCCTCAACCGGCTCGGTGAATCCCATTTGGAAAAGCACCTGCTGCGCAACTTCCGCAAGTACTCCCACAAACAGATCAAATCGGAGTATACCTCCATCTGGAATTGGCTGGCGCTGGCGCAGCATCACGGTCTGCCTACCCGGCTGCTAGACTGGACCTACTCGCCTTACGTCGCCCTTCACTTCGCTACCGCAGATTTCAATCGCTACGGGCAGGATGGCGCCATCTGGGCGGTCAACTATGTAGACTCCAAACGCTACCTGCCGGACCAGCTGTCGCTCATCATCGAGCGGGAAGGCTCCCATATCTTCACAGCGGAGATGCTGGAGCGCGCCGTGCAGAGCTTGCCAGGGCTGGGGCAACTCAAACGGGAGGATTTTGCCCTGTTTTTCGAGCCCCCCTCCATCGACGACCGCATCGTCAACCAATATGCTGTCTTTTCCATGATGTCAAACCCCAACTCTATCATCAGCCAATGGCTGCAGGGGCTGGAGGTGCGCTATTTTAAAATCATCATCCCCGCCCGCCTGAAGTGGGAAATCCGCGACAAGCTCGATCAGTCCAACATCAACGAGCGCGTACTTTTTCCTGGCCTGGATGGCCTGGCCACCTGGCTCAAGCGGCACTACAGAGACGTGCGGCTGGAGTACCCGCAGCGGGAATCCGCCCCGGATGAACAAGAGCGGCCATCTGAGGGCAGCGAAAAAAAGTAAAACTGCCCCCAACCCTTTTGCAATCAGCTCCGACTATTTAGTATAAAAGGGTGCCGGAGCGCAGCGCCCAACCTACTTACACCGATGTACGAGATGGCCGTAGTCCAAACTTGCCGACCCGATAGCCCCGACGAAGTTCTGCTGCACGCTTGCCAGCAGCAGGACCGGCGGGCGCAGCAGTACCTGTACCAAAGGTACGCGGGTTACATGATGGGCGTATGCCTGCGCTACGCCGGCTGCCGGGATGAGGCAGGGGAAATGCTGAATGCAGGTTTCTTCAAAGTATTTCAGAATATCGGGCAATTCGAAGGGCGGGGTTCCTTAAAAGCCTGGATTGCTAAGGTCATCATGTACACCTGCATCGATTGGGTGCGCAGCCAGGCCACCTACCGCAAGCGAATAGACTACGAAAGCGAGCGGGACCTGCCCATCGACAATCTGGCCTTGCAAAAACTGGCAGTGGAGGAGCTGCTGGAAAAGGTGCAGGCGCTGCCTCCTGCTACTCGCATGGTTTTTTCCCTTTACGTGCTGGAAGGCTATAACCATCGGGAAATCGCTGAACAACTGGACATCAGCGAGGGAACCTCCAAGTGGCATTTGTCGAAGGCCAAAAAACGTTTGCAAAAGATGATTAAAAAAGACCAAAAATGATGGAGCCCAGGGATCAATACCAAAGGTTGCGCTACCGGCTAAATGAGCAACAATTTGAGCTGCCCCCGCAGAGCTGGGAGCAGATGGCAGACATTCTGGACGGCAAACAACCCGTGCCTTCTCCTGCTACCCGCGGCCGCAGCCGTCGGCGGGCATTGCTATGGCTTTGCTTCGCCGGTTTGCTGCTGGGCGGCCTATGGCTAGGAAGCAACGGCTGGCCTAATTCGGCAACAGCTATTACTACCGGCGCCTTGCCCATTCCCCTACGGACAGACGCGGGCGCACAAGCCCTTCACAAAGCATCAAAGCCCACAGCACCCAGGGAGCAGGCACCTCCTCAGGCTATGCCTTCAATCAGTACTGTGGGGCAAAGCAGCACTGATGCCCCTACCCCACCCTCAACCAAGCTTCCTGCCCCCTTAGCCCCCTTCGACCCACTACCCGCCCGGCAACCGCTACTGACCCCAAACGACATGGAGCCGCCGGAACGGCCTCTAGCTGCTTCAGGGGCTCCCAATCCGCCTCTGGGAACAGCATCCGGAAGCAAAAGCATTGAACTGGCCCCGATCCCTTCCCTTGCTGCATTAGAGCTGCCGAAGCCCGCCGCGCTACTCGAAGCCGAAGGCGCTGCCCCGGTGCAAGTGCCGCGCTGGCATTTTGGCCTCAAAACAGGCGTGGATGCAAATACCCGGCAAACCACCGCCCTGATTGGGGGTTTTGCCCGTCTGCGCTTATCTGATAAATGGGCCGTTCAAGCGGAACTGCAATACAAAACCCGTTCGGAGGAAATGGGCCGTGGCCTTGGCGTCAATCAATTGGTCAATGACACCCTCTACGGCCTGGAGCTGAACTCAGAAGCCAACCGCTACGAGCGAATAGAGCGAGTACATTTCTTTGAGCTGCCGATCAGCGTCCTGTATAAAGTAAGCCCTCGGCTGCGGCTGCTGGGCGGCGGCCAATTGGTTTACCTGCGCAACCAAACCCAACAAGCGGAAGGCTTAAAAAACGATTCCTCTTCGGAAGGAGCAGGTGTTTTCACCACCCAAAATTTCAGCCGCTCTCAGCTGGTATCTCCCGGGCTAGCCCGCTTCGATGCTGGGCTGCTTGCCGGTTTGGACTACCAGATCAGCTCAGCCTTTTCCGTAGATGTGCGGTACGTGCAGGGGCTGTTCGACCTCACAAATGACTCCTATTATCTGGAAAAGGACGATCATCTCAACAGCAGCCTGCAACTGAGCATTAAATGGATATGGTAAATGAAAACGGCTGGGCTGCAGGCTGGTAACTACCGCTGCAAGCAATGAGGAAGTTACGGAAACCATCGCACTCGATGGCGAGGCGGGCTTTCCAGTCAGCGTCTCCTTCCATTGCCGGCTGTACCAGCAGTACTCGGCGGCATACGCCACCGAGCTTACCGGCGAGGCAGTGTTGTTTTTACCGCAACCATAGCCTCCGCCCGCTGTTCCCAAAAGAAAAAACCAATGAATTACCATCTTTTTGGCCGCTCTGGCCTGCGGGTTTCACCGCTTTGCTTGGGTACTATGACCTTCGGCGAAGACTGGGGCTGGGGCTCCAATCGGGAAACCAGCAAAGCCATTTTTGACGCTTTTCTGAAAGTGGGCGGAAATTTCATCGATACTGCAGATGTCTACACCGAAGGCACAAGCGAGGCGATGCTGGGCGACTTCATACAGCCCGAGCGCGACTACATCGTGCTCGCTACTAAATATACCCTGAGCAACACGACCAATGACCCCAACCGCTCCGGCAACCACCGCAAGAACTTGGTGCAATCGGTGGAAGCCAGCCTGCGCCGGCTGAAGACAGATTACATCGACCTGCTGTGGGTACACGCCTACGATTTTCTTACCCCAATCGAGGAAATGATGCGCGCGCTGGACGACCTTATCCGGCAGGGCAAAGTGCTGTACGTAGGCATTTCGGATGCGCCCGCCTGGGTCACCGCCCGCGCCAATACGCTGGCGGAACTAAAAGATTGGAGCCCGTTCATCGGCTCTCAATTGGAATACAACCTGGTGGAGCGGACCCCGGAGCGCGAGCTGCTGCCTATGGCCGAAGAGCTAGGCTTAAGCACCGTAGCCTGGTCGCCTCTGGGAGCGGGCCTACTGACGGGCAAATACCAGCAAGAACGTGGCAAGGGCAGCGGGGGGCGCATGGAAGGCGCGGATACCTACCGTTTCAACGAGCGCAATTTTGGAATAGTGGAGGTAGTGCTGCAGGAGGCGGGCAAGCTGGGCATTAGCCCGGCGCAGCTGTCGCTGGCCTGGATCCTGCATCAGGGCGTTTTGCCCATCATAGGCGCACGCAAAATGGCGCAGTTGGAGGACAACCTGGGGGCTATAGAAGTCAGCTTGCCGGAAGATACGCTGCGACGGCTAGACGAGGCCAGCGCCATTGAGCTGGGCTTCCCGCACGATTTTGTGCTGCGCTCTGGTGCACAGAAGATGATCTACGGCGGTATGGTCGAACGGATAGAGGGAAATAAAAACCCGAACTTGTAGTGCTCTGCTGCCGGTCTTTTAGCTGAAACTTTTTTTTAAAAAACATTGCAGGTGTCTAGAGGTGTTTCATTACCGTTGCGATGATTCATAGTCCTCCAACCCAAAATTTGTGATTTCTGCCTTACTATTTTTTCACAAATTCTCAGTTATTGGGCTATAAGGAGCAGTATGCTCTCCGCCGTCCTACTTTTTTGGTATGGCTCTAAATGCTGTGATCATGAAAAAAGCACCTCTTCTGTTGGTAATTTTCTTCAGTGTAAAGGTTTGTGCTCAGGTTACTTTTGAGCCTGGTTTTCTAATTAATAATAATGGCGAGCGCATTGATTGCCTGATCCAAGATGAGGGCTGGTGGAATAATCCGGAGGCTTTTACTTATAGACTGACCTTTCGCGTGCGAAAGATCAGTTAAATAACTTCAACGATATGAAAAAACCTATTCATCCTGCTTGCTATGGCCATCAGCGCTCATGCCTACGCGCAGACCAACTTCGAGCCTGGCTACTTCATTACAGATAAAGGCGAGCGCAAAGTGTGCCTGATCAAGAACGAGGACTGGCGGAATACGCCCAGCTCCTTTGATTACAAGGTCTCCACCACCACCCAGGTGAAGCAAGCCAGCGTAGCGGAGGTGTCAGAATTCGCCATTGGCCAGTCCTTAAAATACGTAAGTGCAACGGTCAAGATGGACCGCTCTGGCAGCAGTTTTAACAACCTGAGCGAAGAGAAAGCGCCGCAGTTCGAGGAGGAAACGCTATTCCTTAAGGTCTTGGTGGAAGGGGGTGCCAATCTTTATAGCTATTCCGAAGGCGAGCTTCAGCGCTTCTTTTTCCGCATCGATAAGCCGGAGCCCCAGCAGCTTATTTATAAGTACTACCGGGTAGGAGCAGACCGCGCCCGGGAAAACCTGGCTTTCCGGCAGCAAATGCGCAACGTCTTTCAGGGCTGTTCCAATGTTTCCTTTAAAGAAATTGACCGGGCGGATTACCGTACCAAAGACTTGGTGGAACTGTTCGTGGGGTATAATGAATGCCAAAACGCGGATTATGTCAATTACCTGGCAATGAAACCGACAGCGCAGGAACGAGAAGCTTTCCGGATAACCCCCCCGAGTCGGGCTCAGCAGTTCCGCCATTGAAGTAGATTTCCGAGGGCTGGCTGCTAACAACCGCGATACGGACTTCGGCAATCAGCTGAGCTTACGCCTGGGTTTGGAACTGGAGTATATCCTGCCTTTGCGAAACAGCAAGTGGTCCGTTATCCTCGAGCCCAATTACCAGTATTACAATGCAACTGCCGAATTGGAATTGTTTGAAGCACAGATCGACTACAGCACCTTGCAGTTGCCCCTGGGTATCCGCCACTATTTCTTTTTGAGCGAATCCTCTAGCCTCTTTGTAAATCTTGCTTTGGCCTATAGATTCAACTTAGATACCGATCTCGTTTACATAAGAGACATCACCGGTGCTCGGCTTGTAGAGTCTGAGCCCGAGCCAGGCCCCAGCATGGTTATCGGTGCCGGCTATCGGTACAATGGTAAAATAAGCATAGAGGCAAGGTACCAATTGGGGCAAAGCCTGTTTGACACAGAGCAGGAATACGATTTTACGCACAGCCTTGCTTCTTTGATTGTGGGTACAGGTTGTTCTGAGGCGTTTCCCAGGGGCGCATAGCAGCCAGCTTCCACTTACAGCATGCGGTTATGAACACCTCATAAGCTTAGTGCTTGTTTGGCACACTGGCAAGAATACCTGCTGCCCAAGGGGAATTTCCTCACCATGGAGGGAGAGACCGGCCGCTACCTCTATTTTCTGCGCAGGGGTGTGCATTTTAGGTCCTGCTGTACTCGGGTTGGCTCTATGTTTGGGCTTGATCGTATTTGGATTCAAAAAAATGCAAAAGAACACCCGACATGAAGAACATGGGGGAACTTCACCGTAGTAGAATCTCCGGACATTTCAGCGAGCACCTTTCCTTTTTCCGGGAACGGGGCGGCCTATTGATTATCAGAGACAACTTGGTAAACATAAAATTTACGGGCCACAGTCCCGGGATTGCACGTACCACCCGGGCTTTTCACCATGGATGAACAGCAAACCAGCCCAAAGGCTTAAACTCCGGCAGCAACTGCATGGGTGGCCAAGGTTCGATTCGCTGCCTGAGGGCAAGGTTGAGGCCGAACCGTAGTAAAATCCACTGAGATCACTATCTTTGGACACAACAAGCCACCTGCCCATGCTCAAAACACTCCAATCCAAGCTAAAGCGCACCTCCGCCCTTGACCTGCGGGCTGGCCTGCAGCAGCTAGAGCAAGTGCTGCGCGAAAACCGCCCGGTCTTCAACCGCTTGCTGCTGCTGCAAAGCCGCTACAACCATCTCGAAGCGCAGTTCGCCCAGAAATTGCTGACCAACGAAGCTTACCAGGTGGAGCGCAGTCAACTGAACAAGGCAGTAATCAGCTTCATAGACGAATTGGAGGCCGCTGACCTAGCGCAGACAGAGCTTACTGTGCCCACTAGCTACGACAGCCCCCGACTGCCCTTTCAGTACCAACGTTTTTCCTGGCAGGAGCAAACCCCTTTTTTCCTCGAAGCTTTTGACACGGGAGGCAACGAGGTTTTCCGCAGCTACGAAGAGCCTATCTGGAGCGCCCGGCTGGAACAGGGTGTTTTCCAAATGACCAATCAAACTGAGCCCAGTGCCGTGCGCTATCACTACCTCAACATCAACGAGCGGGATATGGTAGACGTGCCGGTAGCAGTAGAGGTAAAAGTACAATCCGGCCAGAAGTATCCCAACCCTTCCGGTGGGCTTTTATTTTGCTTCGACCGCTCCTCGGCTTTCTACTACGCTTTCATCATTGACAATCAGCGGCAATTTACCCTCTGGCGGAGGGGCGAGGGCGGCTACCGTACCATTTTCGCCAGCCGCTCGACCAAGATCATCCCCTCTGAGTTCAACCGCATTGGCGTCATACGGACCGACCCTTATATTTATCTGTTCATCAACGACGAATTCGAGCGCAAGGTGGAAGACAAGGTGCTGCTCACCGGCGACTCGGGCATTATCGCGGTAGGGCAAGGCAGCTTTACCTTTGACAATTTGGCGTTCTTTGATTTGCCGTATTAAAACTACTATCTCTTAGCTCATGAAAAGCCGTTTTACGACAGCGTATCATTGCCAAGGCGGTGCGTTTGGTCATGGCAAAAGGCAGGCTTGGTTTGGAAATAAATGCGCGGGTTGGTCAATCGGTGTACCTTAGAAAGCTAACAATAGCTAATCCTCTCAAAGCTGAGAAGCAATTACGAGGATTTCTGCTTCTGCGATATTAGACCCACCTTTTACGCTTTTCGGCTTCACTATTCGCAAAGGGCCAACCTTCTTTCGGATCGAAGTAGCACCCTTGAAAAATTTCCTTTATTTTTAACCACAAGTCTTTTTCCGGAATGCAGAACCATCAGTTCTACCAAACCCATCTATCATGCCTAAAACCATTCATATCATCGGCGGCGGTATTGCCGGCTTGTCCGCAGGTATCTACGCACAGTACAACGGCTTTCAATCCACCATTTTTGAGCTCGGCCCGAAAGCGGGGGGCGTCTGCACTTCTTGGGAGCGCGAGGGCTACAACGTCAATGGCTCCGTACACTGGCTGGTCGGCTCTGCCCCGGGCACCGATTTGTACGACATGTGGCGGCAACTCGGCATAATTGAAGGCAGCAGTTTTCACAACCACAACAGCTTCATCGAGTACAAAGACATAGATGGGCAGGACGTTCATTTCTACCTTGACCTTGACCGGCTGAAGGCGCACTTTCTGGAGATTTCGCCGGCAGACTACGGGCCGATTGATGAGCTAATAGAAGCGATCAGAACCATCGCGCATTCAGATTTCCCTATGGACCGCTCCTTTGAACTGCTGGGGGTATGGGACTGGACGAAGATCGTGCTCGGCAACTTCTCCTTCTTGATGGCGATGGGGAAGTACAACCAAATCACGGTGCGGGAATTCGCGGAGCGTTTCCAATCCCAGGTACTGCAAAAAGCTTTCAATAGCTTTTGGCTGCCGGATATGTCGATGACTTTCTTCCTGATGCAGTACGCTTACGCTTACAAGGGCACCGCGGGCTACCCTATAGGCGGTTCGGGGAAGCTGGTTGAAAAAATGGTGGAGCGCTACAAAGCCCTCGGGGGGCGTATTCAGTACGAATCGCGGGTAAAAGGCCTTCTAATTGAAGATGGCCGGGCCGCTGGCATTCGGCTGGAAGACGGCAGCGCGCACCATTCCGACTACACCATTGCCGCCTGCGATGGTCATACCGTGCTGTTTGAGATGCTGGAAGGGCAATACGCAGACGACAAGACTAAAGCCGCGTACGAGACGCTGCAAACCTTCCCTTCCCTCGTTTACTTCTCGGCAGGCATTGCCCGGGAGGTGACCGAAGTCCCCCCTTCCATTATCGGGCTGAATATCCCGCTGAAGCCCGCCATACAAATTGGTGATTATACCCACGGCCGGGCCAGCTTCCAGTTTTACACCTTCGACCCCACCGTCGCGCCACCCGGAAAAACCTTGGTTACTGCTATGCTCGACACGGACTACGCCTCCTGGCGGCAACTTTACGAAGAGGGCGAGGCGGCTTACCGGGCAGAACGGCAGCACATCAGCCAAGCGCTGCTGGAGCAGATTGATCAGCAAGTTGGCAATATTAAAGGACAGGTCGATTTTGTGGATCTGGCTACGCCCATTACCTACAAGAATTGGACGGGCAACCACAACGGCAGCTACGAAGGCTGGCTGCCGACGCCCGAGGCCAGCAAGGCCCGCTTGGCAACGCACTTCAAAGGCTTAGCCAACTTTTACATGGCTGGGCATTGGGTAGCGCCGGGCGGCGGTATGCCCCCAGCGGCTTATACCGGGCGTAATGCGGTACAGCTGATTTGTAAGCAGGAAAAACAGTACTTTGCTACCCATCCCGGCTGATAGAGCGGGCTAGCCCGCTTTGCGTTGCCCCCTCCGCTCCCGATCCGGCAGCTCAATGATTTTGCCATCGCCTGATTTAGCAGCAGGCGTTCCGATTTGGTACCCCAAAATTGCGCTGACGGCAACAAGCATCGCTACCGGTATCAGCCAAACCTGATGGGTGTACACGGCGACTATCGCGATCGCCATCATGAGGTAAAACCTCCATACGGTGTTGTGAATGCTTAAGTTGAACATGGCTTTGGTTTTTTT
>CAYNIT010000179.1:0-10111 GCA_964397205.1 uncultured Phaeodactylibacter sp. | reverse complement strand
CCTTTGACAAAGCTAAGCGCAAAGAAATGTACCTGGAGCTGCAGGAAATCCTGCACGAAGAGATGCCGATCATCCCCATGATCATCCCCAAAGGGCGGCTGATCATCCACGAGCGGTTTGAAACGCCGATTACGCCGATTTTTCCGGGCTACGCCCCGCGCTTGCTGAAAGTCAAAGAAGCACTGCAGTAAGGGGGAAACTGTGGGGTTTTCGTAACTTCGCCCGGCGGAAGTTCGTAACTTATTTTCATGCTGCAGTACCTACTGAAGAGAATACTGATTTTTGTCCCCACCCTGCTGGTCATATCGCTGCTGTCCTTCGGGCTGAGCAAAATGGCACCTGGCGACCCGGTGGAACAGGCAAACCGAGGCGGGAGCATTGGCGGGGAACTGCAACGCAGCCTGGCGGATGCCGACCGCATCTATCAGGAGACTTCGGCATTTCTCGGGCTGGACAAACCGGTTTTCTATTTTAAGCTCGCTTCCGTAGCGCAGCCAGATACCCTCTACCGCATTCTGCGGCAGGACGAGCGCGAAACGCTCAGCAAACTGGCCGCGCAGTACGGCAACTGGCCGCCAATCCAGGTTTACTATCAGCAATTGCGTCAACTAGACCGTGCCCTGGACAAGCTCCGCGGCCGGTCTGAGCAAGTCCGGCGGGTGCGCCCTGCCCTCAAGCAACTGTACCTCTCCTACCGGGATGGACGGGTGGAGAGGCTGCTGGACAAAGTGCGGGGCAATATCGCTGCAGACAGCTTGCTGTTGGCTGAAGTAGGCCCTATGTCAGACGAGCTGTACCTGGCCTATAAGCAAATCAAGGAAAAGGCTACGCCCTGGCGGCTGTACATTCCAGACATCAAGTGGTATGGCTTTGATAATCAATACCACAACTGGCTGACTGACTTTCTGCAGCTCGACTTTGGCAAATCCTACGTTGACGGGCGGCCCGTTGCGGATAAGATGGCGGATGCGCTGCGCTGGACCTTGGTGATGAACCTGGCAGCCATTTTTTTTGCCTATCTGTTTTCCCTGCCCTTGGGCGTTTTCTCTGCTATATGGAAAAACAGCCTATTCGACCGGAGCTCTACGCTCTTGCTCTTTATTCTCTACTCGTTGCCCAACTTTTGGATTGCTACCATGCTGGTTGTCTTTTTCACAACGCCAGAGTACGGCATGGACTGGTTCCCATCGCTGGGGGTCGGCCAATTGCCGGAGGATGCCCCCTTCTGGAAACGGCTGCTGGAGGCTGCGGAGCATCTTATCCTGCCGGTATTCTGCCTGACTTACGGTGCCTTGGCCTTCATATCGCGGCAGGTCCGCGGCGGCATGCTGAATGTCATCCGTCAGGACTATATCCGAACGGCCTGGGCTAAAGGCTTGAATGCCCGGCAGGTGATTTGGAGACACGCTTTCCGCAATGCCCTTTTCCCCATCATCACCATGTTCGCCACGCTCTTTCCAGCCGTTTTTACCGGCTCGGTGGTCATCGAATACATCTTCAACATCCCAGGCATGGGCGGGCTGACGATTGAGGCTATATTCCAACGGGACTGGCCGGTAGTCTACACTGTGCTTATGCTTGCCGCCTTTCTGACCATGGCTGGCATACTGATTGCCGATGTGCTCTACGCTATGGTAGACCCGCGGGTTTCTTATAATGATGAAAAAGCTTAGCGCCCATGCTGATAGGAGTAAAAAAGGAACAAGTCTTATCGGAGCAGCTGGCGCAGAGCAAAGCCAGCAGCCGCAGTTATTGGCGTATTGTGCGGCAGCAGTTCCGTAAAAACCGCCTGGCGGTTTGGTCGCTGCGCATCCTGTACCTGCTGCTATTCATTGCACTGACCGCAGACTTTCTCGCCAATGAAAAGCCGCTGTACTGCAAGCTCGATGGAGAGACGCACTTTCCGGTGCTCCGCTCTTACCTGGTAGGCCTCGGGCTGGATCAGTGGGAAGCTAAGTTTTTCCGCACGCCTTGGCACGAACACGAGTACGAGCGGGTCGTTTGGGCTCCCATTCCGTACTCTGCCAGCACGCTAGACCGCGAGCACTCCAATTACGTAGCACCGGGGGACGAGCAGGCAGTCCGTTCTCCAAAGTTTCGCCATTGGCTGGGTACCGATCAACTCGGGCGGGATGTATTGGCGGGCATGATAGCCGGCACCCGCACTGCTATGCTGGTCGGCATCGTAGCCATGTCGATCGCCACCCTGATCGGCCTTTTCCTAGGGGCATTAGCAGGCTACTTTGGGGACGAGCGCTTCCGCCTCAGCCGGGGCCGTTTGTTGTTGAATGTACTGGGGCTGCCGCTCGCTTACTTTTACGGTTTCAGCGCCCGCAGTTTTGCCCTGGAGGAGGGCTCCTTCGGCTGGGAGGTAGCTAAAAGCCTGGGTATCGTCTTACTGCTGTTTGCGCTGCTGAATGCCCTGGCGGAGCTTTTGAAGCCTGTGCCCTTCTTCGGCCGTCAGCTGCGCCTGCCCCTGGATATTTTGGTGATGCGCCTGATAGAAATTTTCAACTCCATCCCTGCACTGCTGCTCATTTTGAGCGTAGTAGCCATCATCGAGCAGCAGTCCATTTTCTACATCATGGCTATCATTGGGCTGATTCGCTGGACGGGCATCGCCAGGTTCATCCGGGCAGAGCTGCTGCGCATCCGCAGCCTGGAATACATCGAAGCAGCGCAAGCCCTGGGCTACAGCGAATGGCGGATTATTCTCCGGCACGCCATACCCAATGCCCTCACGCCCGTGCTGATTACCATTGCCTTCGGTATTGCCAGCGCGATTTTGCTGGAGGCTTTCCTGTCCTTTTTGGGCATTGGAGTGCCGGCGGAGCAGGTAACCTGGGGCTCCATGCTCAGTGCGTCGCGATCGCAGTTTTCCGCCTGGTGGCTGGCCATTTTTCCTGGTTTGGCCATTTTTGTGACGGTCACTGTGTTCAATCTGTTGGGAGAAGGCCTGACGGATGCCCTCGACCCCCGGCGCAAATAAATAAAGGAGCGCCCAACCTACTGGCGCCAGCAATGCATATAAGACCAGCCTTAGGAGGAGGTGTATCTTTAGTTTTTGCGGCGTTTCTTCTGCTTCTTATAAAACTTTTTAGGAAACAGCCGGGATTTTCCGCCGGAGGTGGGCAACTCTCCTTTGCGGTTGGGCTTGACGTGCGCGGCTTCATTGGCCGGGCATCCTACTTTTCGGTTGCAGGAAGAGGCGGTCAGGACAAAGGTGGCGCTAGCCGCACACAAACCTATCAACAACAAGTACTTACGCATAAACTATGATTTTATTTTGATTGCCCCGCAAAGGAGCCTTCCACAAAAGTATACAACTGCTTTTGGATATGCAAAACGCCCAAAACCCTTGAAAATTCTAGGCTCCCGCTGTTTTTTTGGTGTGTAAAACTTGGTTTTCATCATTCAAGGGTATAAATTTGCCGCACATTTTACTCATTAAAACACACGGAAATGAATAAGGGAGATCTTATCAACAAAATCGCTGAGAGCGCAAACTTGTCCAAAGCCCAGGCTACCGATGCATTGAATGCAGTACTGGACGGCATCACTGATTCACTGAAAGATGGGGATAAAGTGACGCTCATTGGCTTCGGTACATTTTCCGTTTCCCACCGCGAGGCTCGCAGCGGTCGTAACCCACAAACCGGTGAAACCATTCAAATTGCAGCTAAGAACGTTGTAAAATTCAAGCCCGGTAAAGAAATTTCAGACGCTGTTAATGCTTAAACAGCTCCCATAAATAGCAAATGCTAATAACATTTGTTGTACAAAGGGCAATCTGATTAACCTCAGGTTGCCCTTTTATTCTTATAATCCATTCCTCCAATGGCTAGAGGAACCAAAAAAGATGCCCTACTCATGAAATTCGCAACCAAAACCATCCACGCCGGTATTGAGCCTGACCCCTCTACCGGTGCCGTCATGACCCCCATATACCAGACCTCAACGTACGCCCAACGTGCCCCCGGCGAACACCAGGGCTACGAATACGCCCGCACCCAAAACCCCACCCGCTCCGTCCTGGAAAAAAACCTTGCCGCACTGGAAAATGGCACGTACGGCATTGCCTACGGCAGCGGGCTCAGCGCTATGGATGCCGTGCTGCGGCTACTGCAACCCGGCGACGAAATCATTTCCACCAATGACCTCTACGGCGGCTCCTACCGCCTGATGAGCGCTGTGCACGAGCGCTACGGCATTAAAACCCACTACCTGGACCTCAAGGAGCACGGCCAACTGAGCGCACACTTCACCGACAAGACCAAACTGCTCTGGGTGGAAACCCCCACCAACCCTATGCTCAATGTGGTGGACATAGAGGCCGTCTGCCAAATCGCCCGGGAAAAAGGCGTGATGAGCTGCGTAGACAACACCTTTGCTTCCCCTTATTTGCAGACCCCCCTCGACCTGGGGGCAGATATCGTTCTGCACTCCGCCACCAAGTACCTGGGTGGGCATTCCGATGTCGTGCTCGGTGCATTGGTTACGCGGAGCGCAGAGCTGGCGGAGCGCTTGCGCTTCTTGCAGAATGCCGTGGGCGCTGTGCCCGGGCCGCAGGACTGCTTCCTGGTCCTTCGGGGCATCAAAACCCTTCACCTTCGCGTAGAGCGGGCCTGTAAAAATGCCGAGCGTATTGCCGAAGCTTTGCGCGGCAACGATAAAGTGGCCAATGTGTATTACCCTGGATTTTCCGAGCATCCAGGCCATGAGGTGGCCAAAAAGCAGATGCGCCACTTCGGCGGTATGGTATCTTTTGACTTGCAAACGGATGAATTCGAAGCAGCTAAGCGCGTGCTGAGCAATACCCAGCTGTTTACCCTGGCGGAGTCGCTCGGCGGAGTGGAATCCCTGATCGGCCATCCCGCTTCGATGACCCACGGCTCCATCCCCAGAGAGAAGCGGCTAGCCGTTGGGCTGACGGACAGCCTGATCCGCCTGAGCGTGGGAGTGGAGGACGCCGAGGATCTAGTGGAAGACCTCCGGGCCGCTTTGGGTTAAATTATCGCTCATTTTTATTGTGCTGGCTTGTTTTTGAAAACATTTTGTTTTACCTTTACCTCAGTACTGATTTTTTAAAACAAATTCGAGCAGCATGAACATCGAAAAAGCGCAAGTCATCGCCTATCTGCAGCGCAACTGGTTCAAGATCGGCATTGCAGCTCTGCTGATTTTCATCGCCTTTAAAAAGGACCTCAGCTTCAAATTGAACCTGAACACGCCTGTGCAAATGGAAGAACAGCCGCTGCCCCCTCCATCGCGCAAACAGGCGGTGCAGTCCAAGCGCTACACGGAATTGAGCCCTGAGGAAACGGCAGAAAGCTCCGCTACAGAGACTGAGCGCTTTGACTTTACCGCTGCTGCCCGGCCCCGCCGCCCTCTGAGCGCCCTGCGGCGGCTGCAGCAGGTGGACGAAGCGCGGATAAAGCAGTACATCAAGCGCTTTGACCGCGTAGCGCTGAGCGAAGAGAAGAAGTTTGGCATCCCCGCCGCCATTACGTTGGGCAATGCCATATTGAACAGTCAGGCTGGTACTGCTCCCTGGGCGGAGGAGGGGCGCAACAACCATTTCCTGTTGCCCTGTACAGAGGACTGGAAAGGGGATTCCAAGTCCTACGACGGGCGTTGCTTGCGGATGTACGAGAACGCCTGGACCAGCTTTCGGGACCATAGTTTCTTCGTCACTACCGGGCCTTATTCCAGCCTTCAGCAACTAGGAGCGGACAATGTCCGGGGGTGGGCACAAGCCCTTCAGCAGAAAGCGTTCTCGCGCGAGGAAGATTACGCTCAGCAACTGCTGAAAGTCATTGAGCGCTACGGTTTAGACCAACTGTGAGGTGTTGTTTAGGCCATTGGGGCATGCCGCGGGTGCGGCATGCCCTCTGTTTGTAGCCTGCTTGAGCAGAGCTGTCTGCGCTCTTCAGTCCACTTCTACCCCACTCAGTTTCCCTTTGTAAAAGTCTACACAGGCACCGTATACCCAGCCTTCATTGCCCTTAGGGCTCCGGACTTTCACCCAGGGCTCATCGGTAACGATTTCTCCGAGGTCAATCTGCTGGGTCGTATCCGTGACTTCCCCCAGGAAGAGCAGCTCATCGTGCAACTGAAACCGTTCTAGAATTTTGAAACGCAGCCCTGGCCCGGTACGCATATTCAAAGCAGGCGTAATGACGTAGAGGGGGGTGACGCGTTCGGTCGTTTTTTCAGGTGCTGGCTTTTTGATCGGCCGCACGCTGGTATCGAGCGGGACAAAGTCCTCGGCGGCTTTGGTTTCGAGTTCCTCCAGGGAATCGAGGCGCGCCTGCTCCCGGGCTTCAGCAGCTTCCTGCTCTGCCAGCTGTTTCCGGGTTGCAGCGCATTTGGAAATGGACCAGATCAAAAAAATCAGGAACAAAACTCCAACGATCAAGATCTCAATCTTCGGTAGTAAGCTGGGCTGCTTGCTCATTATGTTCTATTTTCTTCAGCAAAGACAAAAACCGCACAAAAAGTTTGATTTTTACACCAAATACAACGATATTTAGGCTGGAACTCTATCGAATAGTCCAGCATGGCCTACCAAATGGCCAGGTACCAGCTGGATTAATAAGTCACGCCGTCCACATCTAAGTTACGTTCTTCTCCTGCATCTCACAAACCAGAACGCAAGATATGGAAGACCTCTTACACCAAGTAGCCCTGACGTTCATCCCCAAAGTTGGGGCGGTAACTGCCCGCAATCTTATCAGTTACTGCGGCAGTGCAGCCGGCGTATTTGAGGCAACGCGCCAATCGTTGTTAAAAATACCCGGTGTAGGCCCTCAGATTGCCGATAGCATACTGCAAGCAGAAGTGCTGGAGCTAGCCGAGCAGGAAATAGGATTCATGGAGCGGCACGGGATTGAGGCGATTTTTTATCTGGATGAGGCCTATCCCCAACGCCTCAAATACCTGCCCGACAGCCCGCCTCTGATTTACTACCGCGGCAATGCTTCCCTTAACCCGGAGCGCAGCGTAGCGATTGTAGGCACCCGAAAGCCGAGCCCGCAGGGCCTGCGGTTTTGCGAGGAGTTGGTAGAGGGGCTGCTGCCCTACGGCGTAACCATTATCAGCGGCCTGGCCTTTGGCATTGATGTAGCTGCTCACCGGGCTTGTCTGGAGTTGGGCCTGCCTACGCTCGGCGTCATGGCCCACGGCTTGGGCAAAGTTTACCCGCCGCAGCATCAGTCAGTGGCCCGCTCTATGATGGACCAAGGGGGCCTGCTTTCGGAGTACCCCAGCGGCACCCTGCCCGACCGGGAGCGGTTCCCGATGCGCAACCGGATCATCGCTGGCCTGTGCGATGCCTTGATCGTGATAGAAACGCAGCGCAAGGGCGGCTCCATGATCAGCGCTAAAATGGCAAACGACTACAACAAGGATGTCTTTGCGGTGCCCGGCCGGATCAAGGACCGCTGCTCGGAGGGCTGCAATTTGCTGATTAAAAGCCATCAGGCAGCCCTGATCGAATCAGCCGAGGACCTGGCGTACGTCATGCGCTGGGAAAAAGCGGCCAAACCCAAGCAGGTGCAAACCCAGCTGTTTGTGGAACTCAACGAGGAGGAAGGAGCCATTGTACAGCTGCTGCGGCAGCAAGAACTGATGAGTATCGACCAGCTGACCAGCCTCACCCAGCGGTCGAACAGCGAATTGGCAACCATCCTGCTAGAGCTGGAGTTTAAGGGCGTTGTGCAATCGCTGCCGGGTAAGCAGTATATGTTGGTCTCCTAGCCGTAATGTACAAGTTGCTCCCAATGCCGCCTACTTGCGCCCTGCAGTTGCTGGCTCCGATGGGATTCTGCGGACTGTACAGGCTGAGAAGCAGCTGCCGAAGCAGTCGGATGGTGCTGCCCAGCGCAGGCAGGCCCAACATCAGCAATCTGTTCTTACAGAGCAGTTATTTTTTAACTTTGTCCGTTTTCGGCAGGTTACTTATTTAAAGCTGCCCCTGCAAAAGTACTACCATGAATCGGAGCTACGAGAAAATATTACCGCTGCTGCTACTGCTGCTGCTGCTCGGCTGTAAATCCACCGAGCCCCAACGTGCCCCCGCCGGGGAGCTGCAGCGAGCCCGCAATGTCATCCTCTTGATTGGGGATGGCCTCGGCATTTCTCATATCACCGCTGGGATGATCCGCCAAGATAAACCCTTGGCTATAGAGCAACTGCCGGTTACCGGGCTGCACAAGCCGCACGCCTACGATGACCTGATAACAGATTCTGCTGCCGGAGCCACGGCTTTCGCGACGGGGGTGAAAACCCGGAACGGCACCCTCGGCTTGAATCCAGAGGGGCAACCCGTGAAAAACATATTGGAAGAAGCCAAAGCAAACGGCTACGCTACCGGGCTTGTGACGACCGCCACCCTAGTCCACCCTACGCCAGCCGCCTTCCTCGCCCACTTGCCGATGCGCAACCAGTACGAAGCCGTCGCCCAGCAGTATCTGAAAACAGAAGTGGACCTGTTCATCGGCGGCGGCCTGAAGTACTTCCTGCCGGAAGATGCCTCCGGCGAGAGCGTCTGGCAGCAGCTGTTGAAAAAGGGCTACAACCTATCCAGCTACCGGGAGGGCAGCTTAATGGAAATCCCACTCGATTTCACCCGGAAGTTTGGGTACTTCACTGCAGAAGGCGAGCCGCTGAAGGTTGGCGAAGGCCGTGACTACCTGCCGCTAGCGAGCCGACTGGCTCCCCGTTTTTTACAGCAAACCAGCCGGGATGGTTTCTTTTTGATGATTGAAGGCGCTCAAATCGATTGGGCTAGCCACCAAAATGATCAGGAATACCTGGTCGAAGAAGTGCTGGACTTTGACCGCGCCGTGGAGGAGGCCATGCGCTTTGCCCAAAGGAATCGGGAAACGCTCGTCATTGTTACCGCCGATCACGAAACCGGTGGCTATTCGATTCAGCCCGGTTCCAAGCCAGACGCCCTGATTGCTGGTTTCTCGGGCGATTCCCATACCGGCTCGCTCATCCCAGTACTGGCTTACGGCCCAGGCTCTGAATTATTCAGGGGCGTGTACGATAATACCGCCATCTATCACAAAATGAAGCAAGCGCTGGGCTGGTGGTGAGCCAGCGCCGGTGGGACCACCATCAGTTCAACTGGAAACGGACCACTACGCCTCCCGAAGCATTGGTGCGCGGGAAGCTATTGGACACCCTGGGCACCGTGCGCCGGTAGTCAAAGAATAAACGCAGCGCCAACCGCTGATTCAACTGATACTCAATGGCTGGCGAGAAGGCCAGGGTATAATTGCCTCGCGTCGGCTCCTGAACGCCCTCGTCCAGACGGTGGGCTAATGTGACATCGTCCTGAATAGACATATCAAAGTTGATGTCAAGATCTTGTGACTGCAGGCCTCTGCCTCCTCCCCCGCGGCGCCCGCCTTGCCCGCCGATATTGTCGAGTACGCCCCCATCGTCGTCTTTCTTTTTGTTGCTGCCGGTAAGGAATGGAATGTCCACGCCACGCAGCAGGTAGCCAAAGCCAAAGGTGAGTTCCTGCGACCGAGTCTCGTTCAGTTGGTAGTTCACCGTGCTCAAGGCTAGCGTTCGCGATTTTTTAAAGTTGAAGGAAAAGGACATGCCATTGTTTAGGGTCATATCCAGAGCCACCAAGGGAGAAAAGCTTTCCGTAATCACCACATCGGCAATTTCCAGCCTGGGGAAGAAGTTAAAGGAAGAAGTGTCTATCGTCTGCCCAGTCGCCAGGCCGTCCAGGAATGGCAAACTGGTGCGGAAGTTGCTGACGCTCAAAGTGGATCGGTAACCGTGCGATAGAGAGAAGTTTTGGAAAATATCCTTGAAAAAGGGTACCCTCGACAAGCCGTTGTACTGCATGCGCCAATTGAACTTGGGCAGCAAGTTGAATACATCCAGCTTCACCGAATTGGGGTCTTCTCCCGTATAAGCGGCGATGAAAGCGGGCAGGATGACATCTTGCTGGGTTTTTCCGAAACCCTGCGCGTACCCCTCCGCGGCAAGATTGGGGTCCTGATGGTTTCCATCCCCCAGGCGGTTAGAGATGATAACCCGGTTATCCTCCAGGCGCTGGAACAATTCATTGATTTCTTCGTCGCTG
>CAYNIT010000178.1:0-10147 GCA_964397205.1 uncultured Phaeodactylibacter sp. | reverse complement strand
ATGGAGCCTAACTCTTTAATCACGCGCTGGCTAGACCGCCCTACACAGATACTCCGCACCGGCGTTGGGGAATTGTACCCCGCTGCCCAAGCCGCTGCCCGTATACCCGCCGGCCACCCGGAAGGCTATTTGGAGGCTTTCGCCAACATCTATAAAAATTTCGCCCACTGCCTGCGGGCACGCCTGGCAGGTGAAGAACCCGAGGCCGTTTACCAAGACTTCCCAACGGTGCAGGATGGCGTGCGGGGGATGCAGTTTATTGAACGGGTGGTGCAGTCTAGCTCTAGCAATGAAAAATGGACGATCTTTTAAAATACCGTAGTGAACATCCTCCCGCTCCATGACCGTTCTATGACAAAAAGCCACATGAAAACCCTCAAATTCAATCACGCTGCCATTTGGGTAGCCATTGTTTTGTCGCAGCTTATCCCAATGGGCTGGTACGCTATTTTTGCTGACCGTTGGCAGACGCTCAATGACATCACAGATGAATACATCGAAGCCAACCAGAGCAGCTGGCTCTTTGTCATCAGCCTGCTGGGTGGTATTGTAGCCATTTACTTGTTGGCTTGGTTGTTCAAGCGCTTGCCCGTGACCAACGCGCAGTCAGGCTTGGTCATCGGACTCCTCATTGGCGCGGTATTCAACATGTCGAGCCTGATCACCATCAACATGTTCTCTTTCCGGCCGCTCGAACTCGCTTTCATTGATGGAGGCGCGAACGTGCTAGTCTACGGCGTAGCAGGCTTGATACTGGGAGGCTGGCGCAAATACAAAACGCATGAACCCGGCACCAAACCCCAAGAACCAGAAGTCGAACTTACCGGCAGTTCCGGAGGCACCAATTCCCCCGGTAGCCGCCCCTAGATAACCTATCAACCAAATGAAAACAAGCAGACGCTGGCCTCAACCGAGGCTGGCGTTTTGTGTTTTGTCATCTCCAAAGATAACCCGAGCTTTGTGGCTATACCAATCCAACGACCATGAAGCGCCTATCGCTCCTCCTGATCAGCAGTATCTGCTTTACTATCCTATTTGCTCAAACACCTGCGCAGACCGTGCGCGGGCAACTCGTAGATGCCGAAACCCAGCAGCCGCTGGCCGGTGCCAATGTGCAATTGCTGGAGCTTGACCAAGGCACGGTGACCGATTCCCTCGGGCGTTTTGCACTCAAAAGCATACCCGCTGGCCGCTACCAACTTCAGGCGACCTACATTGGCTATGACCCCCTGCTGCTACCAGAAGTCTTGGTAGAGTCGGGTAAGGAGCAGGTGCTACAGTTGGAATTGCAACAAAGTGCCCAAGACTTAGAAACCGTTGAAGTGGCCACCTCCCGCAGCGATATCCGGTTGCTGCACCCCATCGGCGTCAAGGCCATCACCATAGACCAAGTGCGTCGCTTCCCAGCTTCTTACTACGACCCCACCCGGCTAGCCGCTGCTCAGGCGGGCGTGCTTACGGCCAATGATCAGTCCAACGGCATCAGCATCCGCGGCCACTCGCCGGATCACATGGCCTGGCAGTTGCAGGGCGTGCAGATCCTCAATCCCAACCACACCCCCAATGCCGGTACTTTTACCGACCGCGTCACCTTAAACAGCGGGGGCATTAACATCCTCAGCGCACAAATGCTGGGGACTTCCCATCTGTACACCGGCGCCGCTCCCACAGGCATCAGCAACGCCTTGGCGGGCGTCATGGACATGCGGCTGCGCCCCGGCAATAATGAGGAACATGAATTCATCGCACAAATCGGCCTCATCGGGTTGGATGCCACCGCAGAAGGGCCCTTTTCCAAATCAGGCCGCTCTTCCTTTTTGGTCAACTACCGCTACTCTACGGTGGGCCTGTTGACGGAGCTGGGCGTAGACTTTGGGGAAGAAGCCATCAATTATCAAGATCTGTCGTTTAACCTCGTTTTCCCCGGCAAGAAAGGCGGGCGGCTATCGCTATTCGGCATTGGCGGCATAAGCAGCAATCAATTCACTTCCCCCGAGGATCCTTCGGAATGGGAGTCCGACCGCGACTTGTTTGATGTCGACTTCGAGTCGGCCATGGGGGCAGCGGGCCTCAGCTGGACGCGGCCTTCCGGCAAACAGGGGTTGTGGTCAGTGACCGGAGCCATCTCTGCGGTAGACCAGAAAAGGATAAGCAGACCACAGTTGGAAGTGCTAGACAGTTTGCTCAAAAAGAGCTTTTTGGAAGATGACGACCGGCTAAGGCTGCTATCGGGCCATGGATTTTACCGCTACCGTTTCAGCCCCCGACTGCGTCTGCAAGCGGGCTTGCAAATCCGGCAGTTCAATCATTTAGAAGAGCGCCAACTTGAGCAAGGGGAAGAAACAGAACGCACGGAACTCCTCGCCACTCCCTACTTGCGCTTTTCCGGCCAGCTTGGGCAACGTACGGCTTTTCAGGCGGGCTTACAGTTGTCGGCTTTCGCCAATGCGGAGGTCGTTTACCCAGAGCCCCGCTTTTCGCTTAGCCATCAGCTATCGGGCCAGCAGGAACTCAGCCTGGCCTATGGGCTGCATTCCCAAATGAGCTCGCCCTACTTCCGGGGGTTTGGCGAAGTGGCTCCCACCCGCTCGCATCAGCTGGCGTTGGGTTATGAGTGGCGCATTCAATCCGATTTAGTCTTCCGCAGTGAAGCCTTCTACCACCGCTTGTTCAACGCGCCCATCGTAACTACGGAAAGCGGGCAGGGGCGATTTACCCCGCTCAATGAGCTGACCGCCTGGTCTTGGCTGCCCGGCAACGTTCTCGATGACAAAGCAGAAGGGGAGAATTACGGCTTGGAACTCAGCTTGGAGCAACTGCTCACCGATGGGTACTACTATATCGCCAATGCCACCTTCTACCGGGCGACTTACCAATTACCCGGTACGGATGACTTCCAGCCGGGGCGCTACGACGGCCGCTACATCGCCAACTTGACCGCCGGCAAGGAATGGCTTAAAGCCAAAAGCGACGACAAAACCCGCATTTGGGGCCTGAACCTGCGCATCAACTACGCGGGCGGGCTGCGGGAAGCGCCGATTGACGAGATGGCTTCCGGGGTTTTATACTATACGGCATACGATTTTGAGGCGGGCTACACGGAGCAATTGCCGGACTTCTTCCGCACCGACCTGCGGGTGTACCTGAAGAAGAGCCGCCCCAAATACAGCAGTACCCTCGCCCTCGATTTGCAAAACCTGACCAACCAGCAGAATGTGGCGTACAATTACTACGATATTTTCACACAACGTACCGAACAACGATACCAGATCAGCCTAGTGCCGATTTTGACTTACCGGGTGGAGTTTTAGATAATGACACCGGCGCCGTGCTTCCGTCGCAGATCATAGCGGACGGACAAAGTAGGGCACCGGGCGATTTGCAGGGGCTAGAAGAAGATATAATTGGTCCGGAACTGGACAAAAGGCTGAACACCCAATACCTGTTCCCCTCCAGAAAAACCTACCGGACGGTTCTGCTCAGGCATGTGCCAAGCTAGTAAGCCGGCATTAAGCGAAAAGGTCCACTGGTATACACCCCTCGGGCACTAGAGGTGAAAAGTTGTCGAGCTCACCGAAGATTCGTTTTTGGAAACCGAAAGGTTCTTCTACCGTGACAAGCCAGGATTAAGAATGCTGACAAAAAGCCTAGTAATTATACAGTTTTTAGAAAAATAACCTCTAGTTATCGCACTTAGTATAACAAAAACTAGCTTAACAGGTCCCGGAGGGACCCAAGGTGGGTAAACCAAACATCCAAGAATGGTAAACCGCGCCTTTAGGTGCGGAAGAGGGCTTCGTTCTGGCACCAGCTTAAATCTGGAACCTTGCCCTGTTTGATATCAAATACCCCCTCCTTCTTGTTCCGTACCTACGGCACGGGAAGGCATCATTGCTTTTGTTATTTTATTGTAGATTTGCTTCCCGATATGGGTACCAACAAAAACAAGCACATGATTTGGATTTTGCTGTTACAGCTGCTCAGCTGCCAGTCGCCCGATGCGGAGCAGCAAAGCGGCAGCGTCACTGTGGTGGAGGAGTTTGAGTTCAAATACCAACTGGCAGAGCCGGATCAGGCTTTCGAACTGCCAAATGAGCTGGAAGAGATTTCCGGCCTGGGTATTTCCCCGGACGGCAACACCCTGGTAGCAGTACAGGACGAAGACGGCGAGCTGTTCTTCATCAACCGCTACAGCGGTGAGGTAGAAGAGGAGATCGACTTTTGGAAAGACGGCGACTACGAAGGGGTAGAATACGTCGGAGAAAACGTCTACGTCGTCAAGAGTACTGGTACAGTGTATGAAGTGTTGCGCCCCGGCCAGGAAGATCAGGACGTCAGCAAGTACAACTTCTTTCTGAATGACGATAATGATGTGGAAGGCTTGGCCTATGATGCAGCCTCCAACCGATTGCTTTTGGCCTGCAAAGCCAGGGCGGGGTACGAGAAGAGCTATCCGCGCCGAAAAGGCATTTATTCATTTGACTTGGACAGCAAAATGATGCAGGAAGAACCTGCCTACCTGGTAGCGCTCGATTCTGTGCAGCATTACCTCAAGCAAGGGCCGGCTATCCGCAAACTCGAAAAGCTAATGGAATTCTTCAATCCGGAAGAGGAGTTTGGCTTCAGCCCCTCCGCCATTGCCATACACCCCATCAGTGACCATCTGTACATGACTTCTTCCGTCGGGAAAATGCTTGTGGTCATGCGCCGCGACGGCCAAATCCTCCACATCGAAAAGCTGAGCAAGCGGGTCCATCCGCAACCCGAAGGCTTGTGTTTCGATCAGCAGGGCAACATGTTCCTTTCCAACGAGGGCAAAGGCACCGACCCGGTCGTTTACCGTTTCAACTACAAACCAAGGCATTGATGGCGAGTGGAGAAAAGACATCGACGAACTTATACAAGTCAATGCCACAAAACTCCGTTTATTTTTGCTTAATTACCGCAATTCCCGGATTATTGCAACACCCAAAAGTAATTACACAACTCACACATACCACAGCACCGTATGAGCGTAGTAGAAATGAAAGTCCCGACCATTGGCGAATCCATCACCGAAGTCACCTTGGCCCAGTGGCTGGTAGAAGACGGCGGTTACGTCAAACTGGACCAGCCCATCTGCGAATTTGAGTCGGATAAAGCTACCCTGGAATTTCCCGCCGAAGCCAGCGGCAAGCTGATCCACGTAGCTTCGGAAGAGGACGACCTGGAAATTGGCGCCTTGGTAGCAAAAATCGACACCAGCGTATCCAAAGAAGAGGGCGGCGAAGCGGACAGCTCAGGCGGTGGCAAAGCCGAAGAAGAACCCAAAGAAGAAGCTCCAGCACCCGCTGAAGAAGAGAAAGAAGATAGCTACGCCGCCGGGCACCCCTCCCCGGCTGCCGCCAAAATTTTGAAGGAAAACGACATCAGCCCTGACAGCGTGAAGGGCACCGGAAAAGACGGCCGCATCACCAAAGAAGACGCTCAGAAAGCGGTGGAGTCCAAGCAGCAACGGGAATCCCACCCGCAGCCACAACCCGCCGCCAAAGGCCAAACGAGCAGCGGCGGCTACGGCGAGCGCGAAAAAGCCCCTGAAGCGAAAGAAGCGCCGAAGCAGGAAGCTGCCCCAGAGCAGGAAGCGCCGAAGCAGGAAGCTGCCCCAGAGCAGGAAGCGCCGAAGCAGGTCGTTTTCTCAAACCCCGCTAACTTCAGCCGGGAGACCGAGCACCAGAAGATGAGCCGCATGCGCCGCACCATCGCCAAGCGCCTCGTCAGCGCCAAAAACGAAACCGCTATGCTCACCACCTTCAACGAGGTCGATCTCACCGAGGTGATGAAGCTGCGCAAGAAATACCAGGAGCGCTTCGTAGACAAGTACGGCATCAAACTGGGCTTCATGTCCCTATTCGCAAAGGCTTGCGCCAAAGCCCTGATGGAAATGCCAGCAGTAAATGCATCCATCGACGGCGATCACCTGATTTACCACCAGTACGCCGATATCTCCATCGCCATTTCCACTCCCAACGGCTTGGTAGTGCCTCCCGTACACAATGTAGAGTCTCTGGGCTTTGCCGAAATTGAGTACAAAATCAAGGAATTGGCGGGAAAAGCGCGCGATGGCAAGCTGAGCCTGGAAGAGATGCAGGGCGGCACCTTCACCATTACCAATGGCGGCGTATTCGGTTCGCTCGTCAGCACCCCTATTCTCAACGAGCCGCAGTCGGCCATATTGGGCATGCACGCCATTAATAACCGCCCAATGGCCATCGACGGCGAAGTGAAAATCCGCCCAATGATGTACCTGGCCTTGTCTTACGACCACCGGGTCATCGACGGCAGCACCTCGGTGACCTTCCTGGTCAAAGTGAAGGAATACCTGGAAGATCCGGTTACCATGCTGATGGATTTGTAAAAGCGCCGGCAAGAAGGGGCAGGAAGCCAAACATAGCCGAAGAAATCGGCAGCGGCATTTTTCCTGCCTTTTCAAAACCCTTACCTTTGTAAGGTAATCCAATTTCTTCAAGACAAATTCAAATCACAATATGGGAAAAGGCGATAAGCGTTCCAAAAAAGGCAAGCGGTGGCACAAGTCTTATGGAAAAACCCGCCCAAAGCCTGAAAAAAGCAACAACAAGAGCAAAGAGCCGAAAAAAAATGCTTGAGTTTTTGAACGCGCCTCCTGGCATTATGCCCGGAGGCGCGTTTTGGTTTAACCATAATATAAATACCGATTTTGCCCTCCGCCTTATAAATTTCCCTATGTTTATTACAAAACCAAACTGGCCTGACCCGTACGAGACAAAACAATCGATCCCCCCGACAGCTATCGGGGCTGAGTAGCGGCACTACAGACCATTTCCGCTTCGGTGCAGGCCAGAACGAATAACCACTTATGAAGGTATTACACATCAGCGCGGAGTGCTACCCCGCAGCTAAAGCCGGAGGGTTGGGAGACGTAGTCGGCGCTTTGCCCAAGTACTTGCATCGCCTGGGTAGCACTTCCGGGGTCGTTATTCCCAAATACCGCTTGCCGTGGATAAAGGGGCACAACTTTCAGCCAGTTTATCACGGAGCAGTGCGCATCCACAACTATGCGGTGCCATTTACCATTCAACAATTACAAGACACTAGCCTAGGCTTTCCCTTCTTCGTTGCTGATATCCCTGGCAAGTTCGACCGGCCGGGCATCTACGCCGGCCCGGATGGAAACCACTACGAAGACGAGGCAGAGCGCTATCTTTGCTTCCAGCAGGCAGTGCTGCAGTGGATCCTGAATAGCCCCGGGCAGCCGGCGGTACTGCACTGCCACGACCATCATACGGGCCTAATCCCCTTCATGGTCAAGCACTGCCCGGAGTATCGGGGCCTTGCCTACATCCCCACTGTTTTCACCATCCACAATGGCGCTTACCACGGCGCTTACAGCTGGCGCAACCTATACCTCCTGCCCTTCTTTGATGCAGAAGCCCGCGGCTTGCTGGACTGGGGCAACAACATCAACCCGCTGGCTTCCGCCATAAAGTGCGCCTGGCGGGTGACTACCGTTTCGCCTTCCTACTTGCAGGAGTTGCAGCAGGATTCTAATGGCCTGGAAACGCTGCTGCAGCACGAGCAGCACAAATGCCTGGGGGTGCTCAACGGTATCGACACACAAGTCTGGGAGCCGCGCACCGACGAATTCATCGGGCATCAGCTCGGCAGTGACTTAGCCGCTTTCAAGGCAGTCAACAAACGGGTGCTCCAACAACGCTTCCATATCGACCCGCGCCTGCCGCTCGTTACCTTCATCGGCCGCCTGGTGCGGGAAAAAGGGGCAGACTTGCTGCCGGATTTAATTGACCGAGTACTCCGCGCTGGCATCAATGCCTCTTTTGTAGTGTTGGGAACTGGGCAACAGGAGCTGCACCAAGCGTTTCAGTATCTGGCCTATAACTTTCCAGGGCGCTTTGATGTAGCTCTGGAGTACAACGAAGGGCTGGCCCATCAGCTGTACGCCGGCGCCGACTTTCTCATCATGCCATCCCGGGTAGAGCCCTGCGGCCTCAACCAAATGTACGCCATGCGGTACGGCACGGTCCCCATCGTGCGCTCCGTGGGCGGGCTGCGGGATACGGTGCCGGATATTGGGGAGCCCAACGACATCGGCCGGGGCATCCGCTTTGACCACTTCAATCTCGACGATGGCCACCTGGCCATTTACCGGGCATCAGAACTTTACGAAACAAAGCCCGTTTTTGAGCAAATACGGGAGCGCATCATCGGTATAGATTTCTCCTGGGAGCGTTCGGCACAGGCCTACTTGGACATCTACGAGGAGATGATGGGATGAGAAACGCAGAGGAACCCAATAACAACCACTAACAACTCAAAGCCCTGTTTATGATAAAAATGATCAGTTTAATACTAGGAGGCGGCGCCGGCACCCGCTTGTACCCGCTGACCAGCGAGCGCTCCAAACCAGCAGTGCCCATCGGCGGCAAGTACCGGCTGATTGACATACCCATTTCCAACTGCCTGAACTCCAAGGTGCGCCGCATGTTTGTGGTCACGCAGTACAACTCCGCTTCTTTGAACCAGCATATCAAAAATACCTACAACTTCGATATGTTCTCCCACGGCTTTGTCGATATTCTGGCAGCCGAGCAGACGCCTAAGAGCAGCAAATGGTTTCAGGGCACCGCGGATGCCGTCCGGCAATCTATGCACCACCTGCGCGCTCACGATCACGACTACATCCTTGTCCTCTCAGGCGATCAGCTGTACCAAATGGATTTTGGCTTGCTGGCGGAGTACCACATCGAAAAAGAAGCAGACCTCACCATCGCCACCATCCCGGTGACGGATAAGGACGCCTCGGCTTTCGGCATCATGAAAGTCAACGCCCAGGATTTCATTGAGGACTTTACAGAAAAACCAGGGCCCGAGCTGCTGCCCGATTGGAAGTCAGCCGTACCGGAGGAGTACAGCAGCAAGGGCAAGCATTACCTGGCATCGATGGGGATTTATATCTTCAAGCGGGAGTTTCTCGAGCGCCTGTTTGAGGAAAACCCGGATGCGACCGATTTCGGCAAGGAGATCATCCCGATTGCCATTGAGAGCGGCTTTAGAGTAGCCAGCTACGCCTTTGATGAGTATTGGACCGATATCGGCACCATCCGCTCTTTCTTCGAGGCCAATATTGCCCTTACGGACAATATCCCGGATTTCAACCTCTTCGACAACGATAAAACGATTTATACGCGGCCACGCCTGTTGGCACCCTCCAAAGTGTTCGGCACTTGGTTCAACAAAGCCATCATCGCCGAGGGCTGTATCATACACGCGAAAAAAATCGAGCGGGCGGTTGTTGGCATCCGCTCCCGCATCGGTGAAGGGACAGAGATTTCCGATGCCATTGTCATGGGCAACGACTACTACGAAACCATGGAGGATATGCAGCGCGTACAGCAGCCTATGGGTATTGGCAAGGATGGCAACATACAGTACGCCATCGTAGACAAAAACTGCCGCATCGGCAATAATGTCACTGTGCAGGGCAGCAGCAAGCTGGAAGATACAGAGACGGATACCTACGTGGTTCGAGAAGGCATCATTGTGCTGAAGAAGGGCGCTTATCTGCCGGACGGCACTTATATCGGGCCCTAAACGGAGCCCTTACACAGCGATAAGTTACTCAGCGTACACAAGTTGTTTTGTGCGCTAGCGTGGCCGCTAGCAGCCGGCCCCGCACGTTTCTCCGGCTTTTCTCAATACTTGTTCTTTGATCGAATTCGATATTCTGAAACTTGTCTCATCTATTCAGTGCTTGTTTGGAGGTCGGATTTGAAAGTGAAAAGTGTCAATTTTTCGGAGAGACAAAACGAAGTATGGCGGAAAAAGAGCCGTATCAAACCTGCCTACCTGCCGGTAAATCAGGCAGGTGGGGAAGTTATTCTTCACCGGGCCCTTAGGGGTCGCGCAATAACAAGTTACCTAGAGTAGGCGAAGTTATTTTGTGCGCTACAACCTGCCTGCCAAGCTGGCTTGCCAGGTAGGCAGGGGCAAAAAACGTAACCATAGTGGGGCTATGGTGTCCCGCTAGCTAGCGGGATTTAACGCAGTTAGCGTGCAAAAAAAAACGAGTCTAAATCGGTAAGTTATTGTTGCGCGACCCCTTAGTATTTAT
>CAYNIT010000177.1:0-10169 GCA_964397205.1 uncultured Phaeodactylibacter sp. | reverse complement strand
CTAGCCAAAATTCAAAAAAACCTTGCCATGAAACGACTGATTACACTCACAGTCCTGGTATTGCTGTGCCTGCAAGGGTGGGCGCAAACCGGGCAAATCACGGGTACCGTCACCGATGCGGTTACCAAAGAGCCACTGATTGGCGCTAATGTCTATCTGGAAGGCACCAATACCGGTACTTCCACCGACTTAGATGGGCAATATAGCCTGAACGCCAAAGTGGGAGAGTACCGGATAGTAGTCTCCTACGTCAGCTATCAATCTGCCTCCGCCACAGTAATTGTGGAAGAAGGGCAGCAGGTAGAAATGGACTTTGCCTTAGAGCTGGGCGGCATCGTAGGCGATGAAATTATCGTATCCGGCTCTAAACGGCCGGAAAAGCTGACGGAAAGCCCCGCCACCATTGAAACCATCTTTGCGCGGCAGATACAGGAGTACGCTGGCAACCCAACCGAGCTGATCGCCCGGCAGAAGGGCATTGACTACTTCCGGGCTGGTATAGCTACTCCTGCCTTCAATATCCGCGGTTTCAACTCCAACTTCAACGCTAAAAACCTGCAGGTGACCGACGGCCGCTACTCCACGCTGATCGCTACCGGCTTGCCCTTCGGCCCGCTCAACACCACAGTGAAAGAAGACATCGAGCGGGTGGAAGTCGTACTGGGCCCCAACGCTACCATGTACGGCCCTAACGCCCACAATGGCTTGCTGAACATCGTTACCAAAGACCCGCGTACGTCAGAAGGCACAATGCTGACCATGAACGCTGGCATCAGCGGCGACGGCGACCCCTTGTATTCTTTCCGCCTGCGCCACGCCGATGTGCTGAGCGATAAAGTCGCTTTCAAAATCACGGGCGAATACTCGCAAGCTACCGAATTTGAATGGGCCGACTCCGTATTCATCGACCGGCTAGATGCCAAAGGCAATCTGCGCGGCACCCCTGAATACGAAGGACCCGATGGCGTCGCAGAAGGCTACGAAGAATTGGGGCTGGACCGCGGTATCGACTTCACGAAGCTGGAGGGTGCGCTGTACTACACGCCGGCCGACGAGCTGGAATTCATTTTCAATACCGGCTACAGCAACAGCAATTACCTCTCTCCCACCAACGTGGGCCGCAATCAGATCATCGACTGGCAGATTTACTACGGGCAGATGCGGGTAAACTACAAGAACTTCTTTGCACAGGTCTACTACACCGGCAGCCGCACGGATGACACGTACTCCATCGACGACCGTACCAAGCGGTATTACAATGGCTTAGACCGTGAAGGCTTGAGCGAAGAGGAGGCCCGCGGCCCGTACTCTTTCGAGACCGGTGCTCTGTTTCGGGATGCTTCCGACCGCTGGAACTCTGAAGTACAGTACAACAACCTATTCGGCAATTTAGAAATCGTAGCCGGCGCGCAGTGGCAGCAGGACCGGGCCAATTCCAGAAACACCTATCTGCTGGAGAACAGCCTTAATGATTTCTACGATAGGGAGTCCGGCGACATCGTCGTCAATCAGTACGGCGGCTACGCGCACTTTACTTATAACTTCCCTCGGGGCTGGAAAGCCATCGCCGCGGCCCGTGGTGACTACCATGACGTTTATGAGTTCAACTTCGTACCCAAGTTTGGAGTACTGAAAGTCGGGGACTACGGTTCCTGGCGCTTGACTTACGGGCAGGGTATTGCTGCGCCGACTATACTCAACATGTTTGGTGACTTACTTGGTGGATTGATCCTCGGCAATGCCGAAGGCTTCGAGCTGCGCGACGGCACTACATTGGAACCGCAGACGGTAGAACGCCTACAGACCTTTGAGCTGGGCTACCGCGGTCAGCTCAAGCCCAACAAACTATTCATCGATGCCAACGCTTACTACAACATTAGCGAGGATTTCCTGAGCCCGGCTACGACATTCCTCGCGGAATCTCGCGGCGGAGTGCCCATACAGGAGATACAATCCGCTGCTGTATATGATTTGTGGGCCAGCCTCAACTTAGAAGGCCTGGTAGCCACTTACGTCAACTTCGGCCTGGTAAACACCTACGGCGCTGACCTGTCTGCCACCTACTATTTCAATCCGAAGTTCAGCGCTACCTTGAACTACTCCTACTTCGACTGGAGCGTAGATGAAGATAATATGGAAAACGACTTCAATAATGACGGCGTGGTGAACTTCCTGGACATTCTGGTCAATGCGCCCACCCATAAAGGCGGTTTGGGCTTGAACTACTCTGGCCGCAGCTTCTCTGCGGGCATCTACGGGCGCTGGGTAGAAGAATTTGACTACTTCTCCAGCTTCCAGATTGCCTCCCAAACGCATGAGGACCTGACCTACCGCGGTGTGCCTATCGTAGAAGACGCCCGCAGCGCGGACACCTACAATTATGGCCCGCTGGGTGGTTTTGTTACCTTCGACCTGAACATGGGTTACCGCTTCAACGACAAGTACCAGCTCAACGTATCGGCGGTCAACCTGTTGAATACCGAACTGCGGGAGTTTACAGCAGCTGCGCCCACTCGTGGCATTTACACGCTCGAATTCCGCATCAATCTGGCTCAGTAGGCCAGCCTAAATCAGCGCACGGCATCCCTCGTTTACAGGGGGTGCCGTTGCTACATTTAATGACTTGTTAAACCAATTCAACTATGCGCAACGCTTACCTTCTCTCGGTCGGCGCCTACGCCCCCGAGCAGGTAATCCCTAACCAATACTTCAACGAGCAGCTGGGGGAAGATGTAGACAGCTGGCTGCGGGAAAATGTGGAAATCTACGAACGCCGCTGGTGCACCGAAGACGAAAGCACTGCGGACCTGGCAGAGCAAGCCGCCCGCACCGCCCTGCAGCGGGCGGGCATCAGCCCAAGACAAATTGACCTGATCGTGCTCTCGACCGATACGCCGGAGTTTGTTTCTCCATCCACTTCTGCCGTGCTGCAGGACCGGCTGGGCGCAAAAAATGCGGGCACATTCGATATCAACACCGCCTGCGCCGGTTTTGTCACCGCAGTGGATATTGCCGCCAAATACATCGCAGCGGATGAACAGTACGAGCATGTACTGGTAGTCGGCGCTTACGCCATGAGCAAATTCCTGAACAAAGCCGACAAAAAGACCGTCACCCTGTTTGCGGATGGTGCGGGCGCTGTGGTGCTCAAAGCCGGAACTGGCAAAGCCAAGGGCTTCCTGGCCAGTGAGCTGATCACCGAGGGGCAGTACAACGAATGGATGGGCATATACGCCGGCGGCACGCGGCAGCCGGTGACTCAGGAAGTGCTGGACAAACACCAGCACCAACTGCAGTTTGTCCATAAATTCCCCAAAGAACTCAACCCGGAAATCTGGTCCCGCATGGCGAACACCTTGTCCCGACGCCTGGCGATCAGCCTGGACGAAGTCGACCACTTTTTCATCACTCAAATCAACATCAACAGCATCCGGGAGACTATGGAGCGGCTGGGGCAGCCGCAGGACAAGGCCCATACTGTGATGCATTACTATGGCTATACCGGCTCGGCCTGCATCCCCATGGCTTTTAACCAAGCTTATGAGAAGGGCTTGCTTCAGTCCGGAGAATTGGTTTATTTTATAGGTTCAGGCGGAGGGCTGGCGTTTGCCAGTGCAGCTTTCCGGCTAGGGGAAGAAATGGAAAAGCCCAGATAACCGCCCCTTGTAAAACTAGCAACACCTTGACCAAAGCTAAAACCAGCAGACATGCAACAACCCCAACAAGATTGGACGGCCCGTTGGGCGATTTACAGCCCGGACAAAATCGCTGTGAAAGAGGCGGAAACTGGCCGCAGCTTCACTTACGGCCAGCTCGACCGGCTGAGTGATGCCCTCAGCCATCAACTTAACCGAAAGTACGGCATCGAGCGGGGCAGCCGCATTGCCTTATTGGCGGAAAACCGCCTGGAGTACATCGCCCTGTTTGCTGCCGCCCAGCGCATGGGCTGTGTACTGGTGCCGCTGAATTACCGCCTGGCTAGCGCTGAAATCGACTTCCTGCTGCGCAGTGCCGAACCCAGGCTGACCATTTTTGAAGAAAAGTTCGAGGCGCAACTCAAAGGAGCAGAATGCGCCGATCAGCTCCCCCATTTGCTGCCCTGGGTATCCTTAATTGAATTTTGCGAGCAAGAAAAGGACAGAGAACAGCCCGCCTACCCCTTGCAGGTAGTGGAAGAAAACGACCCCATCTTCATACTATTCACTTCCGGCACCACCGGCTTCCCCAAAGGCGCCATTTACAGCCACAAAATGCTGTTCTGGAACAGCATCAACACCGCCATGCGGCTGATCGTCAATTCAGAAAGCCGCACCGTCAACGTCATGCCGCCCTTCCATACCGGAGGATGGAACGTACTCACCACTCCTTTCCTCCACCACGGCGGCTATACGGTGTTGATGCGCAAGTTTGACCCGGAGCAGGTGCTGCAGCTGCTGCAGGAGGAAGCTATGACGCTTTTCATGGGAGTGCCCACTATGCTGAAAATGATTGCTGATGCCCCCGCTTTTGAAAATGCCTCTTTTCCGGCTCTGCACTACATCATCGTAGGCGGAGAGCCCATGCCCATCCCGCTGATCGAGCGCTGGTACGAAAAGGGCGTCGCCATCCGGCAGGGATACGGCATGACGGAAGTAGGCCCGAACCTGACCTCCCTGCATCAGGATGATGCCATCCGCAAAAAGGGCTCTATCGGCAGCCCCAACTTTTACGTGCAGATCAAAATCGTAGACCCCCAAGGCAATCCGGTGCCCACCAACCAAGCGGGCGAACTCCTGCTTAAAGGCCCCATGGTCACCCCCGGCTACTGGCGCAATGAGGAAGCTACGGAGAAAGCCATCGACAAAGGCTGGTTCCACACCGGCGATATGGTAAAACAGGATGAAGATGGATACCTATTCGTAGTAGACCGCATCAAAAACATGTACATCTCCGGAGGGGAAAATGTCTATCCCGCAGAAGTCGAGCGGGTACTGCTGCAGCACCCCAGTATATCCGAAGCGGCTGTAATCGGCGTACCGGACGATAAGTGGGGGGAATCCGGGCGTGCCTTCGTTGTGTTGTACGAGGCGCATTCCCTGGATGAGGCTGCAGTGCGAGCCCACTGCCGCTCCAAGCTGGCTAAGTTTAAAGTACCGCGGGATGTAATATTCGTCAATACACTGCCCAAAAACGATACCGGTAAAATCGACCGGCCTGCTCTGAAAGAACAATAGGCCGTGCCATTTTTTTGCCGGGTTCCTTGCTACGGATAGGGCGCTAGCCGTCGCTTGGCCGGCAATCCATCAAATGAGAGCAGAGGTTGCTTACCAAAGGCTGTCTGATTTTTCTTAAATTGCCCTGACAACCACTGCAACTAAGTATCATGAAGAATATATACGTCGCCGCCACCGGCCAGCACATCGGCAAAACCACTTCCACCCTTGGTATTGTGGCCAATCTACAGAAACTGGGTTACAATACCGGCTATTGCAAGCCCGTAGGGCAGCAGTACCTGACCGTAGACGGCAAAATTGCGGATAAGGATGCCGTGCTTTTTTCTAAAGTGATCGGCTTTGATGTAGTGCCCGAGTGGCACAGCCCCGTGGTCTTGGCCCACAGCGCTACCCGCGACTATCTGGACAATCCCGATGCCTTCGACTACCCCGAAGACATTCGTCGGGCGGCGGCCAAGCTGGAGCCAAATTTCGATGTTATGGTGTACGAAGGCACCGGTCACCCGGGTGTCGGCGGCGTGGTCAACCTTTCCAATGCCGATGTTGCCAAAATGCTGGATGCCGGCGTCGTCATGGTAGTCAAAGGTGGTATCGGCCGCACCATCGACCGGCTGATCATGAGCACCGCTCTGTTCCGCGAACGAGGGCTGCCGATACTGGGCGTGATCGTCAACAAAGTGATCCCGGAGAAGCACGATCAGGTCACTAAATACGTGGGCAAAAAACTCGATCAGATGGGCCTGCCGCTGCTAGGAGTAGTGCCCTTCGACCGCACCCTTTCCTACCCTATTATGGAGACCATCAATGATGCCGTGGACGGCAAGGTAGTATTCAACGGCCACCGGATGAACAACCGGGTGGAGGACATCATGGCGGGCTCCCTGGTAGACCTGGACGAATTCAGCGCCTTCCGCAACATCCTGTTGGTTGTTAGCCATAAACGCCTGATGGAAGCCATCGAAAAGGTCAAGGAGATCGCCAAAATGAAAAAGCTGGAGCGCAGCCCGCTGTCTGGGGTTATCGTTACTGGCGACGGCAAGCATGAGAATTGGTTCAAGCTGGAGTCCATGGAACACCCCTACTTCATCCGCAACGAGATTCCCGTACTGACGACCACGCTCGATACTTACGGCTCCGTCGTGAAAGTAAGCCGCATTGAGGTGAAAATCAATACCCGCACGCCCTGGAAAATCAAGCGCGCCATAACCCTGATCAAGGAGCATGTCAACTTTGACTTGATGCTAGAGCGGCTGCGGGGGCTGGAAGAAAAACCCATCGTATAGGGCTGCTGCTTGCCAAAGTCCAACCCTAAAATCCCTGCCCAGCCGTAGCGCAGCAACAACCGCCGGTGTATATTGAGCCGAGCTATTTCGCTCTGATCTCATTAAATGCATCAGCATGGTTGCAAAATCTTCCCTGCAGCGTTACGAACAGCACACCGAAGTCCTCCGGGCTATTGCCCACCCTATACGGCTGGCGGTAATCGAATTGCTGTACCGTCACCACAGCCTTTCCGTCAGCCAAATCCACGAATCGCTTCGCATTGAACAAGCTACGGCCTCCCACCACCTGAAGATACTGCGGCAGGCCGGCATCCTGAAAGTGCAGCGGGAAGGGCGCTACTCCTACTACCTGCTAGCGGATGATAGTTACCCGCAGATACTCCATTTGCTGGGGTAAAAATGTTCGCCATCCCCCATCCCCTACGCGCGGCTTGATTATTTTTGCGTTTGCAAAAAAATCAAACCAAACATGCTCACCGCCATTTCCCCGATCGACGGCCGCTACCAATCCAAAACGCAGCCCCTCAGCGAGTTCTTTTCTGAATACGCCCTTATCAAGTACCGTGTATTCATTGAGATAGAGTACTTTTCCGCGCTATGCCGGCACCCGCTGCCCCAATTAGAAGGCTTCCCAGCCGATAAACTCGATGAGTTGCTCCGGCTGGCCAACCGCTTCAGCTTGTCGGAGGCGGAGCACATCAAAGCCATCGAAGGCATCACCAACCACGATGTAAAGGCCGTGGAGTACTTCCTGAAGGAACGCTTCGAGGAATTGGGCATTGGGCAGTACAAAGAGTTCCTGCACTTTGGCCTGACTTCCCAGGATATCAATAACACCGCTACTCCCTTGCTGCTCAAGCATGCCGTAGACCAGGTTTGGCTGCCACAGTTTTTGGATGTTAAGCAAGAACTGCAGCGACTGGCCGAGCAGTGGGCAGGCACCCCCATGCTGGCCCGCACCCACGGGCAGCCTGCTTCTCCCACCACCTTAGGCAAGGAGTTTCAAGTCTTCGTAGCCCGGCTCGAAGAACAACTGTCGCAGCTGCAGCAAATTGCGTTCAAAGCCAAATTCGGCGGCGCCACAGGCAATTTCAATGCCCACTACGCCGCCTACCCTGATATCGATTGGTCCGCTTTCGGGAATGATTTTGTGGAAAACAAGCTCGGCTTGAAACGGGCGCAGCCTACCACTCAGATCGAGCACTACGATAACCTGGCCGCTTTGTTTATGGCCATGAAGCGCCTCGATACCATCCTGATTGACCTCTGCCGGGATATCTGGACCTACATCTCCATGGATTACTTCCGTCAAAAAACGGTAAAAGGAGAGGTGGGATCTTCCGCTATGCCGCACAAAGTCAACCCCATCGACTTCGAGAATGCCGAGGGAAATCTGGGCCTGGCCAACGCCCTCTTCACCCACCTGGCGGACAAGCTGCCTGTTTCTCGCCTGCAGCGCGACCTCACCGACAGTACCGTGCTGCGCAACATCGGCCTGCCGGTGGCGCACAGCCTCATCGCATTCAAGTCAATCCAAAAAGGGCTGAACAAACTCCTGCTGAACGAAGGTAAACTCCGGGCTGACCTGGACGACAACTGGATGGTAGTGGCGGAAGCCGTACAAAACATCCTGCGGCGCGAGGGCTACCCGCAGCCCTACGAAGCCCTAAAGGAGCTGACCCGCGGCAGGGACAAGGTAACCCGCGCAGACATGCACCAGTTCATCGATCAGCTGTCCGTAAGCGAGGCAGTCAAATCAGAGCTCAAGGCCATCAGCCCCCACAATTACACCGGCAAGTAGAAGCATTTTAACATTTATTTGGCAATTCCCCCCGTTGATTACCAAGCGGGAATCCGTACTTTATGGGAGAGATGGAAATACGCCGCTGCCATATCCTATGTACGCTGCTGATAAGCGCCCTGCTAACAGCCTGTGAACCCGCTGGCCATACTCCTCCGGGGCCGGCGCCGGCGGGCTCCGTGCCCATCAATGAAGGGCGGGAAGCTCCCAGCGAGCTCGAGCTCCAATGGGGAACACTGCGTGTCCCGCTGTTTCGGCATGCCAGCCCTGAAGTATATCGGGGCAAAACAGAAGTGCCCTTATCCGCCTTCCGGCAAAACCTTTCTGAAGAAATCCAACTCACACAGGCTGGCCAGGAGCTGAGTATCGAAGGGTTTCTGCTGCACCGCGGAGGCAGCGAACGTTTTCAGCCCATGCAGAAGGGCAACCGACTGCCGGAAGCTTTGGTACGCACCTACAGCCAGCGTACCCAGGCGGGAGAAGAACTGTACCTTCAACTGCATACTGACGGGGCGGTGCTGATACAATCGGTAAGGCTAAAAATTGCCGACCCCTTTGAGGCTTACGAACCGGCGGTGAAAGTCCCCCAACCTCATTTCACGGAAGAAATTTTCGGGTTTCAGGTCATTCAGGAAACAGGGCAGCGCCCTTGCCTGCGCATCGATACCGCCGCCGAAGCTACCCGCCACATCTACGAGCTCTACCAGCAGAATAACATCTACAAAATCATCCATGTCCCCGGCTTCCAGACCCACCGCCGGCTGCTGACCGACCGGGAGCAATTGTTCTCCACCCAGGAAGTCCGAAGCGCTACCGTTCTGGCAGATGGCCCCTCCTGGCGCTCCCTGCCGGAATACATCGACTACAAAGGCCCGGAAGTCAAATTGCAGTGGGGCAATATGGAGGCCATGCCTATGAGCGTCAATTACAACCTGTGGGAGTTCCGGGCCAATATGAACCAGCCCCTGCAGCTGATGGTAAGGGATAGGCCATTGCCCATCCACAGCTTCCGCATCACGCTGCAGGGCGAGGGACGGCATCCCGCCTTCTGGGTCACCCACCACCTGCAGGAAAGCAGCCTGCAGAAAGCACTGCATCAACTAGGCGGAGCGGCTACCGTATATTGTTCCAACATCATCGTAGAGCCTGCCCCCGACAGCTTGCTGCTGTTTCCGCAAGCCTTTGCTTTTAGCATTGAGGCGCGCCGGCATTACTATCTGGAACTAAAAGAAGAGGCGGGCGGTGGTGGCTACGTAGACCGCAGTGACAGCACCTATGTCGATTTCCAGTTCGATGGCGTGCCCCTTAGCCAAGTGCTGCCTGACTTGCTGGGCATAGACCGCTCGCAAATACACTTCCAGCATTTTGAACACAATCCCCGGCTACAGATACGATTCCGCTCTGCCCAGTACACCAAAGAAGACGGAGCCTCACTGGTGCTGCAGCAACTCGAGGAGCGCTACGGTATTCAATTGGACTGGATACAATTCCCCCGGCAGTACAAACTAACCATAGCGGAGGAGGAGCAGCTCAGCCGGGCCCTCAGCGCGGAAGCGGGCAGCGAGCGCTTGGTCCGTGAGGGCCACATCCGCGAAGCCCTTTTCCTGTACTACACCATAGATGCTATGACGGAACGGCTGAGCCAGGAACTGGGGTACGACATAATTAACGCTACCGGCGTACCGGCCCATTACCGCCTGCGGGCCCACATCGGCTACAGCTCCGTTTCTGCCGCCCGCGAAAGCCTGCGGGACATTGGGCTGCGGCTGCAGCGTTCCCGTGAATGCGCTACGGTAGTAGTTGCCCAGCAGTAAACAGCTTTAGGGGTCGCGCAACAATAACTTACCGATTTAGACTCGTTTTTTTGCACGC
>CAYNIT010000176.1:0-10227 GCA_964397205.1 uncultured Phaeodactylibacter sp. | reverse complement strand
GCGACCACCGAGATCTACACTCTTTCCCTACACGACGCTCTTCCGATCTGAAAAACGCTGATTGCGGCGGTATACGGCATAGTGGCGGTCGAGGCGGCGCTTCTTGTCCTTGTAGGTGAGGAAGTACTCTGTGCCGTTGAAAGTAGTGGGCACCCGCACGCCTCCTTCGAATTCATAATCTTCGAACAGGTCCTTGAAGTTTGCTTTCAGCAAAATACCCGGTGCAGGCAGGTTGAAGCCATCCGGATTGGCCGCAAAGCTATTGAGCCCCTCAAACAGCAGGCTATTGTCCAATTGAGTAGTCACAAAATCCGTGCGGAACTCTAGGCGGTAGGGCACAATTTTCGCTGAGCGGAATTCATAATCCGGCTCTCGCTGCCTTGGCATTCCCCCTTTTACCGCCTCAGCGATCTCGCTCTCCCCGGTAATGATGCGTACTTGCTCCGTCTCTTCATCCTTTGCATCTTCTTCGATGATGATCACTGTGGGCTCCTCTTCCTCATCGTCAAACTCGCTTTGGAAGAGGTAGTTGTCGATGTCTACCTTGCCGGTGTCTTGCTTGGTTTTATCCACCTGAACGGTATCTGTGGTCAATTCCTCCGACTCCGCCAGGACTGTATTTTCGGGCGACACCCTCGGCTTTTCGGTTTTTTCTTTTTGTTGCTGTTTTGACTGTGCGTTTCTGACGACTACCGCTTCCTTAACCACTGCTGACCGCTTGTCCTGAAAGGTGGTCTCCCCCAGTTCCGCTGTCCGATCGGGCTGCAATTGCCGGCGGAACACCTTGTACTGATTGTTTTCCAGAATCAGCTCAATGCCAAGCTGCGACCGGCCAGTGCTGTTCTGCGAAAGGATGCTGCGCCCGTAGTTGGTATTGGCTTGGGTAATCGCCCGTTTCTTTATGACCGGCTCCAGCACAATGGTGTCAATCTGCGTGCTGTCCAGCTCGCTCAGGCTGCTATCCGCGTGCATACGGATCTCTGAGCCGTCGTTCAGGTAAATGATCTGATCGTAATGGTGGAGGTACTCCTCGAGATACCCCGACTCCCGGTTGGCGATACCGCTGCGGTCGCTCAGATAAGCAAACCAGGTGGTGTCCAGTCCAATGGGATTGCGCTCATTGGCGTAGGGTGTATTGGTTATCCGGACCAGCTCATCGGAGCGGTTTTCCAAATCATAGTAAAAAATATCAAAATCCCCAATGGGCAATATGCTGTCGAGTTTCTCCTTTTCCAAAAGGGTGTCCGGACGGTTAGAAGCAAACAGAATACCTTTCTGATCCCCTATCTGCACGTAGGAAGCATCCAGGTCATCCCAAAAATCCTTGGTGATGCGCTGCGACTGCCGGGTATTGGTGTAGTAGAGAAAAATATCCGATTGCCCGCGCACGGCTGCCGAAAGCGTCAGTGTGATAGGATTGACATAATCCATGCTGTACACCCGCTGAAACTCTGAGGATAAAGTTTCCTCCGTGTACTCGTCTTGCAGTACATCGTGCAGGCGAAGGTATACCACATCCCGCCGCTCGTACATGATGGCTACCTGCTGGCCATTGGGGCTCCAGGCGATATGCGGGTAGTTGTAATCGGTGGTTTGAAAAGCGTTGCGGAACCCTCCTTTAAGCAAAAGATCGCGCTTGCCGGTGGTAATGTCGTGCAGGTATACTTTGTAGCGTCCGATTTCATTGAGGATGTAAAGCAGCCGGTTGCCATCCGGGCTGAGCCGCGCCCGGGTAATGGGCAAATTGCGCTTATTCTTCAGCCCTATCGGTTCGGCCCCCAACGAATCCCGGCTCGCGGTTTCCCGCAGGTAGCGCTGACGGAAGAAAATCGCCCAGCGATTTCCGATGATTTCGTAAGGGGTTCCCAAGACGTACAGAAATCCATTTTCGATGCTCCGGTTGATGCGGGTCAGATAAAGCAGATTAGAAACCTGAGAACGCCCGAAGTTTTCACCAATGAAGTACCAAAGCGAGTGCCCGGCTAATTTCGGATCCCGCTCTGCCAGCGCTTCGAAGCCTTCAAAATCATCCGAAAGGATGTAGTCCCGCAGATTATTGTCCAGCTCCGTGTTCCAGCGCTCCCCGACGTACCCCACCAGGCCTTCTTTGAACCAGGTCGGCAGGTTCATCATCACGGCATTCTGCACAATCTCCTGAATGTTGGAGCCAAAAAGCATCTCGTTGAGGTAAACGCTTGCGATGCCCTCGCGCACCTGCCGCCGCAGATCGTTGTGGTCGCCGTTGAAATAGACAAAAACTTTATTTCCTACGATCTTGGTCTGCCCAGCTCTGTTTACAAAGGTCTCCTCGCTGCCGATGTTGCTCTGCTTAACATCCGTGAGATCGGAGTAAACGATGATCTGTATTTTTTCATTGATGCGGTGCTCCAGAACGTTCTGTATCTCATTGAAATCGTATTCCGCCAACTGCACCACCGCCTGCCCGACAAACCGGCTCTCTCCGTACCAGTACGTGATGAAGTTATCGCTTTCGTACTGCGACCACTCCGCAAAGTCCCGGTGGTACTGTACCCGGTTTTTGCCAAACTCAACCTGTGTCCCCTGCCCCATCAAGGGTGACAAAGCGAACAGCAGCAGAAAAAGAGATACACCTATACGCATAGAATAAGCAGTTTATTAGCAGTAGCGGCGGAAGCCTTTACTAGAAGAAGACAGTTATTTACCTCCCGCAGTTTATTATTTGCATTTTTATTTTGACGCAGCCCCTACACTTCCCGCCAACAATCTATCGCGCTCTAAACGCCATAACCCAAATATTATTTCTCAAGCACTCCCCATGCTCTGCCTTCAAAGCAAACATTTCCTATTCCCACATTTTACATTTCACAGTTTTACCCTAAAGGACTCCACTTCGCTCCGCCTTCAGGGCAGGCATTTCGCAGTTTTACAGTTTCCTCAAAACTTTCCATCATTCTCCGTAACTTTCCCCCCAAAAATGGCACACGTCCTCCAATTTACATTCAACCCATTCCAAGAGAACACCTATATAGTTTATGACGACAGCAGAGAATGCATCATTTTTGACCCAGGCTGTTTCTCAGCGCAGGAAAAGCAGCAGCTTACCAAAGCCATTGAACAGCACAAGCTCAAGCCGGTCCGGCTGATCAACACCCACTGTCACTTGGATCATATCTTCGGCAACCAATATGTGCACGAGCAATATGGGCTGCCATTAGAAATCCACAAAGGCGAGGCCCCTGTCCTGAACGCCGCCCCCCAGTCGGCTCAACTCTTCGGGCTGCCCATTCCCCAGGATAAGCTCTCTCCCGAACCCGGCCACTTCCTCGAAGCCGGCACCGACATTGCCTTTGGCAACACCCGACTGCAAACGCTATTCACCCCCGGCCACTCCCCCGCCAGCCTGTCTTTCTACTGTGAAGCAGACCGCTTCCTGATCGCCGGGGATGTACTGTTCCTCGGCAGCATAGGGCGCACCGACCTGCCCGGCGGCGACTACAATACCCTGATCCAAAGCATTAAGGAACAACTGCTGCCGCTCGGGGATGATGTTACGGTCTATCCAGGGCATGGGCCCAAAACCAATATTGGCTACGAAAAGCAACACAATCCCTTTCTGTAAAATCTCCGCTCCGGATGAGCGTTGAAATATCGTCCAATTTCTAAGCTATGTGCTTCCGAACCTTGCATTGTCCTCTAAAGAGTATTCTAGCCTTTAGCAACAAGGCTTACCCCCATAGCCTGCTCTCTGCCTCTGAGCAGCATCAACGCTCGCGGCCTTGCTCCATCGCCTGCCTAGCACTCGCTCTGGCCCTCTTCCCGGCATTGCTGAGCGCCCAGTTCAGCCGACAGGACAGCCTGCGTGGCTCCATTACGCCCGAACGCGCCTGGTGGGACCTGACCTACTACCACCTTGACATCGAAGTTGACCCCGCCGAGCAGAGCATACGGGGCTACAACACGGTAGAGTACAGCGTACTAGAACCCGCTGCTTCCATGCAAATTGACCTACAGCCCCCGATGGCCATCGAAGAAGTGGTGCAAGACGGCCAGCAGCTTGCCTTCGAGCGCTTAGGCAACGTATACTACATCCAAGTGCCGGAAGAGCAGCAAGTTGGAGCAACTTATCGACTGCGCATCAAATACGGAGGGCAACCGCGGGTCGCCCAGCGCCCGCCCTGGGACGGCGGCTTGACCTGGGAGCAAGACCCAAACGGCAAACCGTTCGTGGCAACCTCCTGCCAGGGAGAAGGCGCCAGCCTGTGGTGGCCCTGTAAAGACCATATGTACGACGAGCCCGACAGCATGCTCATCAGCGTAGAAGTACCGGATACGCTGGTAGAGGTATCCAACGGCCAGCTGCGGTCGGTGCAGCCGCATCCGGAAAAAGGCACCCAGACCTACCACTGGTTTGTGGGCAATCCCATCAACAACTACGGCGTTAATGTCAACATCGGCGATTATGTACACTGGTCCGAAACCTACGAAGGAGAAAAAGGCCCCTTACCCTGCCACTACTACGTGCTGCGCCCTAACCGGCAACGGGCAGAACGGCAATTTAAGCAGGTGCCCATGATGCTGGAAGCCTTTGAGCACTGGTTCGGCCCCTACCCTTTCTACGAAGATGGTTACAAACTCGTGGAAGTGCCCTACCTGGGCATGGAGCACCAAAGCTCTGTCACCTACGGCAACCGCTACCGCAATGGCTACCTGGGTATGGACCTCAGCCGCAGCGGTTGGGGGTATAAATTTGACTTCATCATCGTCCACGAGTCCGGCCACGAGTGGTTTGCCAACAACATCACCTACAAAGACATCGCCGACATGTGGATACACGAGGGGTTCACCGCCTATTCTGAAAGCCTGTACTTGGAATACCACTTCGGTAAAGAGGCAGCGGCGGAATACATCATCGGCACCCGCCGCAGCGTGACGAATGACCGCCCCGTCATCGGGCCCTACGGCGTCAATAAGGCTGGCTCCAACGATATGTACTACAAGGCTGCCAACATGCTGCATACCATACGCAACCTGCTGGACGATGATGAAAAATGGCGGGCGGTCCTCCGCGGGTTGAACCGCGATTTCTACCACCAAACCGTCACTACCCAGCAGATCGAAGCGTACCTCATAGAGCATACCGGCTTGGAGCTGGAGAAAATATTTGATCAGTACCTGCGGGATGTCCGAATACCCACCCTGCAGATAAAGCGGCAGGCCAACAGACTGAAGTACCGTTGGGCGGAGGTAGTCGATGGCTTCGAAATGCCCGTTGTGCTCCTGCAGGAGGGAGAGCGCTTCGAATTGCAGCCGAGCCAGCGCTGGAAAAAAGTACGCCTGAAAAACGATACCGCCGAAATTCAGCTGCAAGCCGATTACTACGCCCAGCTCGAAAAACTGTAAATCCCTATCGGCAAGGCCGACATAACAAGACGTACACGAAATCCCTATAGGAAAAGTATAATTTATTGGCAAGAATCTTTTAACCAGACTTTTGCATGGCAAAAACCGCATAAATTCCACTAAAATAAGACGCAAGCCCGCTCAAAAAGCATTAAATTTGCCAGACAACTTGACTTGATCGCTATTTTTACTAATTTTACGGGAAATTTTCCAAGGCAGAGAACAATATGCCCAAAGCGCCGAATTTTCAGGTGCCGCCAAGAACTTCAAATGCCAATTGATTTACTGCTGCTCTGACAAAACGCCCTGTGTTGAAAGTCACTGTATTTGACGATAATTGCAGTGGTAATTGTTTTTGACCATGTTTTTAAACTAAGTAAATGCAGTAAATTAAAATGACGAAAAGGACTTCGCTCCTGCTCCTGCTGGCAGGCATGTTGTTGAGCAACTACAACCTTCAGGCACAGGAAGCCCCCGAAGAAGCACCGCCGGGGCTGGTAAATAAGCTCTGGTTAGACAAAACGGAAGACTTCAAGTTCGACATCAGAATGATGGTGCAGCTTTGGTCCATCTACACTACAGGCCAGGAAGTTTACAACGGAGAAACCGGCCAGTACGAAGCAGTGGACAACCGTTTCAACACCAACCTACGGCGGGCCCGCCTCATTGTACGCGGGCAGCCCTATCCGCGGCTGAAGTATTCCCTGGTCATGTTTTACGACCTAGCAGGCAGAGACCTGCTCAGCGCCAGTGTTGGCGGCAACAACCCTGCTCAGCCTAACTTCGGAGTATGGGATGGCTTTTTCCAGTATCAGCTGAGCAAAAATTCCCAGGCAGCATGGCTGACCGGCGGCTGGTTCCGACCGCAGTTGCAGCGCGAAAGCATCACCTCCGGATGGTCGGTCAACTCCTTTGAAAAGTCAATGTCCCAAAACTACGTGCGCCGGCACCTGGTAGGCACTGGCCCCGGACGGGCGGCGGGCCTTAACCTAGGCGGCATACTGCAGGGAGACAAGCTCGGCTTGAACTACAACCTCGGGGTTTTCAACCCCTTGACCACAAGCGAACTGGGCAGGACCGTAGGGCGTGAATTCGCCCCGCTGCTGTCTGGCCGCGCGGTGCTTTATCTGGGCGACCCGGAGTTAGAACAGTATAAAATTGGCTATATCACCAATTTCTACAACGAACGCAAAGGCATTTCCCTGGATTTCAACGCCGCTTACCAGGGGCAAACAGACCTGTTTGAGCGCTCCTTCATACTCGGCCCCGGTATGTTGCTGAACTGGGGGCCGCTCAATCTCGACGGGGAGTGGATGTTCATGACCCGCAGCAGTAGCCGCCGTACACCGGATAATGGCGTACGCGAATTTGACTACAGCTCCAACAGCGGCCACGTGAGAGTCGGCTACAACATCACCGTCGGCAAGTACATGCTGGAGCCCGTATTCATGCTCATGCAATTCAACGGCGGGGAGAGCGAGCTGGAGCAAGGTGATGCCGAAGCAGTAGGCTCCTTTTCCGGTTCCGAGCAGACTTACGACGCTGGTGTGAACCTCTACCTCGACCGCCGCAACCTCAAACTGATGCTGCACTATACCTGGCGCGAGGGCGATGCCGGAGCAGCAGGAGACGGGGCGCGGGTCAACCAATTTTTCAGTCAGGGCGGCATCGGCGCCATCCGCCGGGGCAATTGGCTGGGCATTGGATTGCACGCAATTTTTTAAACCAAAACGCTGAAAATCACCATGAAGAAGCTATACTTACCAAAATACCTGTGGGCCGCGCTGCTCTTGGCCGGTTTCCTCAGCGCTTGCCAAAGCGAGCCTCCAAAGCAGGAAGAAGAAGCAACAATTACTGAAGCCAGCAAGGTAGACGAATCCTTGAAGTCCTCCGTTAAAGGGCCCCATCTGATGGAGCCGGAGGCCGTCAAGCAGATGTACGAGGATGGCGCCGATTTCAAGGTTTTGGAAATCAGCAAAGCAAAAAAGTACAAAGCCGGGCACCTGCCGGGCGCTCTTAACTTCTGGCGCCCCGATTACGAGGGAGGAGGCTATGAGTACGGCGGCATGCGCGCCTCGCCGGAAGAAATGGCTGCGCTGCTGGGCAGCCATGGCATCAGCCCCGAGGATCAACTCATCATCTACGATACCAAGGGCAGCGTCGATGCTATACGCTTTATGTGGATGCTGGATATGTACGGCCACTCTAATCTGGCGGTGATGAACGGCGGCAAGGCAGCCTGGAAGAAAGCTGGCTACGAGCTGTCTGCCGAACCCGAAGCTACCCCCGAAGCCACAGCGTACCAATTCCCTGGCAAACCAGACTACAGCCGGCTTGCACACATGGAAGATGTCCTGCAGGCGATGAAGGACCCCAACACCATTCTTTTAGACACCCGGGAACCTGAAGAATATCAGGGCGCACCGTATATTAGCAAAGGCATCTGCTACCCCTACAAAAAAGGCGCCTTTACAAACGGCCGCATTCCCAGCGCCCTCCACCTCAACTGGTCTGATGCAGTAGATTTGGAAGGAGACCATCGCTTCAAATCGCTTAAGGACTTAAAGTACAATTTTGAGCGCGCGGGCGTAACTGCTGACAAAAAAATCATTGCCTACTGCCAGTCGGGAGTCCGCTCCGCTCATACAACCTACGTGCTGACCGAGCTGCTGGGCTTCCCAGACGTGCGCAACTACGATGGTTCCTGGATCGAGTGGAGCTACCACTATACCAATGGTGAACAGGTAGCCATTGAACGAGACATGGACGAGACAGAGCACCAACGGCGCATGGCGGCGCTGCAAGCAGAACTGGAAAAACAGTTAGAGCAATAGCTCCCGGCGATGGGCTAGGAGCATTCCTTGGCCATACCAAAAGAACTACTATAAAACATGAAGAAGAAGAATAAGAAAAAAATCGGCTTGCACGAGCTGTACAGCAAGGACCCTATCGAAGCCGACCGGCAGCTTTGGGGCAGGGAGAGCGACCCGGATAGCCGCCGCGGCTTTCTCAAAAAAGGTGCCCTCTTGGCTATGGGGGCAGCCCTGGGCGCTCCTATGGTGTACGCCGAGCATTTCCCAGCGGGCATGATTCCCGCAGGGCTGGCACAGTCTGACCAGGCTTTCCAAATCCCTGGCAAGCACTCAGACCTCATCGTGCTGAACGACCGCCCCCTCAATATGGAAACCCCGGCACACCTGCTGGACGACAAGGTGACCCCCGGCGATAAATTCTTCGTGCGCAACAACGGCTTGCCGCCCGAAGAAGCCGACATCAATGTAGATCAGTGGACGCTGACCATTGAAGGGGAAGCCGCCCGGCAAAAGAAGACCTACAGCATTCAGGAGCTGAAGCAGCGCTTTGCAGAGCATACCTATCAGCTGGTGCTGGAGTGTGGCGGCAATGGCCGCAGCGAGTACAATCCGCCGGCCAAGGGCAATCAATGGAGCGTAGGAGCTGTCGGCTGCGCCGCCTGGACCGGTGTCCGCCTCAAAGACGTGCTGGAAGATGTCGGCATCAAAAGCAACGCTGTATACATCGGCTACTACGGCAAAGACCGGCACGTGAGCGGCAATCCGGAGAAGGAAGCCATTTCGCGGGGGGTGCCCATAGAAAAAGCCATGCAGGAAGAGAGCCTGATCGCCTGGGCTATGAACGGGCAGGACATCCCTTACCAGAACGGGTACCCGCTGCGGCTGGTGTTCGGCGGCTGGCCCGCCTCTTGCTCCGGGAAATGGCTGAGCCGCATCGTCATCCGCGATCGGGTGCACGATGGCGCTAAAATGGCAGCACCTTCCTACCGGGTGCCCTGCAATCCGGTAGCCCCAGGCGATAAGGTTAAGGAGGAAGACATGTGCATCATCGAGAGCATGCCGGTCAAGTCGCTCATCACGTACCCTAAGACCGGCGCTACCATCCGGCTCGGGCAGCAGCTGCCCATCCGTGGCCACGCCTGGGCAGGAGAACGTAGTGTAGAGCAGATGGAGGTGTCCACCGATTTCGGGGCCAGCTGGCAGCCGGCTAACCTTCAACCGCCGAGCAACCGGCTGGCCTGGCAACACTTCGATGCTAAAGTCGGTTTCCCTAAAAAAGGGTACTACGAAGTGTGGGCCAAAGCCACCGACAGCGAGGGCAAATCCCAGCCGATGATACTGCCTGGCTGGAACCCTAAAGGCTACCTGAATAACGCCTGCCACCGAATCGCCGTAAAAGTTGTTTAATGCTATGATACACCTTCCTGATAATTTGACCGAAAAACAGAAGCGGCTCTACCGCCAAAAGTGGCTCAATACGGTAAGCATTATTGTGCGTACCGTGGTGGGCATAACCTTTGCCGCCGTAGGGCTCTTCGTATACGCTTTGTTTGGCCCCACCATGCATGCTTGGTTTGAGCAGCCCGAGCCTATTCCGGTGGAGGAGATACAGCGCCGGATCGCCGAAAAGGAAAATGACCTGGACCGCATCGAAGATGGCATCCACCTGGAGACGGGGCTCATCGCTGCGGAAGGCTGGGAAACAGTCCGCGCGACCTGCACCGCCTGCCATTCCGCCAAGCTGGTGACCCAAAACAAAGCAACCCGCGAAGGTTGGAAAAGCATGATACGCTGGATGCAGGAAACACAAGGGCTCTGGGAACTGGGCGATCAGGAAGCTATTATCCTGGATTACCTGGCAGAGCACTACGCACCCGAGGAAGCCAGCCGCCGCGCCAATCTTGACGTGGAGGAGATCGAATGGTACATCCTCGAGCTTTGATAACCATTTTTTGAACAAAACTAATTTGACAATACCATGAAGTACTGGGAAATATTCGTCGACGGCTACCAAAATTACGGTAGCTACCTG
>CAYNIT010000175.1:0-10300 GCA_964397205.1 uncultured Phaeodactylibacter sp. | reverse complement strand
GCACAAAATAACTTCGCCTACTCTAGGTAACTTGTTATTGCGCGACCCCTAAGTATCCGGTATATGGTCCAGGTCTATATCCAGCGTACCGTCTTCTTCTTCGTCTTTGAAAAGCAAGCGAAAGGCAAAAGCGGCCCCGCCGAACAGCAAGCTCGCAGCTACCGCCATTACAGCGATGCCAGAGCCAGAAATTCCTTTAAAACGGACCGAAACGTTGAGTGCAGATCGGCCAGGTACACGGAGCGCTACCACCCCGGCGCGCTCCGGTGCCCATACGAAAGAAGTAGCCGGGGGGTCGGCGAAGAGGGTATCGCGGTGTACAACTGCGCTGTTGGGGCGGTAAGTTATGACCAACTGGCCAGCAGGCTCTTGAAGCTTGATATGGACCTTTTGCCCTTCTACCAGGCGCTCGGAGGAAAGCTGAATTTGGGCCGTAAGGCGGGGCGACAGCCCGCCCAAGGCCAGCAGCAGGGTAAGAATGTACTTGCTCATGCTTGCTTAGGTTTTTGATGGGTCAGGTAAATAGAAAAAGCCGCCGTCACCACGATCCAAAAAATCGGAATGAACAAAGCCAGCCAGCCGTAGCCCGGCATGTCGTACTTCGAACCGTAGAGCGGCCACTCTTCGCGCAGGCTCAGGGCTATCACAAGCAACAACAAGCCGGGGATGATGTACTTGATGAAAACCACAAACCAGCGCCCCAGCTTCAGCTTAGCATTGGCGTTGAGCGACTGCCGCAGGCGCTCCGCGCCGAATATCCAGCCCATCATGATGACTTCCAGCAGCCCTACCGTCAGCAAGCTGTAATTGAATACCCAATGGTCTGTTATGTCCAGCAGCGTCAGGCCCAGCGTGCCGTTGCCGCTCAGGCCACCGTCAATGATTTGCGGAAGCGCAAAGAGAAAAGAGCCAAGCATGCAGGGGATCGCAATGTATGCCAGCGCCTGGCTGCGGCGGATTTTAAACTTATCCATCAGGGCGGAAGCCGGGCTCTCGATCAGCGAAATCGAGGAAGTGATGCCCGCCAGCACTACCAGCAGGTAGAAGCCAAAACCAAAGAGCCGAACGATCCAGGGGGTACTGGAAAGCTCATTGATGCCCTGCGGAATGACGAAGAAGGACAGGGAAAGCGTTGAACCCGCCGGATTGAGGGCGAAGGTGAACAAGAGCGAGAAAATTGCCACACCCGCCAGAAATTCGAAACTGCAGTTCAGGAAAGACACCAACATGGAATTGTTGACCTGATCGGCATCCTTGGGCAGGTAAGAAGCGTAGGCCGTCATTGTGCCCAGCCCCAACGAAAGGGAGAAAAACATCTGGCTGAACGCCCCTTTCCAGACGGTCGGCTCTGAAATGCCCTCGAGGGCAGGCGTAAACAAGAACATCACCCCGTCGAAGCCGCCCGGCAGCGTCAGCCCCCGGATGACGAGAATGATCATGAAAAGCCACATGACGGGCACGAAGACCCGCACGGCTTTTTCGATGGTATGGGTGCCCTGCCGCAGTATATAGATGTTGATCAGCCAGAGCAGTACGATGTAGAGCAGTGGGTTCCAAGTGCTGATGAGATCGAAGAAGTACACCATGGCACTGGCTTCCTCGGTGGGCTCGCTGAAAGGGGCAAAAGGAGCAGTAGCGCCCGCCTCAAACAGGCTGCCGAAGGAGCCGATCATCATGCCTACGCCCCAGCCCAGGATGGCGATGTAGTACATGGTAATGAACAGGGCGCTGGCAATACTGAACCAGCCGACAAATTCTCCGCGTTTGCCAGAGAGCCGCCGCAGGGCCATCGGAAAAGATTGCTGGGTCAGGGACCCCAGGCCAAACTCTACCATCATGACCGGCATGCCAATAACGAAAAGAGCTACAAAGTACGGCAGGTAAAAGGCACCACCGCCGTATTGGTAGGCGTTGGAGCTGAAAAACACAATATTGCCCAGGCCAATGGCCGAGCCGCTCGCCGCCAGGACGAAGCCTAGCTTGCTTTTCCAGTTCTGTCTTGCACTGGACATAGTCAATCAGATTGTTTGGTGTTGGAATCAGCCTGCCTGAGCCGCTTTGGAAGCAAATGGCTGTGGGAAAGGCTTTGCTCTCAATCGGTAAAGCGGAAAAGATAGCAGCTATACAGCGTATTACGAAGCAGCAGGAAGAAAAATAGACCGGCGTTCTCAAAAGTACGGCAAAGAATCGTACCTTTCAAAGCCAGCAAAAACCGAAATATGAGCTTTTCCCTATGGCTGCGAGCCGGCGCTTTGATGGCGCTGACTGCTTTATTGGCCTGCCAGGGCTCTACGCCCGCCGAAGGCGTTGCTGTACGGCTGCAGAACGACAGCCATTTCTTCATCGATCAAGTCTATCTGAAGCCCGGAGAGGCGGGCGGGCAGCTTTACGAAAACATCCCGGCAGGCGGGCAAACGGCTTACCAGGCTTTCCCCTACACCTACCGCTTCGCCTATGTGCAAGCCATCATCGGGGAGGATACCCTGCGGCTGCAACCTACCGACTACATCGGCGAGCCCCGCTACGAGAGCGGCAACTACACCTACCGCCTTTCCATAACCGGCAACCGGCAGGCGGAGGTGCTCATCATGGATTTTTTGGAGGACTGATGGAGTTCCTTTCGGAAAATCAGCGCCGGCGTTCCCGCTCTCCTTCCTCCTCCTCATCCTCATCCGGCAAATCGTAGATGACCGGATCAGACTCCTCTTGCTGCATCTGTGCATCCTCCAGGCGGTCCATGAATTCAACGGAATGATCCCAAAAATCCTCGAGTATGGGCCGGGCTTTGCCGCCCCAGGCCCAGACTTGCTCAGGGTAAGTCTCCAGGTAGGCGTACGTCATCGACCCCTCTTTGGCCTCCGGCTGTATGAGGTGGGAACGATCGCCAAACCACAGCAAAATGCTGTACAGCAATATCGTGAGCGAGGCCATAAATATGCCCCCGATGATCTGATTGATAAAGTTGATGTTTGCCGACTCGAGCGCTCCTTCCAGCAAGCGGGCAAAGGTCCGTATGATGACCATCGTCAACACAAAGGTGATCAGGAAGCCCGCAATAAACATCAGTGCATTATCGGAGAGGGTGGATTCCAGAAAATCCGTGACCGTAGGCCCAAAGCGGAAAGCCACCATCAGGCCGAAGATCACCGAAAGTATGGTAAATACGGTCTGTATGATCCCGCGCGAGAAGCCGAGATAAAATCCCCAAAGGGCAAAGACCAGAAAAACGATGTCGATTACCATAATGATGTAAGGTAAAGCAAAAAATCCAGTGTGTCAAAGCACAATAGGCCGATGACGGGTTTCCTTCGATGGATGCCTCCGGTATTTTTTAAAGGGGCGATCTGCTGCCAAGCTGCTCAAATATTATTAGATTTGTCTATATTCTTTACGCCCAACCAAAAAACAAAGCTGTACGGCCCCGGTTGGGCCATAACAAAACAAATGATGTATGAGAGTATTACTTGCATTAATCCTGGGAACTACACTGACCGCAAGCGCACTGTCTGCCCAATCTGACGGCCTCCCTCCGGTTTTCATACTGGGGGAGCAAGAGGAAGCGTATGAGCAAATCAAGCAGTCCTACAGCCAAACGCTGCTGGAGGTGACCGAGTACGATACACAAAAAGCCTTCCGCCACTGGATGGATATGATGGAAGCGATGGAAGCGCATGCCGAGAAGTTGAAATTCGACCTCAACGGCATCAAAATCTGGCTGCACGCTTTCTGGGAAGAAGACGGCAGCATCAGCCATTTGGGCTATCTGTTGCGCCCTAACTCCCGCAATGTAGATGAACTGGAGCTGGCGGCTTTCTTGAAAACTTTCATGGACAAGTACACCTTCGAGCTTACCAGCAACCAACCATTTAGCCATTACACGGGAGCGAACTTCCCGATCTACAGCCAAAAGGTCAATAACTGAGCAAACGCCCGGGCGGCTTCCAGCAATGGGGCCGTCTTTGGTGCTCCCGCTGACTTTACGATCAGAATTTTCGGTGGCTTCTTGGATATCTTTCCCTAAAAACTGCTATAATTAGGAGCCTTAAAAGTGCTGGGCAACCGCACACTATAAAAAACCTTCACATACTATGATCAAGATACTGGCCAATGATGGAATACACCCCGACGGCCTGACTTTGCTGCACGAAGCTGGCTACGAGGTAGATACCGAGCGCGTGTCCCAGGAGGGCCTTCCTGAGGTGCTGCCCGACTACGATGTTGTCATTGTGCGCAGCGCAACCAAAATTCGCAAGGACCTCATCGATCGGTGCCCCAGGCTCAAAATCATTGCCCGAGCCGGTGTCGGCCTGGACAACATCGATACGGAATACGCCCGCAGCAAAGGCATCACCGTCATGAACACTCCGGCTGCTTCCTCTAAATCCGTTGCTGAGCTGGTGTTTGCTCATATGTTCTCCCTCTGCCGGTTTTTGCAGCAAGCCCATATGACCATGCCGGAGCAGGGCAACACCCAATTTACAGCGCTCAAAAAACGCTACTCCCACGGCATCCAACTGCACAACCGCACTTTGGGCATCGTGGGCTTCGGGCGCGTCGGCCAGGAAGTTGCGCGCATCGGGGTAGCGCTGGGCATGAAGGTCATGCCAGTAGACTTGGTTGTAGACCAGGCGGATATCGGCATCGACGTATACGACTCCGGCAACGTGCGGCTATCCGTACACTTGGACACCTACGACTGGGAAGAAGTGCTCGCCGATGCCGACTTCCTGAGCATTCACGTACCCTTTGAAGGAGGCGAGCCCATCGTCGGCAAGGAGGAGATAAGCAAGATGAAGGACGGGGCGGTGCTGATCAATACCGCCCGCGGCGGCGCCATTGGCGAGGACGCGCTGCTGGAAGCCCTCAACAGCGGGAAACTGCGCGGCGCTGCATTGGATGTTTTTGAGGATGAGCCCACTCCCAGGCAGGAATTGCTGGAGCATCCTTTGGTATCCTGCTCACCGCATATCGGCGCTTCCACCCTGGAGGCACAGGCTAATATCGGACTGGCGCTGGCGGACCGAATCATTGCCTTTTACGGGGATGACAAGTGAACCATTTCACTTATCATGCCTTCTTTCATCGCGTAATCCGAAACGATGACCCGCTCTATGCGGGCCAGCTCGATAACCATTCCTACCAACACGAGCGCTACGCTCAGCAGGTCGGCGCGGGCGGGCGGCAATTCCGACATTCGCCGGCGCTGCTCTTTGTTCATTGCCAGCACCCTCTGGTAAAAATGAGGAAAAGCATGAAGCGGCACCTCAGCAGAATGGCTGCTTTGTACCCGCGGGCGGCTTAGAAAGTGTTCCAGCACATCGAAAGTGCCGGATGCGCCCACCAGTTCCCGGCAGGGCATTTCCCGCAGCACCTCTTGCAACGGGCGCAGCTCCTCCCGCAGAAAGCTTCGCTCTGCCTCGATATCCTTCTGAGCGATAGGCTCATGCCGGTGGAAACGCTGGTAGAGCACAGCCACTCCGATCGGGAAACTGGCGGACCAGTGCAAGCCGTTTTGATTGGCCAGAATGAATTCCACGCTGCCGCCGCCCACATCCATGATCAGCTGGTTTTCCGGGCTGGGCGGAACCGCCATGGCCACACCGAGCTGTATGAGCCTGGCTTCTTCTATACCGTCGATCAGCTGTACGCTCAGCCCCGTCTTCTCCTTGATATCGGCAGCTAATGCGGGGCCATTGCTGGCGCTGCGCATCGCTGCCGTACCGAAAACGCGCACTTTTTCGTTCGGCAAGCCATAGCGCTGCAGCACGGCATGGAAATCCCGAATAGCGTCCACAGCCCTTTGGTAGGGTGCCGGCCCAATTTTCTCGATCCCCGCTTCCGCTAAGCTTACGAAGATTCGTCGGCGCTCAATTACTTCCAGGGTTCCTGCTCCATTGGGCTGGGCGATGAGCAGGTGGAAGGTATTGGTGCCCATATCGATTACGGCGTACGGCTGCTTCATTGGGGGCGTTTGCCTTGATTTGTCTGCGCAAGCAGATTTTTGATAAAGTTGATGCCGCTGTCCATAATTTGGTTGGCGTAGGCTGGTTGGCCGTTTTCGTACCACAGGTAGTAGTTGCACCCTTGGCCGATGTACAAGTCTGCCTCCGCTCGGTTTTCGCCCTCTACCTGATAGAAGACCCGCCCAATCGGCTTGCAGGAAGCTTTGATGGCAGGCGGCTGTTCGGCAACGTGGGAGAGGGCGGATCGGATATCGGCTTGTTGGCTCTGATTGGCGCTGATGTTGGAGTAGTAGAAAACGTAATCAATATAATCGCACTTTTCGTAGAGCATCTTAATGGTGTCTAGCGGTATACTGGGGTATTTGACAGTGCCTGCGGCCGATTCAGCAGCTTGGGCTTTCGATGCGGTTGTCTCGGTTTGTTGCTGCTGCTGCGTTGCTTCCTCCTCAGTAGAGGCGCTGTCACAAGCCCCAAAGGCGGCCATCAACAGCAGTAAAATCCAGATGTCTCTCATGTGAAATCAATTGTCATGGACGGACCACGATGAGCCTGCGCGTAACCAGGGTTTTGCCCTGACTGTTCGAGAGGCTGTACAAATAAGTCCCTTTAGAAAGCGATGATATGTTGACTTTTTCAGTGAAGTTGCCTGCCAGCTTGTAGCGGCGCGACCACTCCTCTATGCCCAGAATATTGAAAATGCGCAGGGTATAGGCATCCTGTGGGAGGTTGGTGAATTCAAAACGCACATTTACAATAGCAGGGTTGGGAAAGGCGTACACGCTCGGTACCGGCTGATCGATGCGCTGTAGGTTGGTGATGGCTTCATTCACCTTAAAGCGGACCCGCTGTACCTCTTGCTCCTCGTTTACAAAAACCTGAGCTACCGGCTGTACAGCTTCTGGGCTGAGGAAGCGATAGGAGGTTGCGGTGTCTCTGCCGACTTCCTCAAGCCCAACCTGATTGATGAGAATATCCGTGATATCCGTCCAGGGAAATGCTCCGACCTTGACATCTACCCGCAGCTCGCGCTGATCGACCCGCTTTTCCCGCAGCACATCGTAAATGCCGCCCGGCAAGGTCAACAGGCCCCAGGCGTCTACTTCGTCCCTGCGGTCTTGGCTGAGCCGCAGCCTTATGCTGTCCGGCGTGATTGGCAGTTCATTCAGGATTTCGCTCGGCAGGTTCTCCGTGGACAGGGCGATTGATATGTTAGAGGAGGAAATGATCGGAGCATCTCCGTAGGAAAGAGGAGCGTGCTGCTCCTGCAGAGGCGGATTGTACCGGAAGGCGTTCTCCAGCCCGAGGCCGGCGGGGTCCTGCCCGTAGAAGCCGAGGATAAGCACCGCTTCATCGCTTACCTGGTAAAAGGTATTGGTGCCGTTGTTTGAGATGCCAAAGTCGGCAGCCGGAAAAGCAAAGGCGCCTTGCAGCTGAGTAGCCGGCACCACCACGGCGCTGCGGGAGAATGGAGCTTCCAGGGTGGTGAAGTCCCAGGACCGATCGGGTTCTGCTGCGCCCAGCTCAATACCGGTGGGCATATTGTCAACGGCGCTCAGTAATGTGTCGCCCGATTTCGGAAAGGATGCATCGGTGAGGGTAACCTGGGCGGTAGCGTTTGCAGTAACTAGGAGGGAAATGAGTATACAGTGTAAAAAATGCTTCATTGGGATGCTCGTATTCGTAGAACAGTGATCAACAAATATAGTAAATTTAACCGTGCGCTGCCAGTGGCTTAAATCTAAGCTTCTGAACAATTGTGCATCGTTCAAGTTTAAAACGCATATTTGTGAATAGTAAAAGCAGCTGGGCTCCAAGTTCAAGCTGCCTGTCGCCCGGCCGGAAGCCCTTACAGCTGCTGCCTACTTTATTTTTCACCCTGCTCAATGGCTGTCATCCCAAATTTATGAGTACAACGACGAGGCCTATCATCAACAATTCTTTCAACTTCTTCTTCGACACCTCCTTCCAGCGGCGCTTCGAGATGCTTATCCTGTACCTGGGAATCGGCAGCTTCTTGGTTCACCTGGCCCTGATTTTTTTGCATGACCTGCGCTGGATCGATCTGGGAGCATCGGCGGATGAACTGTTCATCAGCCCCGTGACGGCCATTTATACCCCTTTCTCCTTTATCCTTATTTACGAGGTTTATATGCTGGTGTACCACCTGCCCGACAGCTTCACCATTTCTATCGGCAAGCAGTACGAGATCATATCGCTCATTGTGGTGCGGCGGATATTCAAAGACATTTCCAAGATCGATATTTCCGAAGATTGGATCGGCAGCTACCGCAATCTGCTTTTGGGGGTGGATATGGTATGTATACTGCTGCTTTTCCTGCTTATATTTTGGTTCTACCGCTTGCGTCAACAACGGCCCAAACTTCAACGCCCCTCCAATATCGAGGGCTTTGTCAATTTCAAAAAGGGCATATCTGTCCTGCTGGCCCCCCTGCTGTTGCTGATCGGCTTGTACAGCCTGGGCAATTGGTTTTCCGAGCTGCAGCGCTTCAATTTAGGAGAAATCAAAGAGCTGACCGACATCAATAAGATATTCTACAATGAGTTTTTCACGCTCATGATCCTCTTCGATGTCCTCATCCTTATGGTTTCTTTCCGCTACACCGACAACTACAGCCAATTGGTGCGCAATTCCGGCTTCGTCATTTCCACCGTCATCATCCGGCTATCCTTTTCGGCAGAGGGGCTCTTCAATCCGCTGCTCATTGTGGTAGGGGTATTGTTTGGCGTGCTGATGCTGGCCCTCTACAATAAAGTCGGGCGCCTGGAAGCAGAACGGGCCAATGAGGAACTAACGTAGGCACAGCCCCCAAACCAAGGCTGTGGCTCAACTGTTCAAACGGCATGTCAACCACTGATCTCCAAACGCAACTCGATCAAGAATACGAACGCTTCGTAGAGTTCGGCAATTTACTGGACCGCAAGATGCGAAAGTACCTGGTGCAGTATCTGCAAAACAAGCTGGAACCAGAGCGCCACGTTTTGCCAGAGCTCAATGATCAGTACTACGAATACTTCCGCCAAGCGCTCGACGAGCTGTTTTCCATAGACGGGCTGCTGGGGCTGGCGCAGGGGAACGATAAAATTACCAGACAAATCGTGACCGATACCCTGCAATGGCTGCGCAAATCCTACGACAAAGCCCGCTCGAAGAACCCCTACGAAGATGAACTCAACCGGCTGGAGGGCTGGGCCATCACCCCGCTCCACGTTTTCGCCCGCCGCTGGCCCAACTTGCCTATGTACCTCAAAACGCAGTACAGCCGGGAAGAACTGGACAGCAACTTTTACCAAAACCAATTCGAGCAGCTGATCGGCAACCAATCGATGGACGACATCGGGGAAGCATCCCGCGAAAAGATCGAACTGCTGCTCAAAGACCTACTGGCGCAGTGGGATGCTCTGCTCCACGCCAAAATCCTGGACTACCAATTGCGCAAGCTGGAAGAGGAAAAAGAAGCCTTTGTAGAACTGGTGGAAAAGAAAGTGCAGGAATACCAAAAATTGCAGGAATTAATCACCCCATTCTCCGATTACCTCGGCTGGGATATGTCCAGAGAGCTATGGCAGGACACCTCCTTCGACCTGCTGCAGCACTACAGTGAATTGCTGGAAGATGAGCAGTCGGTCAAAAAGCTCGCAGAAATGCTGGGCAGCATGCGGGAAGCGGAGATCGAAATAGAGGAAGAAGCCTTTGAGAAAACCATCATACGGCAAGAGTGGAAAGTAGATGAATCGGCTAAGTCAGAAATCGTCGGCGTACACGAAAGCGATGACCTCAGCCACTTGCTAAGCTCCGAAGTTGGCCTGATGAGCGATGAGGATACTGAGCTGCTGTTTCTTAAAAAGTACGCTGACAAAAACCTGCTCACCTTCCGCTACGAAGACCGGCGGCTCGTCCCCAGTCAAGATCAGACAGTGGAAGTCCATCAGCGGGTGCGGCAGAAGGAGAAAGGGCCCTTCATCGTATGCGTCGATACCAGCGAAAGCATGACGGGCCGGCCGGAGCAAATCGCTAAGGTGCTCTGCCTCGGTATTCTCAAAATGAGTATGCGGGAAAACCGCCGCGCTTACCTGATCAACTTTTCCCGTGGCATCAAGACCCTGGACCTCTACAACATCGCTGATTCCATTGACGAAATCGCTGCATTCCTGCGCATGTCTTTCTACGGAGGCACCGATGTCTCTCTCGCGCTCTACGAGGCCGTCCGGCAGTTGCAGGGCAATGACTACCAAGATGCCGATGTTCTGATCATCTCCGATTTCATCATGTATAAGGTAGATGATGACGTACTGCGCGACATACGCTACTTCCAACA
>CAYNIT010000174.1:0-10323 GCA_964397205.1 uncultured Phaeodactylibacter sp. | reverse complement strand
TTATCTGACACACTCGATTTTGGCAAACTCAGCGCCTGCCGCCACGCCAACGGCCAAGGCATAGACCCGGAGCACGTCAACGAACGCTTACAAAAAAGCTACTACGACGACCTTATGGCCTGGACGGATGCCGAGCAAATCCTCACCTTCGTCTTCGAAGCCTTTGATGAGCCCTGGAAAGGCTCGCCGGACCCCAAGGAGCCGGAGAAGCACTGGGGGTTATTCAAGATAGACCGCTCTCCGAAATTGGTGGTGCAGAGCAGGTAGAGCGGCGAAAAGTTGACGAACGCCCCGGATTTTCAGACTCGGTTACTTCTTTCTTGATTCCGCTACCTCCTACTCCACCACCAACTTAGCAGCCTTCAAAACATTGTTTTTGTTGTCCTGAAGGCTCAGGTAATAAGTGCCCGACGGCAGCAGCCCGCTGCGGAAAGACAGTAGGTTCCGCCCCTGTTTTGCGCGGTGGTGCAGCAGGTACTTTACCACCCTGCCCCCCTGATCGAGGAGGTAGCAATCCAATTCCAACGCACGGTGCAGGGTAAACTGCGCAGATATCCGCTCCCCCGCAGCACTCGGATTGGGAAAGACTTTGAAGCTGCTCAACAGGGCGCGTTCCTCGCGGGAGGAAGTCTCCGTATCCACAAGGATGTAAGCGGTTTTGGTGGCGGTCGCGTTGCCGGCTGGATTGCTCGCTACCAGCGTGACATCGTAAAGGCCCGGAGCGTTGTACTGAACTTCGGGATGCTGCAATTGAGAGCTGGCTGGGGTGCCGCCGGGAAACACCCACAGCCAGAAGTTGGGATTGTTGGCAGACAAGTCAGTAAATCGGACCTTTCCGCCTAGGCCCACGGAAGTCGTATCAGCCACAAAGTCAGCCACCGGTGCCAACAGTTCGGGAACAACCGTTATATAGCCGTCTTTGACGATCAGGTCGCTCCCCGAGCTGTTCGCAGCTTCCAAAGAGACATTGTAGGTGCCTTCTACAGCGAAGGTAACGCTGGGGTGCTGATCAGTAGAACTCTCCGGCTGCCCGCCGGGAAAACTCCACGCCCAGGAGGTAGGGGAATTGGCCGATAAATCTGTAAAAGTAACCGGCTGCCCTTCAGCCACCGTAGTCTGGCTAGCGCTGAAATCCGCTACGGGGGGCTCCAAACCCGGAAATACGGAAATGTAGCCACTCTTTTCTTCCGTATCGCTGCCGCCCTCGTTGGCAACCGTCAAACTTACGTTAAAAACCCCCACGCTGTCGTAGGTGACCGTTGGGTTAGCGGCGGTGGATGTGCTGGGCGTACCGCCCGGGAAGGACCAAGCCCAACTTGTGGGAGCATTGGCAGACAGATCGGTAAAGGTGACCTGCTGCCCCTCTTCAATCGAACTGTCATCGGCGCTGAAATCCGCTACCGGAGGCTCCAAGTCAGGAAATACGGAAATGTAGCCACTCTTTTCCTCGGTATCGCTGCCTGCTGCATTAGAAACGGTTAAGGCTACGCCGTAGGTGCCCGCTTCTTCGTAGATAATGCTAGGATTGGGCAGCGTAGAGCTGCTGGGCGTCCCGCCGGGGAAAGACCAAGACCAATCCGTAGGGTCATTGGCAGACAAGTCCGTAAAGCTGACCGACTGCCCCTCAGCGATGGCCGTTGTATCCGCACTGAAATCCGCCACTGGGGACTGCTGCTGAACGCCGCCGGAAACAATCTTGCCTATCCAGTTGCTCAGGACGTTCTCGTAGCCATTATCGAAATCCGCACCGTAGTAAATGCCAGTGTACCCGCCTTGACGCTCGGTATTCAGAACGAAGTGGATGGTCTCATCGGCGTAAAACCCGGATTGGAACCGGCAATCGTTGGTATTCATAAAATCGCTGGTACCCAGCTGCAGCCCATTGCCGCTCAGGCTGTATGAAGGCATAAGGATGCTGTTGACTTCCAAAGAAGGGCTGCTCCCTATCGTGCCGGTAATGCGGTGCAGCATCACTTCTCCCCCACCGCCCGACCAGCTGCTGACAAAAAACAGGCCTGGCCCTACGGCATCGTCGAATCCGTGAGAAACGGGTGCCACCGTAAAATCCAAATCGCCGTAGGCGTTCCTTACATCGTACCCGTATAGGATGTCGATGGACTCCCTCAGAAAACCGCTCTGCTTATCGATTTGAAAGATGACGACTTGATTGAAATTATCCTCAGCATCGAACAAGTTGCCGGATACGAATAGCTCCCCCTGTGATTCGTCGCGAAGCTTTCCAAAATCAATCCGTTCCTGCCCGTTTATGCTACATAGCGGCAACAGGAGTACAATGAGGTTTAGCGCATACGTTTTCATTAACTTGGGGTTTGTGTAGTTTGTAATTCCCTACCCACTTCATCCTAATAGGACCTCCACAGTGGCAAAGATAAGAAAATAAGGGCAAACGAACCAGGAGTTTGCCGGCCACCTCATTGGCAATATACCGTACCCGCAGGCAGCTTGCCTTAAAAATATTTTGCCTAACTTCACTCCATAGGAAAATCGAATTGCGCGATGATAGACCGCATCAAGAAAGCCATGCAGGAAGCCACCGAGGCTGTGCGCCAGCAAGCCTCCCAGTTCGGCGAGGGGGCAAAGGAAAAGAGCTACCAGCTCATCGAAGAATGGCTGCAAGTGTTCCCGAAATTAGAAATCTACGGTTTGCAAATCACCAGCTTCTCGCTGGCCGTAGCCTTGAGCCCCGCCCTCGAAGCGGAACTTGTGGGCAAACACGACGATTTCACCAGCGAGCGCCTCGATGAAATCATCCAGGAAACCCGCAAAAACGCTGCCCTGACTTCTGTTTTCACTACCATACGCACCACTTACAACCTCTACCGCCGCACCTACGGCGATTTCAACGAGCCGCTCATCGTCAAAATCAGGGTCCGGCTCTCGCCGGAAATCAAAGTCTACATCGGCGAGCCACTGATCGAGTAATCATTTCTCGACCTGCAGCCGGTAGTAGCTCGCTGAAATGCCGCCCCATATCCCCAGGCCTCCAACTATGTTGGATTCCACCAGCGTATAACTGGAAAAAGGGCCCTGATTGGCGGTGTTGAACTCCAGGGTATTCCAAAAATCGTACTGCGCCTCGTCGATGTTCATCCACTTGACCTCCACGGTATCGCCTACAGTATACAGCCCGAAGGTCTCCAGCTCGATCTCTGGATTGCCGCGCGGTTCGGGCCGAAACAACGGGAACTCGAAGGTCTGCCCATTGAACAGCCGGTCGTCCACCACCGAAGCCGCCGGGCTGATGATGGGGCCTCCGTTGATACCCGCCTGATAGCGGTAAAAGTCAGCGCGACCGCCGGGGTCAGAGATCAAGCCGACCAGCCGGGCTAGGGTATCCACCGGCTCGCCGGGCACTTCGCGGAACGCAAAGGCATCCACCGGCACATGGGGCGGGATACTCGTTTGGGCGTACAGGGACTGGCCCTCGGCTTCCACCCATAGTTCGTAAGTTTTGCCCACTTCCCCCTGCATGCTGAAGGTAAGGTCGGTATACAAACAGAAATTGAAGCCCAGGCTGTCTACCGGCAAACCAAAGAATTCGGAAGCCAGTTGCTTTTGCTGCTCGCTCAGTTCATTCAGGCACAGCTCGCTCAACTCCACCGTGTCTTGCCCGTCGGAAACCCGCACCCGCGCGCCGGAAACGAAGTTTTCGTTGAAGTTCTCCGCATCAAACTCCTCGAAGAAAGTGACCGAGCGGGTGAGCGTCAGGTAAGGCGGCGTAGGCCGTTCGCCCGCCTCTATATAGCCCTCAACGACCAGTTGATCCGAAGCATTGGGCGTATCCGGTATGAATTCTTGTTCGCAGGCTGCCAGAAAGAAAAGCAGCAACAAGAGATAGCCAGCATTGCGTTGCATACAATTGTTTTTGGTATCGGAATAACAACTAGCGGTTAGCAAGGTTCTGTCCCTTACCAAACGATACGTACGCAAGCACTGCACCCCTATCAATTTGCCTAAAAAAATCTACTACCAAACCTTAAAATGCCTATATTTGACCAGTGAAAAGCATAACGATGCTCTTTGATCACATCTATGTTCGGCAGCCTATGCCGAATCCTCTTTAAACTCTATTACTATGAAATTTCTATCTTCAGCTGGACTGTTGGCATTAGCCATGCTAGGTCTGCTCGCTCTATCCTGCAACGATGATGACGACAACAACCCCAGCAACCAATTTACATTTGATGACTCAACCTTTGATCTAGGACAAGGCTTTCTAGGAGATTACGGCGGTAACGGCAACAACAGCTTCGATTTTGATGTTACGCTCACTTCCCCCGACATCGATTTCAACTTCAATACCGGAGAAGCTACCGGTACCGGCAGTGGGGTGTACCTAGACCTCAACAGCCCTTCGGAAGAAGGATTAGTCAATGGCACTTACGAATTCGGTGACGAACGAGATGCCTTTGTCATGGTCGACGGGGAAGTCTTTATAGATTTCGATTTCGAGGCCGGCACCGGACAAGTCATTTCCGTAGTCGATGGAACCGTTGAACTGACGGAAGACGACGGGGTGTACTCTATCAGCTTTGAGCTGACTACTTCAAGCAACGAGACGATATCAGGCTCCTACAATGGTGAACTGACGCAAATATTTTAATCCAGCCTCGGCGGGCGGCAAATCAGCTGCCCGCCCCCTCTTTCCTATCTCTGTCCATGGCAACTTACCCGCACCACCGCTTTCCCATTTGCATAAATCCCCGCTTTCCAGTACCTTAAGGACACCAAAACTCAATCCATCCCTATGGCAAGCTTTAAGCTCAACATCAATGGGGCTTCCCGGACCGTCGAAGTTGCCCCGGACACGCCCATCCTTTGGGTCCTGCGTGACCATCTTCAATTATTAGGCACAAAATACGGCTGCGGCATCGGGCAGTGCGGCGCTTGCACCGTGCACCTCGACGGCAGCGCCGTGAGATCCTGCTCCCTGCCGGTTTCAGCCGCTGAGGGCAAAACCATCACTACCATAGAGGGCCTTTCGCAAGAGGGCGACCACCCGGTACAACAAGCCTGGCTGGAACACGATGTCCCCCAATGCGGCTACTGCCAGGCCGGGCAAATCATGACTGCTTCCGCCCTGCTGCAGCGCAATGCACAGCCCTCCGACAGTGAAATCGAGCAAGCCATGAACGGCAACCTCTGCCGCTGCGGCACCTACACCCGCATCAAAGCGGCAGTAAAAACGGCTGCTGAACGATTGAGCTAAATTTTCCACCCACCACAAACTCCACCTATGTCTATCATAAAGACCACCCACAACCGAAGATCCTTCCTCAAAGTCTCCGCAGTGGCGGGCGGCGGCATGCTGCTTGGCTTCGGATGGCTCTCCTCCTGCACGCGGGAAGCCGAGACCGGCCTGGAAATCCCCGAAGAATGGAGCGAGATCAATGCTTTTCTGAAGATCGGTGCCAACGGAGTCGTTACCATCTTCTCCCCCAACCCGGAAATCGGGCAAAACGTCAAAACCTCTATGCCGATGATTGTAGCCGAGGAGCTCGATGTCGATTGGCAGCAGGTCCTCGTAGAGCAGGCACCGCTCGATACCGAAAAATATACCCGCCAGGTAGCCGGCGGCAGCCAATCCATCCGGCAGGGCTGGAAGACCCTGCGCACCGCCGGCGCTACCGCCCGGCAAATGCTGATGCAGGCGGCTGCTAACCAATGGGAAGTACCCATAGCTGAATTGCGCACCGAGAAAGGCGTTATTTACCACGACAAGAGCCAACAAGAGCTCGGATACGGCGATGTAGCCACTGCCGCCGCCCGCCTGAGCGTACCGGAAACGGTTGAGCTCATAGACCCAAAAGACTTCACCATCATCGGCACAAGCCGCAAAAACGTGGATGCCAAGGAGATCGTCACCGGCAAGCCCCTCTTCGGCCTGGATGTGCAGCGGGAGGGCATGCGCATCGCCATGATCGCCCATCCGCCCGCCTTCGGAAAAAAACTGAAATCCTTCAATGCCGATGAATTGAAAGCCATGCCAGGCGTAGAGCAGGTCTTCACTATCAATACCGCCCCGGATGACCTGGAAAAGCAGTGGTCCGACATCAACGCCTTCCCCGAGCTCATCGCCCTGGTCGGCAGCAGCACCTGGGAGCTGATAAAAGCCAAACGTGCGCTTAAAGCCGAATGGGAAGAAGCAGAGCCTTTGGAAAGCACGGCACAGCATGAAGATGCCCTGTCCAAACTGATCGGACAGGCGCCAGAAAAGCCGGAACGGCAGGATGGCGATCCGGAAAGTGCCTTCCAAAACGCGGCGAAAGTCATAGAACGCACCTACGCCGCTCCCTTCCTGGCGCACAACACCCTGGAGCCCATGAATTTCTTCGCCCATGTCAAAGAAGACAGCGCCGAATTGCTGGGCCCCATTCAAACACCGGAATACCTGCGCAAAACCGTAGCAGCCTTACTGGACTTACCAGAGGAAAAAGTATCCGTGATGATGACCCGGCAGGGCGGCGGCTTTGGCCGGCGCCTCTACGGCAACTTCGGCAATGAAGCAGCGTTGATCTCCAAACAGGCGGGCGTGCCAGTCAAGCTCGTTTACACTCGGGAGGATGATATGACGCAGGGCACCTACCGCCCCACCTACAAAGTCACTTACCGCGCGGCTTTAGATGAAAACAACCAACTCATGGGGTTTAAGGTGCGCGGAGCGGGCGTACACGGCAGCCCAGTATTCGCCAACCGCTTCCCCGCCGGTGCCATAGACAACTACCTGGCGGAAAACCAAAGCCTGAAGTCCAACATTTCCACCGGTGCCTGGCGCGCGCCCCGCTCCAACTTCATGGCCTACGCCGAGCAGGCTTTCCTGGATGAAGTAGCCGAGGCCGCCGGGCAGGATCCCATCGACTTCCGGCTCGCTCTGTTCGACCGCGCCCAAAAGCGACCGGTGGGCGACAACAACGATTACGATCCGGAGCGTTACGCTGGGGTACTGAAACTGGTTAAAGAAAAAGCGGGCTGGGGCCAGCCGAAGCCAGGCCTCCACCGCGGCGTCTCTGCTTACTACTGCCACAATTCTTACGTGGCGCAGGTGGTGGATGTTGTCATGCAGGGCGATAAGCCACGCATCCAAAAGGTGTGGTGCGCCGTAGACTGCGGCATTGTGATCAACCCGGATGCCGCGCGCAATCAAATCGAGGGCGGCATCATCGACGGCATCGGCCACTCCATGCTCAGCGAGCTGACCCTCAAGAATGGGAAGCCGGAGCAGCAGAACTTCGACCGCTACCGGCTCATCCGGCAGGCGGAAGCCCCGCTGGAAATTGAGACTTTCTTCGTAGACAACGGCATTGACCCCACTGGTTTGGGCGAACCTGCTCTGCCGCCTATACAGTCTGCCCTGGCCAATGCTTTGTACCAGGCGACCGGCGAGCGGGTGTACCGTCAGCCATTTGTACGGGAACAAAAAGTACTGGGCTAAAGCCCTAATGGAGCGGCAGCCGGCGGGCGCTTATCAGGAAGCCGAGCCCCGCCAAATCCGGCTGGCCGTTGATACCCCATGCAGCTCTACTCCAAAGTGCTGTCGCAGCAATTTTTCGTATTCCTCATCGCTTTCGATGCGGTAGGTGTGCTGCTGCCCTCCTTTGGAAATTTTAAGTTCCCGCCCGCTGATCGTTACCCGCCCGCCCGCTGGCTCGGGCAGGGAAATCAGGGGCTGCTTGGGAAAGGGTGAGTCCTGGGAACTCTGATGGTACAGCGCCATAGGTTCATATTCCGCCGGGCGGCGCGCCTGGCTGTCGAAAATGTAATCCGGCATCCACCCTTCTTCGGTTTGGTGGCTTACTTTGTGCCAGCCATCGCCTAGTGCTTCCATGCGGTACGTGCCAGCGGTGCCCTCTGCTTCCGCCCCGTGGCGAATAGGCAAAGGTACAAGAGGGGCATTGCCAAAGCCCACATCTGCCAGATAGGGGCCTGATTCCGTTTCCACCCAAATAGCCATGTGGTCGAAGGGAGGGCCGTATTCGCCCTTTTTTGGAGAGTACACTTGCGCCTGTACGAGTTTGGCTTCGTACCCCAATGCAGCTAGCACCCATTGAAAGAGGCCGTTTTGTTCGTAGCAAAAACCACCCCGCCGGTGGTGCACCAGCTTGCGGAAAATGTCCGGCTGACGGATAGAAATAGAGCGGCCGAGGTGTATGTCCAGATTTTCAAAGGGTATGAGGTGAAGGTGGGCGCGTTGCAATTCCGGCAAGCTAGGCTGTGCCGAGGGCATCATGCCGACGCGCTGCAGGTAGGCAGGCAGCCCCTGCAGGTGCTTAAGGTACAGGGCCAGGGAAGGGCCCAGATCGCGCTCTTGGGTAAAGTCGGCTTTCGCCAAAAGCCGCAGAGACGACCGATTGTCTGGATGTGTACAAGCGTAAAGCCGCTGCAGGCCCAGGCTGTCCCGTGCGTATTCCACCACCCGCCGCATGGCTTCCGTCATGGCGCCCTTGCCCTGAGCGGCCGGTTTGAGTTCGTAGCCCAGATCGGCTTGGCTGCGCTCGGCATTGAACTGCCAGAGGCAAATCGTGCCCAGCACACTCGATTGTTCCCGCTCCACAATAACCCAGTACAGGTAGTCGCCGGCCGCCATGCCTTCCATGATTTCACGGACGAATGAAGAAGCTTCTTCTGGCTGCCGCATTAGAGGGCGATCGAGATAGTAGCCCACTTTCTCATCGGCGCGCAGCTCAAAAATATCAGTGGCGTGGCGCTCGGCGAGCGGTTCCAAACGAAAGCGCCGGGTACGCAAAGGCGGGCAGTTGAAGTCCAATTGGCCGGGCATAATGGCAATGGGTTAGGTTTCTATTCAAAAGTAATAAATATGCTTATATTACCAGTCCTTCACCTACTTTTTTGATTGGCTATGATTCGGCACTTTCTGACACTCCTATCAGCCTGTCTGTTTACCAATATAAGCCATGCCCAGCTCAGTGTGCAACCTGCCCAGCCCATGCTGGAAGACATGGTTGCCATCACCTACGATGCGGACGCAGGGCAATGGCGCGCTGCAGGGCATCAGCCTTGTCTATGTCCATACCGGCGTACTGGCCAGCGAGAGGAAGGCAACCTGCTGCCCAATATTGAGCGCTGCTGAGAAGAGATCGCCTACTTCCAATTGGGGGACAACCCGGGTCGGAATGAGCCAACGAGCGGGGAAATCAACTACAAGAATATCTTCCATTACCTACATGAGCAAGGTTACGCGGGTATTGTGGGCATGGAACACGGCAATGCGGCCTTCCGGTACGATGGAAGAGCAAACTGTGATCAAAGCCTACCGAAAAGTGGATGATTTTTAGGTTTTCTTAACGCCTTAAGGTATTTTAACACGGGTTTCTGCGTTATTTCACATCGGGCGGGCGAACTGAATTGAGGGATAAGGGCTCTTTATATTGAAGTTATGACGGTTTGCTATGGCAAATCGCTATACAAATATCGCTGCGGAATAGCATGCCCCGCTGCTGTTTCGGTAACGCGCATTACTTACACGATTAAATAACTGTCATATGCAGTACTTGTACTTACTTTTCCTCTGTTTGCTGGCCACGCTTACCACCTTTGCCCAAGATCAAATACGGGTGCCAGCCAAGGCTACAGACCGCATCCGCCTGAAAACGGAGAGCGGCGCTTTTCAACGCTTCGACGAGGGGACTACCTTCGACATCGTGGGTTACCAAGCTACGGCGGGGTTTGACCAAATCAACTACCGTTTGGAGCGCAACGGGGAAACTTACACCACTTCCTCTAAAATGTGTAGGAGGACATCGAAATCGGTTACTCGAAAATCAGCCTCAAGGAACTGTGGGCGGTGAGCTATATTCAGAGCGAGGGGCTGGAGCAAGTCGCTAAACACGGCTGGGAGGAGCCAGAGTTACGGGCAGAAGTGGAGCAGGAATACCTAGAATTGGAAAACAGCTTGGAAATTTACGAAGACCCCTTGTTGCAGGACTACCTCAACCAGCTGCTGCTGCGGATTTATCCCGGTGAGCTGCCCGAGCGGCACACGGCCAATCTACGGGTCCATCTCTTCAACGGCTCGGAGCCTGTGAGCTTGGGGTGTTCCAATGGCAATATTTACCTGTCTACCGGGCTGTTGTCCACCTTGGGCTCGGAAGCCGAGTTGATGGCGATGCTCGCCGTGGAGGTCGCCCATTGTTCACCGAGTCTGTTTTTCTGCTGTCCAGCAGCGTGGCTTCTGCCATCATCAGCCGTCTGGGCATGGATTACACCCGCGAGCAGCAGCAAGAAGCGGACCGGGTGGCGCAGCTGGTGCTGAGCTGGCACGGCGAGGACAAAAATGCCCTGCCC
>CAYNIT010000173.1:0-10331 GCA_964397205.1 uncultured Phaeodactylibacter sp. | reverse complement strand
CTTTCAACCACCGCGTGCTGCAAGAAGCCATGGACCAACGAGTGCCGCTCTACGAACGCATCAAGTTTTTGGCGATTTACAGCTCTAATTTAGACGAGTTTTTCCGGGTGCGCGTTGCCTCTCTGCGCAGTTTCAAAGAGCTGAAGAAAAAAACCCGCAAAGCACTCGACCTCACCGTCAAGCCCAAGAAGGAGCTCAAGCAAATTCGGAAAATCGTCAACGCCCAGCAACAGCAGTTTGGCCAGACTTTCCGGGAGCAAATACTGCCTGAGCTCCGCGAGCAGGGCGTACACCTGATCAATGAGCAAGCGTACGATGAACAGCAGCAAGCCTTCGTCAAACGCTATTTCTTCGAGAAGATATACCCTTGCCTCACACCGCTGTACTTTGAGCCCGGCGATTCTGCTCCATTCCTCAAAAACCGGGGCTTGTACTTCGTCGTGCCCTTACAAGAAGAAGCACGCCTTGCGGTGGTGGAAATCCCCAGCGACGAACTGCCGCGTTTCCTGGAATTGCCCTGTGATCGGCCAGGAGTTTACCCGCTCACTTTTTTAGATGATATCATCCGGTTCAACCTGGAAGACCTGCTGGGGCAAAAGATTGCCGGCGCCTACGCCATCAAAGTTTCCCGGGATGCGGAGCTGTACATCGAGGACGAATTTTCGGGCGATTTAGTAGAAAAAATACGGGACAGCCTGGGAGAACGCAACATCGGCCTGCCCACCCGGTTTCTGTACGACAGCAACATGTCGGAGGAGCTTCTAGCCTCGCTGAAGGAGGCTTTTGAACTGAGCAAGCACGATCTGATCCCTGGGGCGCGCTACCATAATTTCCATGACTTTTTTGGCTTCCCTAATCCGACCGGGCAAGCTGAGCTCAACGATCCGCCTTTGCCTCCTCTGCCCCACCCCAAGTTGGAAAATGCCGACAGCATCATCGCCTTTCTGCAACAAGGAGATGCGGTGCTCCATTTTCCATACCAAAAATACGACTACGTGCCGCGCTTCATTCAGGAAGCCGCGGAAGACCCGGCGGTCACTGAAATCAAAATCACGCTCTACCGGGTAGCGGCGAAGTCAGCCATCGTGGAAGCCTTGCTTAGAGCCTTGGAAAACGGCAAGCGCGTCACGGCTTTCATCGAAGCCAAAGCCCGATTCGATGAAGCTTCCAACATTTACTGGGGGGGCGAGCTGGAAAAGCAGGGAGCCAGAGTCGTATACAGCTACCCCGGCATCAAAGTGCACAGCAAGCTGCTGTTGGTCAACCGGCCCGAAAACGGCCAAGCCCGGCGTTACGCCTACCTGGGTACCGGCAATTTCAACGAAAAAACGGCGCGCCTGTACTGCGACCACGCACTGATGACCTCAGATGCCCGGCTTACCGATGAGGTAGAGCAGATTTTTGCCCTTCTGGAGCGGCGGATACTCTTGCCAAAGTGCAAACACCTTTTCGTATCTCCCTTCACCAGCCGGGAGCGCTTCGAAGCACAAATTGACCGGGAAATAGAACACGCACAGGCCGACAAAGAGGCTTACATGATCCTCAAGATGAACAGCCTGGAGGACCCGGGCATGATCGCCAAACTGTACGAAGCGAGTCAGGCTGGCGTAGACATCAAGCTGATTGTCCGGGGCATCTGCTGCCTGGTGCCGGGCATCGAAGGGCTGAGCGAGAACATCGAAGCCTTCAGCATAGTGGACCGTTTTCTGGAACACGCCCGGGTTTACATTTTCGGCAACGCAGGGCAAGAGCAACTTTTCACAGCATCGGCGGATTGGATGACCCGCAACCTCGATCGCCGGGTAGAAGCCGTGATGCCGATTTACGACCCAGAGGTCATAGCTGAAATCCGCCACATCATTGACCTGCAGCTGCAGGATAATCAAAAGGCGCGCCGGGTGGACGCCAACCAAAGCAACCCTTACCGGAGAACCGCGGGCCCGCCCCTGCGCGCGCAGATTGCCACTTACCATTGGCTGGAAAAGAAGCTCCAGGCCAAGCAGCAGGAGGAAGCCCTGTGATAGCTGGGGCACGCAGCGGCCAGCTACCGGTAGAGCGGTGCCCGAATGGCGTTCCTAAGCGCAGGGCTTTAGCGTGGCTAGTAGGTTTTTTATTACCTTTGCAGCCATGCAATTATCCGCTAGAGAAATAGCCCAATTCCTGAATGGAATTATAGAAGGCGACCCAGAAGTAAAGGTCGATCGGCCAAGCAAAATCGAAGAAGGCGAGCCGGGCACCATATCGTTTTTAGGCAATCTCAAGTACGAGCACTACGCTTACTCCACCCAAGCTTCCATACTGTTGGTTCAGCATGACTTCGTTCCGCGTCAACCCCTTAGCTCTACCCTGGTAAGAGTCCCGGATGTGTATGCCGCTATTGCTCAGCTGATGCAACGCTTTGGCGGGGCGCCGAGTGCCGGCGAAGGCATTTCTGATCAGGCGATCATCGCTGATACTGCCCAAATCGGCAAGCAAACGGCTGTAGCAGCCCAAGCCTTCATAGGGGAAGGGGCACAGATTGGGGAAAACTGCCAGATTTTCCCCCAGGCCTACATAGGGGCAGAGGTGAAAATCGGCGACCATACGGTCATCTACCCCGGCGTCCGCATTATGGACCGCTGTGAGATCGGCAGCCACTGTATTCTGCATCCCAACGTGGTGGTAGGCAGCGATGGTTTCGGGTTTGCGCACCAAGAGGACAACAGCTACCAGAAAATTTTCCACTTGGGCAAAGTCATCATTGAGGACCGGGTGGAAATCGGTGCCAACTGTGCCATAGACCGGGCCACGATGGGCAATACCATTCTGCGCGAAGGGGTGAAGATGGACAATCTCATACAAGTAGGGCACAATGTGGAGATTGGGGCTCATACAGTCATTGCCGCCCAAACGGGCATCGCCGGCAGCACCAAGATCGGCCGCAACTGCCAAATCGGCGGGCAAGTGGGGTTTGTAGGGCATCTGGAAATTGCCGATGGCACGAAAATCCAGGCGCAAAGCGGCATCGCTTCCAGCATCAAGGAACCCAATCAAGCCCTCTTTGGCTATCCGGCTATACCCTACCGGGATTTCATCCGCTCCCACGCTGTATTCAAGAAATTGCCAGAGCTGTATAAGAAAATTACGGCGCTTGAGCGGCAGCTACAGGAGCAGGAATCCAAGGAAGAACCAGAGAACTGAGGTGCTTACCTGTCTGGTACTGCCGCCGACTCCCCCGAAATCTTTACTTTTGCATAAAATTCAGCCTACGACACCTCATATGAAGCAACAACAAACCATACAACAAGCAATCTCCGTAGATGGCGTAGGCCTGCATACAGGCCAATCGGTCAGCCTTACCTTTCAGCCGGCTCCGGTAGACCATGGCTATAAGTTTCAGCGGCTTGACCTCGAGGGGCAGCCGGTACTCAGCGCTGATGTCAACCGGGTCGTTTCCACCCAAAGAGGCACTACCCTTAAGGTCAGCAATGCAGAGGTCAATACGGTAGAGCACGCCCTATCCGCCCTATCCGGCCTCGGCATCGACAACGTGCTGATGCAACTTACCGGCCCGGAGGTGCCCATTCTCGACGGTAGTGCTGCCCCTTTCGTGCAGGCGCTGTTGGAGGCTGGAATAGAAACACAGGACAAAGAACGGGAGTACTTCGTGGTAGAAGACCCCATCTTTTATAAAGACGAAGAGAGCGGTGCCGAATTGCTGGCGCTGCCCCACGACAGCTTTGAGGTAGTAGCAATGATCGATTTTAATTCGGATGTGCTCGGCCAGCAGTACGCCCATCTTAACGGGAAAACCGACTACGGCCGGGAGATTGCCCCCTGCCGCACCTTTGTGTTCTTGCATGAGCTGGAATACCTGTTCGACCAGAACCTGATCCGGGGTGGCGACCTGGACAACGCCATCGTTATCGTGGACCGCAAGGTCGAACAGGAAGAACTCGACCGGCTGGCGGAAAAGTTGGGCAAACCCAGCGTGACGGTGGACCAGGAAGGCATTCTCAATACGGTTGAGCTGCAGTTCAAAAATGAACCTGCCCGTCATAAACTGCTGGATATCGTAGGCGACATCGCGCTGCTGGGCATGCCCATTCAGGGTAAAATCGTAGCCACTAAACCGGGGCACAAAGCCAACATCGCCTTCACTCAAAAGCTCAAACAGGTAGCCAGAGAGCGGCGGCGGCTCAAAGGCAAACCGCAGTACGACCCGGATGCGGAGCCGCTGTTCGATACCGCCAAGATAGCCTCCTGGCTTCCCCACCGCTATCCCTTTCTGCTGGTAGACAAAGTCACCGAGCTTTCGGAAAAACACGTGGTAGGGGTCAAGAACGTGACCTTCAATGAGCATTTCTTCCAGGGCCACTTCCCGGGCAATCCTGTGATGCCTGGCGTACTGCAGATCGAAGCCATGGCGCAGACCGGGGGCGTTTTAGCCCTTTCCACTGTGGATGATCCGGGCAACTGGGACACCTACTTCCTGAAGATTGAGAACGCTAAATTCAAACATAAAGTAGTACCGGGGGACACGGTGCTGTTCAAACTGGAACTCATGGCCCCCATCCGCCGCGGCATTTGCCAAATGCAAGCCACCGCTTACGTTGGCAACCGTATCGTTTCCGAGGCGGAATTGACTGCTCAAATCGTTAAGCGCTCATAAGATGAAAACTACTAATAGCAACAACAACTGCTTTGTCCATCCAGATGCTACCATCGGCCCCGATGTCAACATCGGCCCGTTCACCTACATCGACAAGGATGTGGAGATTGGAGAAGGCACTTGGATTGGGCCCTCGGTGACCATCTTTGAGGGCGCACGCATAGGCAAGCACTGCCAGATTTTCCCCGGCGCCGTCATCGCTGGCGTCCCGCAAGACCTGAAGTTCAAGGGGGAAAAAACCACAGCGGAGATAGGCGACCACACCACCATACGGGAGTACGTTACCGTGAACCGGGGCACGTCCTATGCCAATAAGACCAAAGTGGGCAGCCACTGCCTTCTGATGGCTTATGCCCACGTAGCCCACGACTGTGCCATCGGCAACCACGTCATCCTGGCCAATAATGTCAACCTCGCGGGCCATGTGGAGATCGGGGACTGGGCGATACTCGAAGGGTTGGTAGCCGTACAGCAATTCATCAAAATCGGCAAGCACAGTTTCATCGCTGGCGGTTCCTTGGTGCGCAAACACGTGCCGCCCTACGTCAAAGCCGCCCGCGAACCGCTTTCCTATGCCGGCGTTAACAGCATCGGCCTGCGGCGGCGGCATTTCAACACAGAGCAGATCAACGAGATACAGGAAATTTACCGCATCATCTTCGTCAAAGGCTACAGTACCTCCCACGCCCTTGAGATCATCGAGGACTCCCTCGAGCCTACCGAGGAACGGGAAAGCATACTCGATTTCATCCGCAGCGCTGACCCGGGTATCATGCGCGGCTTCCAACAAATCAACGGCAGGAACCTGGATGAAGATTGAACTCGAAGGCGTAGGCAAACGCTACAAAATGGAGTGGATACTCCGGGGGATTGACCTTTCCCTGCAGTCAGGCGGGCGTTACGCCATTACTGGCCCCAACGGCTCCGGCAAATCTACGCTGATGAAAATGCTCTCCGGCTACCTGACTCCCTCAAAGGGTAAAATCACCTTCATTCACCAAGCGCAGGCGGTGCCCAATGGCGACGTTTACAAACACCTGTCCTACGCAGCTCCCTACATCGACCTCATCGAAGCATTCACGCTCTGGGAAGCCATTCGCTTTCACCAGCGCTTCCAATCCTTTCGCTCCGAGATAGACGCGGAGGGCTTGTATCAGCTGCTGGGCTTTAAAAAAGCCCGCCGGAAACAAATACGGCACTTTTCCTCCGGCATGAAGCAACGGCTCAAGCTAGCCCTGGCTTTTTGCTCGGATACCCCGCTCCTCCTGCTCGACGAACCCACCACCAACCTAGATACCGAAGGCATTCGCTGGTACCAGCAGTTGATAGCGCGCTATGCCCCCGGGCGTACCTTGCTCATTGCCTCTAATGCAGAGGTGGATTTCGATGGCTGCGAAGAGCGGATCAACGTACTGCAGTACAAGAAGAAGCCTTAGCCCACATCCTCCACCCGCAGGGACAGCAAGCCAGCCGCAATCATGCAGCCGCCGCCTACGATTAGCGCATAGACCGCCTCTCCGCCGAAGAACCGCCCCACAATAAAGCCCAGTATGGTGGCTGCTACGATTTGCGGGATGACGATGAAAAAGTTGAAGACGCCCATGTAGTAGCCCATTTTGTCGGCCGGCAGTGCTCCGGCCAGCATGGCGTAGGGCATGGACAAAATGCTCGCCCAGGCGATGCCGATGCCCAGCATGGGGAGCAGCAGCCAATCCGGCTTGCCGATGAAGTAGATAGAAATCAGGCTCAGGCCGCCAATGACCAGCCCCAGCATGTGTGTAAAGCGCCGGCTCGTGCGCTTGGCTACGTACGGCAGCCCGAAAGCGACTACCGCCGCTATGCCGTTGTAGATGGCAAAGAGAAAGCCCACCCAATCGGCCCCCTCGTTGTACGCCAGAGAGGTGGTATCGGTGGTGCCGTAAATGTGTTTGGTCACTGCGGAGGTCGTGTATATCCACATGGAGAAGAGGGCAAACCAGGAGAAAAACTGCACGATGGCGAGTTGCTGCATGGTTTTGGGCATCCGCAGCAGGTCGCTCATGATGGTGACAAAGCCGTTTTTGTACCGGCCCTTCTTCATCAGGGCACTCGCAGCCACCCAGAGTACCCCAACGATAAAGAGCATGCCTGCCAGTATGTACAACTCTTTGTCCAGCTCCGCCTGCGCTAACGCCAAGATACCGAGCAAACCGATGCCGCCTGTTATCGCGCCGGCCTGCCGCAGGCCTTTGCTCCGGGCAGTATACTGCGCTTTGCTGAGTTCTTCTATAGGCACCTCGTCCTCGCCGGTATCGGCAAATTGCTGCAACTGTTCCGGCGGGTACTCGTGGGAGCGGAGGACCGTCCACAAGACCGCCAGCAAAAAGACGATCGCGCCGAGGTAGTAGGACCACTTCACCGCGTCCGAGATTTCCCCTTCGGCGGCAGTATTCGCTACCCCGAACCAGTTGTTCAGCATCCAAGGCAGCATGGAGGCAATCACCGCCCCGGTGCCAATGAAAAAGCTCTGCATGGCAAAGCCCATGGTGCGCTGCTCGGCGGGCAAATTATCCCCCACAAACGCCCGGAACGGCTCCATGCTGATGTTGATGGAGGCGTCCATGATCCACAGCATGCCGGCCGCTACCCAGAGCGTGGGGGAGTTGGGCATGAGGCAGAGGGAGATGGAGGCCAGTATAGCACCCACGAGGAAGTACGGCCGGCGCCTGCCCAGCTTCGGGTGCCAAGTCCGGTCGCTAAAGTACCCAACCACCGGCTGCACGAGCAGGCCCGTGAGCGGCGCGGCAATCCAGAGGATAGGGATTTGCTCGACATCGGCGCCCAGCGTCTCGAAGATGCGGCTGGTGTTGGCATTCTGCAGGGCAAAGCCGAATTGGATGCCTAGGAAGCCGAAGCTCATGTTCCAGATTTGCCAGAAGGTTAGGTGGGGTTTGGTGGTTTTGGTGGAGACCATGGTAGGGGATGTTTTTGTTCGGGGAAAATAGGGAAAGTGAGGGGATTATCGTTTTTTTGGAGGTTAAATTAACGCTCACCCTTTCAACCGCCTAAGCCCATCGCGCACCGCCCGCAGCCGCTTGATCACTTCCTTTTTTTCCCGATGCCAGGCCTGCGAGCGCTCAATCTCGTTGCGGGCACCGTCTATGGTGAAGCCGCGCTCCTTGACGAGCTGGTAGATCAGGTACAGCTGTTCGATATTCTGCAGGGTGAAGCGGCGGTCGCCTTTGCTGTTTTTGTGGGGCTTGAGAAAGTCGAACTCTCCCTCCCAGAAGCGGATGAGCGATTTGCTCACTTCAAACATATCGGCTACTTCGCCAATGGTGTAGTAGCGTTTGAGATGGCTCTCGTCTTCCTCAAAAATCGGCAGCTTTTTCATAGGGTTGTTTTTGCTCAGCAGCACTGGCAAGCTTTGACAGCTCGCCTATAACTGTGCAAAGAAGGCAGGGACCGTATCGCCTACCGTTTACAATTGCAAGACTCCAAACTACAAAAATTCTCTGGACTACAACTTCTGCTGCAGCAAGGCTTTCGCCACTTTCGGGTCGGCCTTGCCGCGGGAAGCTTTCATCACTTCGCCCATAAAAAAGCCAAGCAGGCCCTTCTTGCCGTTTTGGTAGCGCGCTACCTCATCCGGGTGCTCTTCCAGCACCTGATCCACGATTTCGGCCAGGGCGCTTTCATCGGAATTTTGTAAAAGGTTCATGGAGTGCGCCAGTTCGAGCGGCCTGCGCTCCGGCTCCGACAGCAGGGCGGGAAACAGTTGCTGATAGGCAGCGCTGTTGGAAACCTGCCCGTCCGCAATGAGCTGCAAAAAGTCCGCCAACTGCTTTAGATTTAATGGGAAATGAGAAAGGGGTATGCCCGTTTCCTGCGCCCGGGGCAGCACTTTATTGATCAGCAGGTTGGCAGCGGCTTTGTAGAGGTTGGTATGGGCCGCCAGCTCCAAGAAAAAGAGGGCAGGCTCCTTTTCTTCTGTCAACAGATGGATATCGTAGGCTGGCAGACCATAATCCTGCGCGAGTTTTTCCCTCATTTGCCAGGGCAGGGCAGGCATATCCGCTTGCAGTTTTTCCAAATCGCTGACCGACAGCACCACCGGCGGCAAATCCGGCTCCGGAAAGTAGCGGTAATCGTGGGCTTCCTCCTTGTCGCGTAGGGGGGAAGTGACGCCCGTCTCCGGGTCGAAATTCAGCGTCTCCTGCCGTATCTGCCCACCGGATTCAACGAGCTGGGTTTGCCGCTTGACTTCGTAGGCAATTGCCCGGCGGGCGTAGCGCATGGAGTTCAGGTTCTTGATCTCGCAGCGTTCCCCAAACTCGGTGCTGCCTTCGGGGCGGATGGATACGTTGATGTCGCAGCGCAAGGAGCCTTGTTCCATGTTGCCGTCAGAAATATGCAGGTAGCGCACCAGTTGGCGCATGGCGGTCATGAAGGCATCCACCTCTTCAGCAGAGCGCAAGTCCGGCTCGGTGACGATTTCCAGCAGCGGCACGCCCGCCCGGTTGAGGTCGATCAGCGAGTAGGGGCCATCGGTGTCGTGCATGGACTTGCCCGCATCTTCTTCCATATGGATATGGTGGATGCGAACGCTTTTTTCCCGCCCTTTTACATGGATTTTCAACTGCCCGCCCACGCAGATGGGCTGCCGGTCCTGCGTGATTTGGTAGCCTTTCGGCAAATCGGCGTAGAAATAATTCTTGCGGTCGAAGCTATTGACCAAGTTGATCTTGCTCCCAAGCGCCAATCCTAGTTTGACCGCATACTCGACTTGCTTTTCGTTCAGCCGGGGCAGCGTACCCGGCAAGCCCAGCGATACGGGGCTGACATGCGTGTTAGGCGCACCGCCGAAGCTGGCGTCGTCCCCGCAGAAGGCTTTGCTGCGGGTGGATAGCTGTACGTGGGTTTCTAAGCCGATGACCGTTTCGTATGGCATAGTTTAAGCTTGAAAAGTTTAGAGTTGAAAAGTTTTAGAGTTGAAAACTAACCCAAGTCTTAAGATAACCTTTCAACTTTTTTAACCTTACAACCTTTCTAACCTTGCAGTTCTTCTCAATTCTTTCGCACAAATATCGCAACTATTGCGGAAGTGACAACCCCCATGATGAATGCGCCTACCGCAGACTGCAAAATATAAGCCTGTAGGTTAAAGTGTGCCCGGGCGTCGACCTGGTTGTCATAATAGTCCGCTTGGATGCTGTAGTCAATGACATTATCGAAGTACTCGGGGCTAATATAGGTATGCGTGATCCACTACGTGAGCGGGCTGAGCAGCGCCACTATGATGCTGATGATGACTCCGGAGACAAAGCCCTGTATCCAAGTCATCCGGCCGCCAAAGTCACGCTTCCTTTTATCGAGCAGGGCAAAAACATAGACTGCAATCGCGATGATGGCGAAAAAGTTGGTCATAGCGGCGTGCTGATCGATTTTCTCGCCGTGTCAGCCCATGGCTTTTTCAAAGTACATCCAAAGCAAGGTGGCCAAGGAGAAAATGATGCCCCATTTGAGTTCAGTCGTGTATTTTTTCATGGAGGGTAAAGTTGGTTATTCGGTATAAATATAGCGAAAAAAACCTAGTAGGGGGGAGGGGTAAGTTTTGAGGTGTTAGGCGTGAGGTCGAGGCTAAGGCTAAGGCATACAGGGCAAGTACGCTTGGTGCGTCAGCCAGCTGGCTTTCTGCGGC
>CAYNIT010000172.1:0-10361 GCA_964397205.1 uncultured Phaeodactylibacter sp. | reverse complement strand
AATAACTTACCCATTTAGACTCGTTCTTTTGCACGCTAACTGCGTTAAAAAGCCTCACCGTAGCTCCACTATGGTTACGTTTTTTGCCTTGTTAGCGCACAAAATAACTTCCTCTATTCTGAGTAACTTATTTTTATGCAATCCCTTAGGCTTCTTCTTCGTACGCTTCCATCGGCGGGCAAGTACAAACCAAATTGCGGTCGCCATAAGCGTTGTCAACGCGGCCCACATTCACCCAAAACTTGTGCCCGTGGTGCAGGAAAGGCAGCGGGTACGCCGCTTTCTGCCGGGAGTACGGGTGCGGCCAGTCATCTGAAGTGACGGCGTGCAGGGCATGCGGTGCATTGACCAGGACGTTGTCCTTTTCCTCCACATCGCCGCGGGCAATTTCGTCGATCTCCTCGCGAATGCCCAGCATGGCATCGCAGAATCGGTCGAGTTCCTCCTTGCTTTCGCTCTCGGTTGGTTCAATCATCACCGTATTGGGCACCGGCCAGGATAGCGTTGGAGCGTGGAAGCCGTAATCGATGAGGCGCTTGGCCACATCTTCAGCGGTAGCGATGGATTTGAACGGCCGGAGGTCGACGATCAGCTCGTGCGCGGAGTGCCCCTGTTCTCCTACATAGAGCACCTTGTAAGTATCTTTCAGCCGCTCCTTAATGTAGTTGGCATTCAGGATGGAAATGCGGGAAGCATCGGTCAGCCCTTTCTTGCCCAACATCTTGATGTAGGCGTGCGAAATCAGCAAAATGCTCGCACTGCCGTAGGGTGCGGCAGCCACGGCACCAATGCCCTGCTCCCCACCGGTCTCCATCAGCGGGTGCTTGGGCAGGAAAGGCTTCAGGCTCTCATTGACGCAAATCGGCCCCATGCCCGGCCCGCCGCCGCCGTGCGGAATGGCGAATGTTTTGTGCAGATTGAGGTGGCAGACATCTGCCCCGACGATTCCAGGGTTGGTCAGGCCTACCTGGGCGTTCATGTTGGCGCCATCCATATATACCTTGCCGCCATTCCCGTGGATGATATCGCAGATTTCTTTTATATCTGCTTCGAACACGCCATGGGTGGATGGGTAGGTAATCATCAGAGCGGAAAGCTCATCGCTGTGCTTTTCGGCTTTTGCCCGCAAATCCGCCAGATCGATATTGCCTTGCTCGTCACACTTAATAACCACTACCTTCATCCCTGCCATTACTGCGCTGGCCGGGTTGGTCCCGTGGGCAGAGTCCGGTATCAGCGCGACGTGGCGGTGGTGATCGCCATTGGCCTCGTGGTACGCCCGAATGGTGAGCAACCCTGTGTACTCGCCCTGCGCGCCGGAATTAGGCTGTAGGGAACAGGCTGCAAAACCCGTTATTTCACTCAGCCAGTCTTCCAGTTCTTGGAAAATCTGGAAATACCCCTCGGCTTGGTCTACTGGGGCGAAGGGGTGAAGGTTGGCAAATGCTGGCCAGCTCACCGGTATCAATTCAGTGGCGGCGTTCAGCTTCATGGTGCAGCTGCCCAGCGGTATCATGGAATGGACCAAAGAAAGGTCTTTGTTTTCCAGCTCTTTCAGGTAACGCATCATCTTAGTCTCCGTGTGGTGAGCATGAAACTTGGGATGCGTCAGGAATTCGCTTGCTCTGCGCAACGGCCCCGGTACCTGAGGGTCTTCCGCAACGGATTCCGTCTCCATAGTATGATGTTGCCCTTTGGCCTGGGCAAACAGGTCGATCAGCCGTTGCAGCTCTTCCAGCCCGACAGTTTCATCCAGCGCCACCTGAATGGTTCCCTTGCCGTAGTAGAAGTTGGTTTCCTGCATCAGCGCGATTTTCCGAACTTTTTCCTGCAGTTTGACATCAGCTTTGAGGCAGAGGGTGTCAAAGTAATATTGGTTTTGCTGCTCGTAGCCCAGCTTTTGCAGGTTGTAGTCCAGGATTTTGGTTAATTCGTGTACTCGGGTAGCGATTTGCCGGATGCCTTTGGGGCCGTGGTACACAGCATACATGCTAGCCATAACCGCCAGCAGGGACTGAGCAGTGCAAATATTCGAGGTGGCCTTCTCCCGGCGGATGTGCTGTTCGCGGGTCTGCAGAGCCATTCGATAAGCTTTATTGCCGTGCGCGTCTACAGATACGCCAATGATCCGGCCGGGAATGCTCCGTTTATAGCTTTCTTGGGTAGCGAAGAAGGCAGCATGCGGCCCGCCGTAGCCCATGGGAACACCAAAACGCTGGGTATTGCCCACCACAGCATCCGCTCCCCATTCTCCCGGTGGCGTGAGCAGCGCCAGGCTCAGGATATCCGCCGCTACCGTTACCGCCACATCCGCATCTTTGGCACGCTCGGCCAATGCTCGGTAATCCTCTACACGCCCTTCTCGGTCGGGGTACTGCAACAACATTCCAAAGGTCTTCTCCGTAAAGTCAAAAGACTGCCAGCCCATCACTTTGACCTCAATCTCGAGCGGCTGAGCCCTAGTTTTCAGCAATTCGATGGTTTGCGGCATCACCTTATCAGAAACCAAGAATTCGTTCTTAGCCTCTCCTTTGTTTCGCTTGTTCTTGATGCCGTAGAACATCGTCATCGCCTCTGCGGCCGCAGTAGCCTCATCCAAAAGGGATGCATTGGCGATGAGCAGCCCCGTGAAATCACTCACCATGGTCTGAAAATTCAGAAGCGCTTCGAGCCTGCCCTGAGAAATTTCGGCCTGGTAGGGCGTATACTGCGTGTACCAACCTGGATTCTGGAAAACGTTGCGTAGAATTACGGATGGCGTAATGGTATTGTAGTACCCCATGCCGATGTAAGACTTGAAAGCCTTGTTCTTAGCAGCCACCTGCTCCAGCTGCTCCAGATACTCATATTCGGTTACTGCTTCCGGCAGGTTCATTTCCTTTCTAAGGCGGATGTCCTCGGGGACGGTCTCGTCGATAAGCTGGTCGAGCGAAGAAACCCCAATTTGCTTGAGCATGTCCTCCAACTCTTCCTTAGTCACGCCGTTGTGGCGGTTGGCGAATTTATCGAATGGTACTGATGGTTTCATCTCTTCTCCGTTCTGATATGGTTAGGAATGGAATTACAAAACTACGACAAATAAATTCAGTCGCCTAACAACGGTTTCGTCTATCTAGTTGGTGGCTGCTCCGGGAAAATGACAGTATTATGGAAGTCGGCCAGAGCAGTAAGAAGGGGTAGCTTTCAGAACGCTGCGGTACCGCCGCCTTACCGACAATCAGGGCTTTTTCCTAATCGCCAAAGAATAATAAACTTTTTTGCCCGGCTTCTATTATCTAATTTTACAATCCCCTGATCGAACTACTCATTTAAGATTGGAATAATATGATGAAGCGACTGGCCCTATTGGCGCCCCTTGGTGCCGCTGCCCTGCTGGCGGCTGCCTTCCAAAACCCTTCAGAAACAACTTTGGAGGAAGACCTTTTTCAACCTGTAGAGAACAATGAATTTTGGCTGGAGCCTAAGGCAGGTGTACAAATAAGCGCTGCCGAAGCTCTGGAAAACGCAGGCCGTGAACTTGGATTGCTGCCGGAGGACGAATTCCGTCTGCTGCGCGAACAAAAGGACCAGTTGGGTTTCACCCACTACCGCTACCGTCAGTACCGCCGGGGCATCCCGATCGAAGCCGCCACCCTGCTGCTGCACGAAAAAGACAGGCAATTGGCCAGCCTTAACGGCAAATGGGTCAAGGGCAAAGACCGAGCCGCTACCGACGCGGCCTTTGGGCCGGAACAGGCCATCGCTTACGCCCTGCAAGCACTGCCCGCCGAAACCTACCTCTGGGAACAGCCCCGGATGGAAGCCCTGCTGAAGCGCATCGAAGATGATCCCGATGCTACCGCTTACCCCCAGCCAGAACTGGTGCTAGTGGACCCTTCCTTTGAACAACGAGCCGACAACCTGCAGCTTGCCTACCGCCTGGAGATCAGCGCTGCTGAACCGCATTTCCAAAAAATGGCTTATATCAATGCCCGCACTGGCGAGCTCCTGCATACCATCGAACAGTTGCATCAGCACAACACGCCAGGCAACGCCCAAACCCTGTACAGTGGAGAGCAGGAAATCATCGCCGACTCTATGGAAAGCGACCGCTACCGGCTGCGGGAAACTGCCCGCGGCCTGGGAATTGAGACCTACAACATGAGAGAAAACACCAACTATGACACGGCTACCGACTTTATCGACGAGGACAATCACTGGAACGCCGCGGATGGCATCCAAAACGGCGCCGCCACCGACGCGCACTGGGGGGCAGAAATGACCTTCGACTACTTCCTGGAGCGGCACAACTACGAAGGGCTAGACGGCGAGGGCATGGCGCTCATCAACTACATCAACTACGACCGCAACTACGGCAATGCCTTCTGGAACGGCCGATGGGCTACCTATGGAAATGGAGACGGCAACACTTTTAATTCCTCCCTGGCGACTGTGGACATCGTAGCCCACGAATTTGTACACGGTATTACCGACAAAACCGCCGATTTGATCTACCAGGACGAGAGCGGCGCGATAAACGAGTCCTTCAGCGACATCTTCGGAGCAGTAGTCGAGTTCTACGCTACCCCCGAGCTGGGGGACTGGTACATAGGCGAGGACGCTACGGTGGACGACGATGGCATCCGCAACATGAGCAACCCCAATGATGCAAATGACCCAGACACTTACCTCGGCAGCTTTTGGTTTACCGGCAATGCAGACAATGGAGGCGTCCACACCAATAGCGGCGTACAAAACTACTGGTTCTATCTTCTGACCGAAGGCGGCGAGGGCGAAAACGATAATGGTGAAAGCTTTGCAGTTTTCAGTTTGGGAATGGAGAAAGCCAGCCGTATCGCTTTCCGCAATCTGCAGTTTTACCTCGCTGAGGCTTCGAATCATCAGGATGCCCGCCTGGGATCAATTAGGGCGGCGCGCGACATGTTCGGGGACTGCTCCTATGAGGTCATCCAAACGACCAATGCCTGGCAAGCTGTAGGTGTAGGCCAGCGCTTCCCGCAGTTTGATCTATCGCCTCGCAGCCTGGACTTCCCTTCTGCTGTCTCCTGCGGCTTCCCAGCAGATGGCAAAATTGCGGCTTCGTTTCAACTGCGCAGCTGCGTGCAGGGCTTAGCGCCCGGCAAGCCCTTGCCCATTGCTTTCCAAGTGGATGACGGGCCGGTGGTCAAAGACACCGTCCTGCTCTCCGGCGAAATGCAACACGAAGATATCGTGGAGGTCGTATTCAACCAGCCTGCTGAAGTACTCTCGGGCTCCGGCGAATACCAGCTAAAGGTATGGACGGACCTGGATATCGACAACATACCGAAGAACGATACACTCTCCGCAAAAGTAGATAATGTACCGGAGCAAAATGTCGACCTGGCCGTGCGCCAAATCAGCCAGCCCTTCTCCGGTTGTTTTCTGGATGAAGCAGCCGTTGAGCTGGAGATTGCTTTCCTGGGTTGCGACTCCCTGCCGGCGGGCGCTGTTTTGGAAGCTTCTTTCCAGCTTAATGAGGATGTAGTCGTGACAGAGTCTCTCACTACGCCGCGCACTTTATACCGGGATGAATCTTTCGTCTACCGCTTCGAAACGCCAGCGGCCTTTCCGCAGCAGGCCGACAATCAACTGCGAGCTTGGCTAGACTACACTCCCGATTACCTGAGCCGCAACGATACGCTCGCGCTAGGCGCCATCGCTAATCCTAAGCCCGTAGGTGCCAGTGCAGCGGTATCTTTTGAAGCCGGAGCCGCTGCCCTAGACTCCCTGTACTTTGAAACGGGGAGCCAAGCGGAGCTTACGTTTTCCAGCCAAGCTGGCTTTGAAAGCAGCTCGAGCCTGCAAATTACCGGCAATAACAGCCTGGAAGCCTTTGAGGATGACGCGTACTTCCCACCCATGAACGACGAAGCAATCTGGACCGCCAACCCAGCTTACAACAGCCAGGTATGCTTCTGCGCTGACTTGGGGGGGATCCCGGAACCAATACTACTATTTGACTTAAGGCAACTGCAATCGCCCACTTTTATCGTGCAAAAGTCCGTGAACAACCGCCGTATGAACGCCCTGCGCGTGCTGGTGAATGGGGAAGTTGTAAGCCCGCCCTTTTTCCGCGATGAGTTCTTCAGCGACCCCTGGCGCAGCATTGACCTCCCGCTGCAGGACTACCAAGGGCAGCAAATCGAAATTTGCTTTCAAGCCCATACCGGCCTTTCTCCGGAGAATGACCCCTTGTCCGTCGGGGATGTCATACTGCTGGATAATGTGCAGGTGGGCGACGTAGCGCTGTCCTCGAAGCGAGCTAGTGCCCCCTTGCGCGATTGGTCGGTTTTTCCGAACCCAGCAGCAGCTACGGCTCAACTCCGTTTACAGAGCCCGGTGGCCCAAAGCGTACGCATCGAGCTGTTCTCTATGGATGGGCGGCAGCTCTGGCAGCAGCGGCGGGATGCTGTGCCGGGCGAAAATAACTGGCTGCTTCCCACGGCCTCCCTACCAGAGGGCGTATACCTGATCAGGCTCTGGGCGAACGGAGCGTTCTCCAGCCGGAAACTGGTGAAAACGAGCCGTTGAGCATAAAGAAAAGGCGTCATCCCGAACGGAGAAACCTGCTACGGTTCGGGATGACTCCCCTACTGCAGCGCAGCGAAATTCCCGCACATGCTGCACCAACTTACAGCCGCTCGATGATCAAAGCCGAAGCGCCACCGCCACCGTTGCAAAGCGTGGCCAGGCCGATATTGGCATCCCGCTGATGCAGGATGTTGTTAAGGGTGGTAACAATTCGTGCGCCGCTAGCGCCCAGCGGGTGGCCAATGGCTACTCCGCCGCCCATCACGTTTACTTTTTCTTCCGGCACGCCTAGCTCCTGATTGAAAGCCATGGGCACCACAGCGAAGGCCTCATTGACTTCCAGGTAATCCACATCGCTCATGTCCAAGCCGGCGCGCTTCAGGGCCAGCGGGGCAGCTTTGGTCGGCGCGGTGGTGAACCACTGCGGCTCGTGCGCGGCATCAGCGAAGGCGCGGATTTTAGCCACTGGCTTGAGGCCTAGCTTTTCTACCACCTCCTTGCTGGCCAGGACCAAGGCCGATGCGCCATCGTTGATGGTGGACGCATTGGCGGCGGTTACGGTGCCATCCTTGGAGAAGGCAGGGCGTAGCTTGGGCACCTTTTCGAACTTGACGCGCTTGAACTCTTCGTCTTCGTCGATGCGCAGCGGGTCGCCCTTCCGCTGCGGTACCTCTACCGCTACGATTTCTTGCTTGAATTGCTCGTTTTCAGTATGCTCGGCGGCCAGCTTGTAGGAGCGTATGGCGTACTCATCCTGCGCCTCCCGGCTGATGCCGTACTTGCTTGCGGTCTGATCAGCGCAGACCCCCATGGCATTTTCATCATATGCATCGGTCAACCCATCTTTTGCCAGGCCGTCGACCAGCGTGCCGTGGCCGTATTTGTGGCCCCAGCGGGCTTTGGGCACATAGTAGGGAATATTGGACATACTCTCCATGCCCCCGGCTACTGCCAAGCCAGTTTGCCCCAACATGATGCCCTGGGCAGCGAACATGATGGACTTCATGCCCGAAGAGCAAACCTTATTGACAGTAGTACAGGGCACATTATTGCCGATACCTGCTCCCAAAGCGGCTTGCCGAGCGGGCGCTTGGCCTAAATTTGCCGAGCAAACGTTGCCCATGAATACTTCTTCTACTTCTTTGGCATCTACGCCTGCTTTTTCCAGAGCACCCTTAATGGCTGTGCTGCCAAGCTGGATTGCACTGAGGGAAGCAAGCGCGCCCCCGAAACTGCCAATCGGGGTGCGTACGGCGGAAACGATGAATACTTCTTTCATAGAATTTGGTTGTATTTAGGAATGGTCTGTGCTTTCAAGAATACAAGCCAGCCCATCGGCAAGTTTTAAGCTTTTCCAGCCATCAGCAATTTCCTCCGGCTTTGGTCCACCTAAAAAAAATTGCATTAAACTTGACTTGCATCTTAAATTGCTTTACATTTGCACATCCAATCGCAAAAGAGCGATTTTAACATCAACATCGCGGGGTGGAGCAGTTGGTAGCTCGTCGGGCTCAAGAACTGCTGAATTAATGGCTTATGGACACAAAGCTGAAAGGCGATATAGCAGAGCAAGCGGCTTGCTTGCTTTGAAAAAAAAGGATGGGGTGTCTTACAACCTATCAGAAATCGCCTTCCGTACGATTTGGTCTTTGACATCGACAGGGTGTTAGCAAAAGTGCAGGTTAAATCTTCCTGGTTCGACAAGACGAAAGAAAACTTCGTAGTCGATAACAGAAGAACAAAGACTAACCGGCGAAAGATGCTAAGGTCTAGTTACAATAAATTTGACTTTGCTCTTGCTTACATCGCTCAGAACGATGTGCTTTATGTTTTCCCAAGTCGTGTATTCCTAAGCTACGGTTCCGAAATACACTTAGTCGAAACCTCCAAGCGCCAGCGCAGCCCAAAATCTGCGTCAAATAGAGATGCTTGGCACTTAATTCAGCAATGGGCTGCTTCGGCAGAAATGCCGAAGTGAATATCTGTCAAATTCGGGGAAGCCTGTAGTGTGGTAATCCCGAGCCAAGCCATGCAGGAGCACATGTGTCCTGCACGGAAGGTGTAGAGACTTGATGGCAGACACCCTCTTCTCTTTAGAAGAGAAAGGGTGAAGGGAAAGTCCAGACCACAAATCCGATCAAGAGCAGCGAAAGCTGTAGTTGGTAAGCATAACCCGAAGGTCGCAGGTTCAAGTCCTGCTCCCGCTACTACGCTAAAGCGCAGCTGACAATAGTCCGCTGCGCTTTTTTTATGCCTCAAGCGATCTTTTCCCTATTTTCCCGCTCTCAACTAACTTTCTGACCTCACTTAGCATGATGCAGCGACTACTTCTACTGCTGAGCCTCTGCCTTACCCTATTGAGCGCAAATGCGCAGCAAAGCCTTGGCTATTACCTACCAGACATTGAGTACGACAAAGAAATCCCCACGCCATCTGATTTCTTCGGGCATCCCATCGGTGAGTGGCACCTCAGCCACGACAAGCTGGTGTTTTATATGAAAACGCTGGCGGAAGCCTCTCCCCGCATCACCTATTCCGAGTACGCCCGTTCCTACGAAGGCCGCCCGCTGCTGTACCTCACCATCACCTCAGAAGAAAACCATAGCCGGCTTCAGGACATCCAACAGCAACACCTAGCCGTTTCCCAGCCCAACAGTTCAGCGGTTATTCAGGAAGATCAGCCCGCAGTGCTTTACCAAGGCTTCAGCATACACGGCAACGAAGCCAGCGGGGGCAATGCCGCACCGCTTGTCGCCTACTACCTGGCCGCCGGGCAAAGCGAAACGGTCCGCCAGACCCTTCGAAACACTGTCATTCTGCTTGACCCCTGCTTTAATCCCGATGGTTTCCACCGCTTTTCTACCTGGGTCAATATGCACAAAAACGAAACGCTGACGGCAGACCCGCAGGACCGGGAGTTCCACGAGGCCTGGCCGGGCGGCCGTACCAACCACTACTGGTTTGACCTGAACCGGGACTGGCTGCTGGTACAACATCCGGAAAGCCAGGGGCGCATCCGGCTTTTCCACGAGTGGAAACCCAATGTGCTGACCGACCACCATGAGATGGGCTCGAATGCTACCTTCTTTTTCATGCCGGGTATCCCCTCCCGCACCAACCCGATCACCCCGCAACGCAATCAAGAGCTGACCGGCCAGATCGCCCGGTACCATGCCGAAGCCCTGGATGAAATCGGCTCCCTTTACTACACGGAAGAAAGCTACGACGATTTCTACTATGGCAAAGGCTCCACCTATCCGGATGCCAACGGCTGCATCGGCATCCTTTTCGAACAAGCCAGTTCACGGGGGCACGTGCAGGAAACCGAAAACGGTAAGCTGACCTTTCCTTTTACCATTCGCAATCAAGTGCGCACCGCCCTTTCCACACAGAAAGCCGGTGTAGAAATGCGGGAAACTTTACTCCAATACCAACGCAGTTTTTACCAGAATGCTCTGGAGGAGGCCCGGCAGGACCGCCGCAAAGCCTACGTTTTCCAGGAACCGGAAGACCCGGTTCGCCTCGCTGCATTTGTAGCATTGCTGCGCCGCCACGAGATCGACGTTTATCATCTGGCAGCCCCGGTTGATGCTGAGGGGTACGAGTTCGAGCCCGAGCAGGCCTACATCGTCCCTGCCGAACAGCCACAGTACCGCCTTATCCGCGGCATGTTCGAGACCGCTACGAGCTTCCCAGATAGCGTATTCTACGATGTTTCCAGCTGGACCCTGCCGCTGGCGTTCGGGCTGCCCTACGCTGCGCTTTCCGCTAAGGAATCCCAAAACCAACTACTGGGCTCAGCGGTGGAG
>CAYNIT010000171.1:0-10418 GCA_964397205.1 uncultured Phaeodactylibacter sp. | reverse complement strand
AGGCGCAAGGTATGCAGAGGCTTTTCGTTTTGCTAAATTGTAGGCAGCCGCGCAAGGCAAGCAGAGGCTAGCTATCAGCGACTTAGCCATTTTGGTGTTCTATCAGACACAGTTAACTGAACTGTCTCCAGGGCTTGACTATTTGCAATGCCTCGCTCCACCCTAAACCCGCTCGCCCCAACCTCTAAACCCTAAGCTCTCCACCTCACAATCCCCGCTTATTCGGGTTCAAAGCCGAGAATGATGTTAAAGTTGCCCAATCCCTGCAGGCTGCGTTCTGCGCCGGGCTTGTCGAAGCCGACACCGTAGTCAAAGCCAAGCGTACCGAACATGGGCAGGAAGACCCGCAGGCCCATACCAGCGGAGCGCCGCAGCTCAAAGGGGTTGAATTCCTGGGTAGAGCGCCAAGCGTTGCCGCCCTGCGCGAAGGCCAGCACATAGATGGTGGAGCTGGGGTTCAGGGACAGCGGGTAGCGCAATTCTACCGTAAACTTATTGAAGACGGGGGTCGGGGTGCGGCGCCCCTGGGCATCTCTATTGGCCGGCAACTCCTCGATTTCATAGCCGCGCATCGAAATGATGTCTACTCCGGCAAATCCAAACTGCTGGTTCTGAATACCGTCGCCACCCAGCTGGAAGCGCTCAAAGGGCGAGGTGCCAATTTCGGTATTGTACCGGCCCAGCAGGCCAATTTTAGCCTGTGCCTTAAAGATCAAGTTACCCGCAATGGGCGTGTACCAATCGGCATCGAAACGCCATTTGTGGTATTCTACAAAGCGGAAGCGCTCGCTAACTGGCTCCGAGGCGTAATCGCGCTCCGGGTTGAATAAGGAATAAGGCGGCGTAAACTGCACAGAAAGCGAGATGCGGGAGCCATCCTTTGGGAATATGGGGTCGCTCACCGTAGAGCGGACCAGCTTTTGAGTAATGCTGAAGTTGTTGTAATTCCCGCTCGTCACCAGCTCTCCGCGGTCGGTGGAGAACTGCTGAATGCCGCTGTCGTAGTTCTGCAGGGAAAGCGTCTGAATGTTCAGAGAAGTGGTGGCTACAAAGTTGTCGTCGGGCCAGCGCAGGCGAGTACCCAAACTTACAGTAGCTTGCCGGATGGTCAGCCGCTGCGCGTTATCCCCGCCGCCGATGCGGCGCCTGCCAGAGAAGCTGTTGTAGAAACCAGCGACAGTGAGAGAATTCGGTTTCTTACCCCCCAGCCATGGCTCGGTAAAGGAAGCGTTGTAAGATTGGAAGAAGTCCCCGTTGGTCTGCGCGCGCAGGGAAAGGCGCTGCCCATCGCCTTGCGGCAGAGGCGACCAGGCTTCTTTGTTGAAGACGTTGCGCAGGGAGAAGTTATTGAAAGATACCCCTAGGGTGCCGATGATCCCCTGCAGCCCCCCCCAACCGGCGGAAAGCTCGAGCTGATCCGAAGGGCGCTCTTCTACCGTATACTCGATGTCTACCGTGCCGCGCTGCGGGTTGACTGGCGTGTTGATGTTGAGGTTCTCCGGATTGAAGTAGTTGAGGTTCATGATCTGCCGCTGCGAGCGGATGATGTCGGAGCGGCTAAATTTCTGCCCCGGCTTGGTGCGCAGTTCCCGGCGGATGACGTGTTCGTGGGTGCGGTCGTTGCCCTTGATCACCACCTTGTCGATGGTAGCCTGCGGGCCCTCAAAGATGCGGATTTCCAGGTCGATGGAGTCGTTCTCTACCGCCACCTCGATGGGGTCTACTTGGAAGAACAAATAGCCGTTGTCCATGTAGAGCGTACTTACATCCCGGCCGTCCTGACTGAAACTGAGCCGTGTCTGCAACAGTTCTTGATTGTAAATTTCGCCTTTGTCGATGTTCAGTACATTGCTTAGCGTCTCATCGTCGTAGATGGAGTTGCCCTTCCACTGAATGTCGCGGAAGTAATAGCGGTCCCCTTCTTTGAGGTTGATTTGTATGTTGAGAAAGCCCTTGTCGTCCCGCCACAAACTGTCGCTGAGCACCCGGGCATCCCGAAAGCCCAAAGTGTTGTAGTGGTCGATGAGCAGCTCCTTGTCTGCTTCGTAATCGTCGCGGATGAACTTGGAGGAGGCGAAGAGCCGGCGCTTTTCTTTTGTGTTTTCAAACACCTTCCGCAGCTTGCGGCCTTTGACGCTTTCGTTGCCGGTGAAGGTGATGTTCTTGATTTTGACGCGGTCGCCGCGGTTGATGTCGAAGACCAGGCGCACAGCATTGGGGCGGAGGGTGTCTTTGACCTCGCGCACGAATACTCGGGCATCGAGGTAGCCTTCCCCTATGAAGTAATCTTCGATGGCTTCCCGAGCGTTAACCTTTACGTTTTCGGTCACGATGCCTCCTTTCAGCAGGTATTTGTTCACGGCATCGTTGAGGTCATCGTGTTTGGACTTTTTCACGCCCTGATAAGAATGGCGGGGCAGGCGGGGGGGCCCTTTCCCCCATATTTTCAGAAATACGATGTCGCCGATGGTCTTCTCTTTGATGATCTGCACGTCGGTAAAAAGCCGCAGTTTCCACAACGCTTTGATGGCCTTTTGTATATCGGGGCCCGGTATGCGGATTTTATCGCCCACTTTAAAGCCGGCAATACTGATGATGGCGTTATCGTCGCTGAACTCCGCCCCTTTGACTTTTATGCCGCCGATTTCGTACTCGAGGGGCTCACCGTATTCCAGAACGGGCAAGGAGTCCTGCTCGGTATCCTGGGCAGTAGCGCCCGAGGGCGACAGGCCGCACAGCAGGGCGGCCAAGAGTGGCAGGTAGGTATAAAAAGAAATGGCTTTTCCTATTCGTGCTTTCATACGGATGGTTAGTGATTCTTACATGAAATTGGTACCTCTGACTAGCTTGCAACGCTATGGCGGAGCGCCCGAATCGGGCTGCAATCTGCGTACCGAGCCGCAAAAATAAGCGTTGGCAGCAGCATAACCATAGAATAATTGTACATATTCCCGACAGATAGACCTGATTCCGTGGGCGGGTGGTTGTATGGGGCCATCATCTTTTCGGGGGGTGCCTGTTTCAGGATACCAGCTGCTCGCTGATTTTGCCGAAGCGCCGCTCCCGCTTTTGGTAATCGATGATAGCTTCGTAGAAGTTGTTTTTGCGAAAATCCGGCCAGAAAACCGGGCTAAAGTAAAGCTCGGCGTAGGCGATTTGCCACAGCAAGAAGTTGCTGATGCGGGCTTCACCGCTTGTGCGCACCAACAGCTCTGGATCGGGCATCCCCTTGGTGCTTAATTGGCCCTGCAGGGCTTCCTGCGTAACGGCTTCGGGAGCGATGATGCCGTCTTTGACCTGCTGTGCCAGCTTTTGGGCAGCCCTGGCTATGTCCCAGCGGCCGCTGTAATTGAGGGCCAGCACCAGCGTCATGCGCTTATTGCCTTTGGTATTTTCGATGCCCTCCAGCAGCGCCTCGCGGGTACGCTCGGGCAGCTTGGAAAGGTCGCCGATGGCTTGCAGGCGTATGTCGTTTTTGTCCAGGGTATTGATCTCTTTGGCCAGCGTCTCTACCAGCAGGCGCATCAGCGCGCCCACCTCCATCTTGGGCCGGCTCCAATTTTCGGTGGAGAAAGCGTAGAGGGTCAGGTATTCTACGCCCAGCTCGGCTGCTGCTTCCGTCGTCTCGCGCACCGAAGTGACGCCGTTGCGGTGCCCGAATACTCGCGCTTTTCCGTGTTGTTTAGCCCATCGGCCATTCCCATCCATGATGATAGCAATGTGGCGGGGGAGCCTCTCCTTGTCGATTTTTGCCTTCAGTTCTTGCTTTTCCACATCCTTGATTTAATCCTGCCAACCAATGCTCAAACGCCAAACCATTCTGGTACTTGAGTGTTTAGACTTTGTTCTGCAACAGTAGGAGCGCCTCCCTTTCGGTTTGCCGTGCCTCAATGATTACAAAGTTACGAAAAGGTAGGGCATTTTCCATTCTAACCAACGGGCGGTTCCCACTTAAATTATGGAACGGGCTTTTTATTCTCGCCTTTCTTAAATACTTTGCCCTTCCATTTGAGCCATCTCAGAAAAGACGAACTTCATCCTATGATCACCACAGCCACAAGTACAAGCTTTCAGGATTTTGATTACAAACGCCCCGACTTCGACGCTTTCGCTCGCGAATTCCAGCTGGCGCTCGATGCCTTCGAGTCCGCTCATAATGCCGAGGAGCAGAGCCAGGTGCTGAAGCATATTGATGCGATGCGCACGGAGTTTTCCTCTATGTACAACATCTGCCTCATTCGGCATACCGCCAATACCAAGGACGAGTTTTACGAAAAAGAAAACGAATACTACGATCAGCAAATGCCAGCTTATCAAGGCCTGATCAACCAATTCTACGGCCGCTTGCTGCAAGCCAAATACCGGGAGGAACTCGAGGCCATCTGGGGCCAGCAGCTCTTCAACATCGCCGAGCTGAGCCTCAAAACCTTTGATGAATCCGTTATCGAATTGCTGCAGGAAGAGAACCGGCTCAGCAGCCAGTATACGAAGATCAAAGCGGGGGCTGCCATCGACTTCCGCGGCGAAGAGCACAACCTTTCTTCTATCTTCAAGTACGAATCAGCCCAGGACCGTCAGACCCGGCGGGAAGCTGCGCGGGCCAAGTGGGGGTTCTTTGAGGAAAAAGCCGATGAGATCGAGCAGGTTTTCGATCAGTTGGTCAAGGTGCGGCACCGCATCGCGCGGCAGCTGGGGTACCAAAATTTCGTAGAACTGGCCTACGACCGCATGCTGCGCTCAGATTATCAGGCACAGCAGGTCAGCCAATTCCGGCAACAGGTCAAAGAGCAGATCGTGCCCATCGCCAAGCGCTTGTACGAGCGGCAGCAACAGCGCCTCGGCCTAGACAAGCTCCTGTACTACGACGAAGACCTGCGCTTCCCCGAAGGCAATCCGGCACCCAAAGGCGACCCTGCCTGGATTGTGCAACAGGCGGAGCAAATGTACCGGGAGCTTTCTCCAGAAACGGATACCTTTTTCCAGTTCTTGCAGGAAACGGAACTGATGGACCTGGAAACGCGCTCCAACAAGGCTACCGGCGGCTACTGTACCTTTATTGGCCGCTACCAGGCTCCCTTTATCTTTTCTAATTTCAACGGCACCAGCGCCGATATCGACGTACTGACCCACGAGGCAGGGCACGCATTCCAAATGTACCGCAGCCGTGGATTGCAGCCCAGCGAGTACGTCATGCCAACGACTGAAGCCTGCGAAATCCATTCCATGAGCATGGAGTTTTTTACCTGGCCCTGGATGCACCTTTTCTTCCAGGAAAAGGCCGGCCAGCATAAATTTGCGCATCTGTCGAGCGCTTTGTACTTCCTGCCCTACGGCGTGGCGGTAGACGAGTTCCAGCACATCATCTACGAGCAGCCCGATCTTCGGCCGGAGGAGCGCAATGCGGTTTGGAAACAGCTGGAGGAAAAGTATTTGCCACAGCGCGATTATGATGGCTACGAGTTCCTGCAAGCGGGGCGCTTCTGGCAGAAGCAGAGCCACATCTTCAACGTTCCTTTTTACTACATCGACTACGCCCTGGCGCAAATCTGTGCATTTCAGTTTTGGAAAAAAGACCGGGAAGATCACGCAGCAGCCTGGTCGGATTATGTGAAGCTTTGCGATGTGGGCGGCAGCCGCCCTTTCCTGCAGTTGGTAGAACTGGCGGGCTTGCAGTCGCCTTTTGAGCCGGGCAGCTTCCACTCAGCGGTGGATGCAATACGGGAGTGGCTGGAGGAAGCAGAAGTTTAAAAGGGCCAAGTGCTCAGTCCTTGTCTTTTTTGCCTTTCTTCAGACGGTCCTGAACGGAGGAAGGCAGCTCACTGTTGGGCAGGGAATCAGCAACCGCAGTATCCCGAGCCATCGCTGCAGCCGGAGGAGCGAGTTTGTCCTCAAATTCCTGCCGCAGCTTTGGCAGCGCAATGGTCGTTTCCAGATCCCAATTGGCGCGGAGCCGCTCCATAGGGTAATCATAGATAGGTTCGGGCTGCCGGTACAGGCTGTAGCGCCCGGAATCCCATCTGCCATTGCCATTGCGGTCTTCTACGAGGCGCAGGCCGTAATTGCCTGGCTTCAGCGCAGTCAGCTCAATTTTGTAGGATGCCCTGCCAGAAACAGAGTAGGTTTCGAGCGTAGATTCACCATCCATTACCTCAATGACGTAGCTTTCTGCGGGCGATAAGCTGTCTATGGTTACAAACAGATTGCCATACTCCTTCGGGCGCCCGATGTCAAAGGACTGCACCAAGGTATCGTTTTCCAGTTCGTAGAGGTCTCGCAGGGCAGCTGGCAGCAATTCCAGTTGGTAAGGGAGCCCGGCTTTCCAATTGTAATCTACCAACAGGCTGCGGTTGCCGCCGCTGCTGTCGATGCGATACGCAGCTGGTACGAGGGTGCGGGAGGTGTCCTGATAGAGTTTCAGCTGGGCGGTGTCGAAAGCAGCTAGGGGGTGGTTAAAGGTCATGCGGTAAGACCCGCCCGGCTTGATTTTATTGGGGGCACGCAGCACTTGCAGCTCTGCCGTTTCCAGAAAGGCATCGCGGCCGTTGGCTTTGACCTCTACCGTATCCTGCAGCAAGGTGTCCTGCTGCAGATAAATAGCCCAGTCTTTTTCGGCGGGCAAGTCGTACCAAACTACCGTAGTATCCGGGCGTATTTCGTACAGCAGCTCCCGATGCCCTACGTCCTGGTAGCTGAATATGGTGTCCGGCGGGGGCTTGTTGAATGCCAAACGGACCTTGCCGTACCGCTCATCATCGGCGCTGAGCAGCCGTAAGTTTTGGGCTTCGGTAAACAGGCGGATGGACAACGCTGGCGTCTCGCCCTCCGCCACCACAATTAAGCTATCTGGAAAACCAATGGGCTCCTGAACCTGATCAAAGAGGTAGTTGAGGTTGTTGTCGAGCAGGGCAAAGCCTTTGAAAGTATCGGCCTTGACGTTCTCAATGGTAAAAAGCCCCTCCTCGCCCGTTCGTGCAAAGTAAAACGGGCGTTCAGTGCGCACTACGCTGTCGGCTGTGTTCTCGTACAGCATGAACAAAGCGCCCTCTACCGGCTTGTAGGTGCGGGCATCCACGATTTTGCCGCGCACCGAAAGCGAATCCAGATAAGGGCCGGTGGAGAAAACGAAGCGGAGGTTTTCTGCAGGATTGTTTTCGGTAATATCCTGCACAGCAGTGCCGAAGTTGATGGTGTACGTGGCGCTGTCGCGCAGCGTTTCCCGCTCGTCGAATTCAAAAATAATGGTTCGGCGCTTGATGGAAACTTCGTAGCGATACTCCAGCGGAGGAGAGACGACGATCTGGTTAAAGACATCATCGGTTTTCACCCATTCGTCAAAGGCCAGCTCGATGGGTTGCTTTTCGAAATTGGTTTGGTAGTTGGGGGTAGAGGCTTCCTGCACAACCTGCGGGGGGCGTTTATCTTTCGGGCCGCCTTTCGGTGCCCCAGGGTTAGCACAGCGGCAGAGCGCAAGGGCCAGTATCGCAGTCGCCAATCCATAAAAAATACGCGCCTGATTCATGAAAGCTTAGGATTGTTGAAAGCTTAGCGGTCTTCTTCGACCTGCTCCGCCTCGCGCATGGCGTAGATCAGGCGGTTGATGTCATCGGAATTGAGTTCCAGTTTGCCGCGCAGAGTAATGGGCTCGGCGGTGTATTCGACAGGCTCAGCGGCGTATACTTCCATAACCGTCTCTGGGCCAGCGCCGCCGCAGAAGAAGCACATGTTGTAGGGGTAGGCGGAGAAAATGAATTCTTTGTGGCTTTTGTAGCCTTCCTTCGGGATGATGTAGCCGCGCACGGTGATGGTCTCGCCTTCCGTTTCCTTGACGGCCTCGCTGAAGACGGGTACGTCTACTTTGAAGCCCATCATGTCATTGTACTCCTTTTTGAAGGTAATCTTGGAAAGGGTTTTCCAAGTCTTGCCCTGCGCCTGCAAGGGTTGGGCAACAGCAAGGGTAGACAAGGCAATTATGGCGATGAGGAGGTTTTTCATATCTGTCAGTTGCAGTTATCAAAGGGCAGCCCGAAAAATTTCGAGTCACAAATGTAACGCTTTGCGTGGGCAAATGTGTTTTAATGGAACGTTAATTACCCTTCCGCCAGCGTCTCCGAGATGTCGGTATTTCTGCCCTGAATAGCCGGGATGATGGCAGCCAACAGCCCAATGAGCAGGGCACCGCCGAACAGATAGGCTTCTTCGATCAGGAAGTTGGCCCAGGAAAAGGTGTACTGATAAGTCTCCTTCATCTGATCGGCCAGCAGATACATAGAGCCGTGGCTCAGTACCATGCCCAGGATATATCCTAACACCGCCAGCAGCAGGCCTTCCAATATGATCAGACCCAGCAGTTTGCCGCGGGAGGCGCCCATGACCCGCATCAGCGCCAGCTCATAGCGCCGCTCTTTCAATGAGTTATAAAGGGAAATGAAAATGCTCAGCCCGGACACAATGACGATGACGATGGCAAGCCATCGCAGCGCCTTGGTGCCGGTTCCCATAAGTGCGTAAATCCGGTTGACTTCGATGGCGGGGGTAGCCGCCTGCATGTCGGTGTTTTCGTTTATGGCGCGCTGCATGTTCAGCGCCTGTATGTTGTGCCCCTTAAATTTGACGAGTATGGAGGTGATTTGTTTATCGGTGTAGTCCAGCAACTCGCCGGGATAGGGGTCGCTCCCGGTAGGGGCATGGCTGTGCTCTGCCGTTTTGCCTCCGGAGGCTTGCGTGGTTTGCGCCGTATCGCCCGGTTGCTCTGTTTCATGCTCGTGATCATGGTCCTCCGCTTCGTGCACGTGCTCCGCCTCTCCCTGTTTATGCTCGTTGGCTGCTGCCTCTTCAACTGGGCTTGTTTCCTCCCCACCGTGTTCGTGCACCGCCCAGGGGCTGGAAAAGCGGGTGAGCAAAAGCTGGTCAATCACCGAGCCGGTAGGCTCCAGCAGGCCAGCTACTTTGAACGGCCGGGCATCTTCGTGTATCAGGTCTTCGTTTTGATCGAAGCCGTGGGAGCTTTTGAAAGTGTCGCCTACTTCCAGGCCGAGCTCATCCGCCACAGCTGCGCCGGCTACTACCTCCATGGTGTTTTCCCACATTTTGCCCTTGCTAATAGAGGCGTTGTACAGCTTCAGGATTTCAGGCTCTGAGCCGACTACCCGGTAGCCCCGGTGGCTATCGCCCAGAGAGAGCGGGATGGCTGTTTCGATGATCGGATGCCCGTCCCGCAGAAAAGGCTGGGCGGCTTCGATGGAGATGTTGCCGGTAGGAGCATCAATATGGTACATGCTGCTAAGAATGAGTTGCAGCGGGCTGCCTTTAGCGCCAATAACTAAGTCGATGCCCGCCAGGTTTTTCTCAAATTTTTCCTGTAGCTGGTTGTTAAGTACCAGCAGCAGGGATATCAGCCCGACGCCCAACCCGAAGAGAATCAGGCTGAGCATCATGTTCAGCGGTTTATTGGTCAGGTTTTTCCAACTCAGACGGAGAATATTCATGCCTCAGGCGATTTCGATTTGTTGGGGGATATGTTGTTTCAGGCGGTTGTCGTGGGTAACTACGAGTAAGGTTGCATCAACGGCTTTCGCCTGCTCTTCCAGCAAATGGATGACCTGCTCGCAGTTGACATCATCCAGAGCAGAAGTCGGCTCATCCGCGAGGATGATCGTGGGTTGATTGACAATGGCTCGGGCGATGGCGACCCGTTGCTGCTCTCCGACGCTCAGTTGAGAGGGGCGGGCGCGAAGCTTATGCTCCAGACCGAGCCGCTCCAGCAGCTCCCGGATACGGCCGCGGTTGACCTTCATGCCAGCCAGGCTTTGTGCCAGCGCCAGGTTGTCGTCTACCGAAAGGCTCTCCACGAAATGAGGCGTCTGGAAAATGATGCCGATGTTGCGCCCGCGGAACTGGTCGAGCGCCGAGGAAGAAAGCTGGTTGAGCTCAGTATGCCCCACAGTAATGCGCCCTTCTTTGGGAGAAAGCAGGCCGCCGAGCAGGTGCAGCAGGGTAGTCTTGCCGCTGCCGGATTGGCCGAGTACAAGCCAGTGCTCGCCCGTTTGGCAATGGATGTTGGGAAACATCAGGCGGTGGTCGCCATCGTAGGAGTATCCCAGGTTTTCGGTTTTGAGCATGGAGCTGTTGGTTTACAAATGTGCAACAAAGATAAGGGGATTAGGATGGAAAGAGCGCAGGAATTTTTGGGAAATTTCGGTGCAGCTCAGCTGGGCGGGGGGTGCGGCAACTGTCTATCCCCCACGAAGCTGTTCGAAACCTACGGCATCAGCCCTGCTATTGCTAAGGGCTATCAACGGGGCTACCGGTGGAGTCCTGCGCTGCGCCACCGCCCGCGATTGATTTTAAGCTATATTACTCCTACATTGGAAGGCATCGAAGGCGAGCGCATGAAAGCAGTAATGGTTTACACCCTAGCC
>CAYNIT010000170.1:0-10418 GCA_964397205.1 uncultured Phaeodactylibacter sp. | reverse complement strand
GCTAGCGGTCCTGTTGCTTTACCGGCTGCGCCGCCGCAGGCCGCCGCGCTTGCAGGCTGCTGCGGACAAGCCCCCATACGCCTGGCACATCCGTATGGAAGGCATCGAAAACATCGCGCTGGGCACTGCCTTTCAGCGCCTGCTCAACCGGATGCGCGCCCGCACCGCCGGTGAGGCCTACGAGCTGGACGTGCCCCGTACCATCCATGCAACCATAGAGCGGGCGGGCATGGTACACTTCCAGTACCGCCGTCAGACTCGTCCGCCCGAGTACCTGCTGCTGATCGATCAGCAGTCGCGCCGCAACCACCGTGCCCGATTATTCGATTATATCTTTAAGCAATTCCGCGCCAATGAGGTGCTGATCAAGCGCTACTACTACGATGGCGATCCCCGGATTTGTTACAACGAGCAGCAGCCGGAAGGTATTCCATTGGCGGAGCTGCAGCAACGCTACAGCACCGCCCGCTTGTTTGTGCTCGGCACCGGCCAGGCCATGGTCGACAAGCTGACGGGCAAGATGGCGAATTGGACTAAGGTGCTGCAGGGCTGGAAGCAGCGGGCTCTATTTACGCCCAAGCATCCTGATGCCTGGGGGCGGCAGGAGCGCCGTCTGGCCCAGCTGTTCCACTTGCTGCCGCTGAGCCTGGAGAGCCTGGAGGTCCTGCTCGAAGCCCTAGAGGCAGACGAAGTGCCCAGCATGGACAACTGGCGGAAACGCCTGGAGCCTAAGCTGCGGGAAGGAATTGTGTTGGACGGCCCGCTGTTGCCCACCCTCAAGGCAGCCTACCGCCCCGAAATGTTGCAGTGGATTGCCGCCTGCGCCGTTTTCCCCAGCCTGCACTGGCACCTTACGCTGTACTGGGGGCGGTTTTTCTCGGAGGGGCAAGACAAGCTGTTGAGCCTCGATAATCTGCTGGAGCTTTGCCGGTTGCCTTGGTTCGTGCAAGGCAGCATACCCGAGTCCGCCCGCCTACAGTTGGTGGACTGGTTGGAAAAGGAACAGCCGCAGTTGCTGAAAAGCATTCGCCAGGAGCTGCACAAGGTATTGGAGCAGCACGCGCCCCCAGCGGACAGCGCTGCCTTTGAAGATTACCGCATGCACGCCGCTCTCAACGAATACTTGCTGCTGGGTGGTGGCAACCGGAGGCATCAGTTAGCGGAAGAAATCGCCGGGCTGATGGAGCTGGGAGGCAGCCCGGATGCTGTGGCGGCTTATCAGCTGCAGCAGCGGGAAAGCCGGTTTGCCCAGAGGCTGCCCGAAACGTGGCGCGGCCATCTATTCCGGCAAGGTATGCCAGCGCTCGGCATGGAGCATCTGTGGGGGGAACTGCGTTGGGTTCTGCCCGCCCTATTGTTTTTCACGGGCGTGATGAGCATCCCCTGGAACATAAGCCTCAACTGCGATGGAGCTATGGTATCCAATGCCTCTGATGGCGGCTCCACTTTTTTGTGTTTCCGGGAACAGGCAGCCTGGCCCTTATTCCTGGAAGAAACGGCCCTGGAATATTTGCGGGCGGCTCCGCGGCAGAGCGCTATGCAACGGGTGGCTCACACCCTGGGCTTGATGCAGGGGGAAGGTACGCTGCAGTTCGGCCGGGACGATCGTATCGGCCAGCAGCTATGGCGGTGGTATTTGCCCTTGTCCGGAGATGAATTGGAAGGGGAGTGGGGGCGCCTCACCGCCTTTGAATCCCGCCTCTCGCTCAGCTTGTCTGCCCTGCCGGACAGCCTCGAGCTGCAGGAAGAGGTGCGCGCCAACTTGTCCGTGGCCCTGTACAACCGAGGGGCTACGCTGGCTGAAGAAGCCGAGTTGGCCGTACAGGATTCCGCTCTGCACCATCAGGCTTGCGCCTACTTTGCAGCTGCTCTATCGGTGGATACCCTTTTCCTGGATGCTGGAAGACTGCGCGACTGGTGCGGCGGGCGAGCGGGCTTTGAGAGGAAATGCCGGGTAGTGCTGCAGCCGGCGGTACTGCGCTCCCGGCCGATCAATGCGGAAAAAGCAGCGGAAATTGCCCGCGCCTACCGGGAAAATGGCGCCGATGCCGAACTCGAGAGCGGCTGGTATTTGAAGGTGCTGGAAGAGGGCGAGCGGGTGGAGGTACTGGAAGCCGATGACAACTACTACTGGCTCATCGCCGATGGAGTGCCTGGTTACCTTCCCAAAGAATTAGGCGGGGACAGCGTGCTGCAAGACTGCCAGGACCGTTTCTACGAGCTGAGAGGGAGGGTAGTGGATGACAATACGCAATCCAGCCTTAGCAATGCCAAGGTGTGGCTGGACACCATAGCAGGCCGCACCGATGGCGACGGCGGGTTTGTATTGAGCATTCCCCGTACTTTTCCGGGAGGTGTTGATACCATCAAGCTCTGGCAAAAAGGGTACGACACGCTCATTCGTGCCGTATACCTGCCGGCACAGGAGCTTGGCCGGTTTTCGCTGCGCCCGAGCCAAGAAGCTGCGCGGGCATTCTACAGCCTGCGCGCCAGCGTAGAAAACCTGTCCACTGGAAAGCCCGTGGCGGGTGCCCGCATCACCTCTAAAGCCAAAGGTGGCTTCCAGGGGCGCAGCGATCAATCCGGGCAAGTTGAATTAGCGGTGCCTTATCGCCTGGCTAGGGGCAGCAAAGGAGTACAACTGTCGGTAAGCAAAGCCGGATACGAAAGCCGGGAGTACTTCGTCCCGCTGGCAGATTTGGCAAAAAGGGTCACTCAATCCTTTGTCCTGCGGCCCCGGGAAGAGCTGCCGGCCACCAAACAGGACAGCCGAGCAGTGGAGCTGGACATCCCCGTGCAGCGCAGCCGCCAAAGCCGGTATCTTTGGTGCCTCGACAATCCGCACGGCAGCAATACGCCGGGCAAGCGTTCGCCTGTATTCGACGACGGCAAAACCCAGCTTTTAGAGTACGAACTCAGCCGGGACTTGGTGCGCCGCATCACAGAACGCCTTAGCCAATTGGAAGTCGACTACTTTGAAGTGGTGCCTGAGGAGCGCGATGTCCCCTTGGCAGAGCGGGTGCAGCGCATCGAGTCGCACCCTTCCAAACAGCCCAAAATGGTGCTGTCGCTGCATTTCAATGCCTCTGCATCGCAGGGGAATAATGGCTGGAGTGCGGAAGGTATCCGAGGGGCGGAAGCCTGGCCGAAGCCGGATAGCAAATCCAGTGCCCGCCTTGCCGCCATTTGCCTGGAGTATGTGCTGCGGAAAACCAGTTTGCGCAACCGATCGATTAAGTATTCGCCTAGCCGGCCGTTTTACATCATTGAAAATGTGCCGGAACCGGTGGTGCTCATGCAAAACGGTTTTTATACCAACCGGCAGGAAGCGGCACTGCTGGCCCAACCTGCCTTTCGGCAAAAACTGGCTGATGCTTATGTGGAAGCAATATTGGCTATTGAGGCCAATGGGCTGGCGCGCACCCCTGCTCCCTTGATTGAAGAACGAGATTCCGATGGCGATGGCTTAGAAAACCGACTTGACCGATGCCCCTTCGAGCCTGCCAAGGGCACCGAAGACGGCTGCCCGGCGGAAGCGCGCCCGCGCAGCCGGTTTGAAGAGGAGCTGCTGCAAGCGCCAAAGGAGTGGGAAAAGCGGGCGGATGGCGTTTTTCAGCAACCCTACAACCAGATTAAAACCAATTTTCCGGAGGTCGGGGTACGGGGCCGCTATGCGGTGCTGCGTTATCTGTTCAACCCGCAGACGCTGGAGCGCTTCATTGGAGAACGCGTCTTCCTATCCGGGCCTCATGGAAAAGGCATGATCGATCTGCAGAACAAGACCAAGTTCGGGCGCTACAATCCGGCGTTTTTGAAAAAGCTGCAAGAATACCTCAGCGATGCGGCTGAAAACGAATGGTTGGCCCGGCAGCTGCAGGGCTTTTACGATCAAGAGTTCCGAGACTTGCTGCGGGAGTTTTACGATACTTATGACGCGGCTGCCGATCGGCAGTTTTTGCAGCAGCGCTACCTCCGGCTGCTGGAGCGCTCCGCAAAGGAACGGAAGCTAGACGACATCAAACAGCTGTTCGACCGGGAACTGCAGGATTTGCTCGCAGAGCTGTCGGGAGAAGCATACCTGGCCAGAAGCATGGCGGCCAGTTTCTGGGTACGCCGCTCCATTGACGGCACTGCGGATGAGTTCTACGAACTGCTGCAGCTGGCCATGCGTACCTTTGATCCCGAATACTTGCAGCGGAATAGGAAGCGCGGAAAGTAGGGGCTGCTGGGCAATCGTCTACACCGATTGGCTGAACAGCACCCCCTCCGGCCGTTGGCGCCAGTAGCGGGCATCGAGGGCCAGTGCGATGTTGCGTATGAAGGGGTAGCCGACGGGCAGCACCTTCAGGGCGTAGGGTTCCCGATGTATCAGGCCGTCCCCCTCCAGTTCACCCATGCGGGCAATGCCATCGTAAAGGGCAGCACACTGCAGCGCCGGGTCTTCCCAATTCGTCTCATGGCGGCACATGAGGTTGAGAATGTGCTGCCGCAGGATTTGGTCCTCTTCTGTCAGCAGATGCCCCTTGATAATCGGCAGCTGCCCGCTGTTTACGATCTCCTGGTAGCGCTCGATTGTCTTTTCGTTTTGAATGTAGCCATCCCAGCTGTCACTGATAGAGGAAGCGCCGAGGGCAAGGTTCAATTCCGTATTGTAGGGGGTATAGCCCATGAAATTGCGGTGCAGATGCCCGGCCTTCATGGCTTTGCAGAGGCTGTCTTTGGGCAGGGCAAAGTGATCCATGCCGATTTCAACATAACCGGCTGCCTCTAGCAATTCCCTTCCCAGCTCGTAGAGTTCGCGCTTTTCCTGTCCGCTCGGCAAGTCCGCTTTGGAATAGGCCCGTTGGCTGGGGCTGATCCAGGGCACGTGGGCGTAGCTGTAAAAGGCGATGCGCTCGGGCAGCAGCGCTTTCACCTTTTTGGCGGTATCGATAATATGCGCTTTGGTCTGCAGGGGCAATCCGAAGATGAGATCGTAGTTGATGGATGCGTAGCCCAGCTCCCGCGCCTTTTGGGTAACCTGAACCACGTCTTCAAATGTTTGCCGGCGGTTGATGATCTCCAGAATTTCCGGCGCAAAGTCCTGAATCCCGATGCTCAGGCGGGAAAAGCCCAATTCGCGCAGTACCTCCAGGTGCCCGGGAGAAGTGGTGCCCGGATGGGCCTCAAAGCCGAATTCGTAGCTGTCGGCCAGGTCTACATCCTGCAAGATGGAAAACAGCAGGTGATGCAGGTTCTGCGGAGAGAAAAAGGTAGGCGTACCGCCGCCCAGGTGCAGCTCGCGCAGTACTGGCTTGCCCGGCAGCAGCTCGCGGTAAAGTTGCCATTCCTTGAGCACTGCTTCGATGTAGGGGGACTCCACCCCATGGTTCTTGGTAATGCGCTTGTTGCAGCCGCAGTAGGTGCATAGGGCCTCGCAGAAGGGCAGGTGCAGGTAAAGGCTGATCTCGTTTTGCCGCTCAAAGGCCTGAACGACTCTGGATTTCCAGGCGGCTTCGGAGGGGGGCTCGTCCTTCCAGTAAGGTACAGTAGGGTAGCTGGTGTAGCGGGGCACTGGGACGTTGTACTTTTCCAGTAATTGCTGATGAGCAGTCATATTGATGGCTTTTGCAGTTGCGATTGAGGCAAAAGTAGGGTGGGGGGAGCGGGCCAAAAAGTGATAGCGGTCAGCCGGAGCAGTGATTTCGGTCACTCGGAACAAAGAGCCCTTCCCCGCTGTTGGAAGCAAAAATGCAGGAATGGACAAGCTCTGGTCGTACTTCAAAAAAATGTTTCAGCAAGCGGAACAAAGCTCACCTTCTCAACCCCTCATACACGAAATGATTGAGCGGACGGAGGAGGAAAAACAGGATTATGCGTTCTGGAAAGAGACGCTAGTGCTGCGCCGGCTGCTCGACTGGCTGAGCAATCAGTACGCTATCTCCCGCGTGGACCTCGATAAGGTAGATGAAGCTATAGACTTCCTCGATACGCCTTCTTCCAAAGGCTTTGTCGTACACTTTGGCGAAACGCGCTACAGCCTGCGGGATGTGACGCACTTTTTCGACTACCTTAAAGAGCAGGTGCTGAGCCTGCACTACCGCACCCAAATTTCCGACCTGCGCACCTACGAGCGCGCCAATTGGGTGGAGACCATTCAGCGGCACTACCTCAAGCCTGGCCCCAGCATCCGCCAACAACAAGAAGACGGGAAGTTTACCCAGAAATTCGGTAATGTGATGATCGAGCTGGAACTGCGGAACGACCGGGTCCACAACCTGCGCTTTCGGGCTACGGTGTACAAAGATAGCCTCTTCAAAGAGCCCGCCGAATTCAAAGAGTTGATGCAGCAGTTGGTGCTGTGACTTGCAAAAGGTGAATTTTTAAAATTCTTCCAGCTTTCCTGTATCCATCAGATTCTTTTTCCGTAAAAGGAAGCAGAATCCCCCCCTGACAAATATCCTACAAAGACGCTCCCCTAATGAAAGCATTAAAAATGCCGCTGTCACCTGACAGCTGCAGTGCAAAGTTGTATTGGCCCATTCGTACGCGCCGATAGCCTTGCCTGTCCTGTCCGGGTGCGCGCCGGCGTATAATTCGCAGACTAAATTTTTATAATATGATCAGAACATGCATAATGGCTGTCTTGCTATCGGTTGTTGCTTGCACTGGCCTCTCTGCGCAATCTTTGGACCGTGCTGTTTTGGGGGCTGCCGGAGGAGAAACGCAGGAAGGCAAGATTCAACTGCAGTGGACGCTGGGCGAGACCGCTATTCAGACACATCACATGGACGAAGGCTTGCTCACGGAAGGATTCCATCAGCCCGAGCTGCGGGTGGAATCGCCAGAGCAGCAGGCTCTGCCCGAAAGCTTCCGGCCCGAACAGGCATCACCGGGGCTAGAGCTTACCGCCTTTCCCAATCCTACCCCCGATCAGCTTCAGGTCAAGCTGTTTTCAACACAAGACGGAGAAGGGCAGCTCGAGCTTCGGACTGCCACGGGCCAATGCCTCTGGGCAGAGCCTATCCGTCTTCGGACTGGCCATCAGCAGCTGCCGATGGCCAATTACGCGGCTGGCACCTATTATTTATGCTTGAGGGGCGCAACGGGCCGCTTGCTGCAGACCCTCAAGGTCACCAAAATGTAATCCTAAGATGAAACACTTCCTGACACTATTAACCAGCCTGCTCTTGGCAGGCACTTTGATGGCTCAGTCGGTACCGCAGGGCATGCAGTACCAAGCTGTTGCTAGAGATGCAGAAGGGAACATCCTGGCGGATCAGGCCATTGGCATCCGTATTAACCTTTTGGCGGATGGGAAAAAGGATGCTTCCGTATACCTGGAAGAGCACCAGACCCGCACCAATGAACTGGGGCTGTTCACCCTCACCATCGGCGCAGGTGAAGTGATTGCTGGCAATTTTACCGAAGTGCCCTGGGCGGAGCATGAGATATGGATGAGCCTCAGCCTCGATGCATCCGGGGATGGGCGTTATAAAATGCTCAGCAAAAGCCGGCTGCTGGCAGTGCCTTACGCCTTTCATGCCGGTTCAGCTGGTACAATAGCTGGCACACAAGCCCAGCAAGGGGAAGGTCAGAGAACGCACAATGGAGGCATCCAATGGCACCTGCTCGGCAACCGCAACGCTAACCCGGACTTCTTCTTCCTAGGCACCATTGATGAAAATGATCTGGTCATAAAGACGAACAACAGCGAGCGCATGCGCATCACAGCCGATGGAGAAGTAAATATTGACGGCGATCTCTCCGTCGGTAATAATGCCCTGATCGGCAACGACCTGCAGGTCAACAACAACGCCAATATCGACAACAACCTCAAGGTGGGCGGCATTACCGACCTCGATAGCGATCTGAATGTCAACAATATGGGCGCCACTAGCTTAAGCGGCATCCTGACTGTAGACAAAGCTACCAGCCTGAAAGATATGCTCACGGTAGATGGGGTTGCCGATTTTAATGATGCCTTAAATGTCAACAACGGCAGCAGCACCTACCTGAGCGGAAGGCTCACTGTGGATAGCAGCGCCACTTTCAACGCCCGGATGACAGTTGATGCAAGCCTTTTGGGCTCACAGTCAGACCAAACGACTTACCCGATGCTGATCAAGGGCAGCGAACAGGGGCTTGCTATTCAGGTAAACCCTTCCTACAGCAACATTGCTGAGACCGGTCGGGGCAATAACTATGTTTCTTTCTGGACCGATGAAAATACCATGACCGGGCGCATCGAAGGCATGACCCGGGCGGACCTTGACCCGACTGGTTTACTGAGCCTGGTACAGACTATCGTTTCTAACCCGCCCAGTACAGTAGACCTAAATCCGGATATTGGTTCCATACTTGATCTTCCTGGTTTAAACGCCAGTTCAGGGTTCCTTGACATCATAGGCAATTTTGTGAAGTCTGTGGATATCGACAACCCCTCTCAGTCTTCCTTTGACCCCGGCAGTTTTTCAAGCCTGGTAAACGATGCGTTTTCGGATAACTCTGCAAGCCTGATCAACCAATTCAATGTGGTAGTAGGAGATGATATGCTCGCCTCCGGCAACACCCCGGCTACCGCAGTTTGGAACGCTATTTCAAGCCAGCTCTGCGATGAAGACGGCATCTTCCAGCAAGCGGTAGGCCAGGAAGGAGCGACCAACTTCAAATCCCAGATATTCTCCAATTACACCCTGGATATCCTGAATGGGTCAATTTCCACCTTTGGCTCCATCATAACCCTTGCCAGCAGCCTGGCCAGTGTTTTCGACCCAGAAGATGTACTGGCTAATGCGGTTGACTTGTCCGTAGATATCATCAATCTGATCATTTACGGCGCTTACGCAGACATCAACATCGGGGTGGCCTATGAATCCGGCTCCGGCGACTATGCCGAATGGCTGGAGCGGGCGATACCGCAGGAAGATATCAAAGCAGGGGACGTCGTAGGCGTGATTGGCGGCAAAGTATCCAAGACTTTCACCCATGCCGAACGTTTTATGGTGGTTTCGACTGCTCCGATCGTACTGGGCAACATGCCGAAGGACGCTGCCGGAGAAACACTGTCCGAGAAAATTGCCTTCATGGGCCAGGTGCCGGTTAAAGTGCAGGGCGAGGTAGAAATTGGTGACTACATCCTACCAAGCGGTAACGGAGACGGTATCGCTATAGCCGTGGCAGCAGATGAAATGAAAGCACGGGATTACCAGCGCATCGTGGGCGTAGCCTGGGAAGCATCGGAGCCTAATGCCTACATCAGCCTGGTCAATACGGCGGTGGGCATCAACCACAACGACATGAGCCGGGTAATCGAGGACATGCAGCACACCCTCAATCAGCTGCAGGCAGCTGTCAAGGAACTCAAGCCGGATTATAATCCCAGAATGTATGATGTGAATGGCCCGACCTTGGCATCAGACTTGGATTACTCCGTAGCCTCTACCCATCCTGCTAACCTGGCAGGATACCTCCCGCAGCGCTCGTATGAGTCTAAAGAAGAGATGCTACAGGACATCATGCGCGTGTTGGAAGAACAGATAGGCGTCGACTTCGAACAGGTGCCCATCATCGAGTACATCCTCAGCCATCCTGAACAGGCGGAGGAAATAGCCGCTTATTACCAAGATATGATGGAAGGAGCAACCGCCCTTCGCAACGACATAAAAGCAGAAATGCAAAAGCGCCATTAGAGCTACGACCTTACACCATACACCGCCCCGGCCGCTGCCTTCAGCGCCGGGGTGGTTTTTTAGCCATTCACCCACCCTTTTTTCTCCTGCTCCACATGTTGCAATTCTACCCTGACGCCGTACTTTTCCCGTAAATGCTTCGCCAACTCATCTGCCGCGTAGACCGAGCGGTGCTGCCCGCCCGTGCAGCCAAAGCTGACCATCAGGCTGCTGAACTGCCGCTCTAGGTAATTTTCCACGGCTTCATCCACGATGCGGAAGACATCCTGCAGGAATGCCGGCATTTTGCTTTGTTGATTCAGGAAAGTTACCACCGCCTCATCTCGCCCGGTCAGCGTTTTGTACGACGTGTAGCGCCCCGGGTTGTGCAGAAAACGGCAGTCGAATACGAAGCCGCCGCCGTTGTCAGTAGGGTCCGCAGGTATGCCGCTTTTTTTATAGGAAAAACTCCGGATCCGCACGGTCAGCGGGCTGCCTTCCCCCTGTTTTTTGGCGGAAGCCGCAAAGCGCTCGTCTTCCAGCAGCCGGCCGACAAGGCGCCGCAATTCGGCCAACCGCAAGCCCGTCCGGTTATCTTGCAGCAGCTTGTCCAGGTTTTGAAGGGCGTAGGGAATGGATTGCAAAAAATGGGGCTTGCGCTCGTGCAGCCCGCGCAGGCCGTAGGCACTTAGTACCTGCAAAGTGCGCAGCAGCACAAAGCCGTAGTAATGCCGAACGAAAGCCGCCCGGTCGATGGCCGTGTACTGC
>CAYNIT010000169.1:0-10421 GCA_964397205.1 uncultured Phaeodactylibacter sp. | reverse complement strand
GCTCTGAAAGAGCGTGAGAGCCGGGCATTCCCCAAGGGGAGTGTCCGGCTCTTTTCGTTTCAAAATAGTGGAAGAGCAAGCTTTCGTATGTGAGCAAAAAATGCTAACTTGCCGCTTATTACAATTAATCTCATGATCCCATGAAACACTTAAAGCACGCGGGAGGAGCATTCCTTACGATTGCGCTCCTTTTGCTATTCCCTTTCTTTTCTTCAGCACAAGTGACGCTCTATGCTACCGACCACAAAGTAGAGCCGGACCAAGATTTCTCCGTAGAAGTGAAGGTTAAAAATTTCAACGATATAGTTGGTTGTCAATTTAGCATGGCGTGGAATGAAGATATTTTGCGGCTGAAGGATGCCCGTGACCTGAATCCATCTATGCCTAGCGCTTTTGAGACTTTTAACCTGAATGCGGCCGACACCGGACACCTGGCTTTTGTTTGGGCACACCCTGCTTTATCGGAAGTGAGTTTAGAGGATGATGCGACTATGTTTGTCCTGGATTTCGAGGTAGAGACCAATCAAACAGTCACAGATTCCATCGTATTTGTTGAAACGCCGGTAGCAGTAGAAATTGCGGATATGGACGAGAACGTGCTCGACGTTACATTCCAGGCTGGCGTGATTGAGGTGGACGGGGTATCTTCTATACTGCAGCGGCGAGGAGCAGAGACGCTGAGCATTACCTCCGCTCCTAACCCTTTTCAAAGCGCAACCGAGGTAAACCTGAATTTCCACCGACGGGCGAATGCCGCCATCAGCCTCTACGCTCCCGATGGGAAGCTTCTTTTCAGCCAGCCCTCTCGTGCTTATCCAACCGGAACATTCCCGCTTGAATTGCCGGGCGGCTTGTTCAGGCAAGCTGGCACCTACCTGCTGAAAGTACATTCAACCGATTTCATCATATCACATAAGCTCATGGCTCAGTAATTCAAAGCCTTTAGTCATTCTATAACATCCCAAATCCGAACATGATGGACAAAATTTTTACCTGCCTAGCACTTGGTTTGCTCGCCTTCGTTGTGCCCCTAGCAGCACAACCCACTACTACGTTTTCCATTGAACCCGCTTCCACTACCGCCCAGCCAGGCGATGTATTCGAGATTAGCGTTACTGTATCCGACTTTGAAAACATTAATAGCGTGCAGTACGCTGTGAAATGGGATTCCACCATCCTGGAGTACCAGGAAATCACCTTTGTTAATGATGCTGATTTCGCTGGGCTCACCGATGTGCCGGGAGTTAATTTTTCTACACCAAATGGTTCGACTGTACCGGATGGCCAAATTAATGTATCCTGGTTCGAGCCCTCTTTCCAGCCCATTACCCTGGCGGACGGCACCACGATGTTCTCGTTCAATGTAGAAGCGGTAGGCTGCGGAGATACGGACATTATTTTCGACGATCCCGGTGGATTCCTGACGATAGAGATACTTGGCGAAGACAATGATGGGAACAACGTAACGTTCGATCTCGTACCGGAGAACGGTATGGCAACTGTAGAAGGTGGCAGCTGCGACGGCTCCGGCGGCCCGGCGGAGGTAAGCTTCGACATTGGGGATGATACTGCAGATCAAGGCGGTCAAGCCTGTGTGGATGTGAGCGTGACGGACTTTACCGACATCGCCAGCACTCAATTTAGCATAACGTACGACGAAAACATTCTGGAATTTGACGAAGTAACTGCTTTTAATCTTCCCGGCTTGGATGCCAGTGATTTCGATACTTCAACTCCCGGCGTAGTGACTGTGGATTGGTCGCAGAGCGGCGGAGCTACAGTGAGCGATGGGACTTCCATTTTCCAACTCTGTTTCAATGGCACAGCAGCAGGATCATCGAGCATCGCGTTTTCTGACACTCCTTTGCCCATCAGCCTGGAGGACAATAGCGGCGAAAGCGTAGACTTCAACGGCAGCGATGGCAATATTACCATCAACAGTACCGGTGGGGGAGGAGACCTCGCTCTATTTGTCGGCAGCCAAACCGTGCAGCAAGGGGATAACTTCTGCTTGCAAATTACAGCGGACAACTACAACGATATTGCTGGTATGGGATTCTCCTTATCCTACGATCCGGCTTTGTTGTCTTATACTGGCATCGAAAATATCAATTCAGGCTTGGTTGGTTTCACGGAAGGCGGCAGCACCAATAACCCAAGCCCAGGAACCATTGCCATACAATACGTACATCCAACGCTGCAGGGGGTAACTTTGCCTGATGATGCGGTCTTATTCGAAATTTGTTTTACAGCGGAAAGCTGTGGAACTTCCGACATTACCACCTCCAACTTTATTGCTCAAGAGTTTGTCAATAGCAACGAGGAAGTAGTGCCAGCAACCATCAACAGCGGCAGCGCAACGGTGGAAGGTTGCGATCAGGGAGGATGCCCGCCTACTGCCGATTTGTTTCTGACCATACCCGACACCACGGTCAACCCTGGAGACAGCTTCTGTGTGCCGGTTGAAGTGTGCAACTTTACGGATGTGCAGGGCATGTCTTTCGTGATAGAGTACGATACCAGCCTGCTTCAGTTTGATCAATTCGATAACCTGAACAACAATCTGCCGGTCTTCACCGTAGGCGGCAGTGTTGCCAACCCATCGCCTGGACGGCTCACCGTCACATACGCCCACCCTACGCTCGGCTCCGTTACCCTCGATGACGAATCGGTGCTTATGGAGCTTTGCTTCACGGCATTAGGGGAAGGCGTAGAGGCGGACTTGGAATTCACGGGCGATTTCATGACGCCCTTTGAGTTCATCGACAGCAACGAAGAGGACATACCGGCGGATTCCGAAAAGGGAGAGATTACCTTTACTGGAACCTTCGATGGCCTTACCATTAGTGCGGAAGGACAAAATGTTACTCCCGGCGAAGAGTTCTGCATGGCGTTTACTACTCAGAACTTTGTGGACATTCAGGGCATGTCCTTTACCATTACTTACGACCCCGACCATCTGTCGTACGAAGAAGTAACGAATACCAACAGCAATATGAACGGATTCACGCCGGGGGGCAACTTTTTTAATCCGGAGCCCGGCATCATCACTGTGCTGTGGACGGAGCCGACGGCGAGTTCGGTTGACCTGGCGGATGGCTCTGTCTTGTTTGAGGTCTGTTTTACTGCCCTGGGAGCCGATGGGAGCTGCTCGGAAGTGGATTTCGACGATATGCCTACCAGCATAGAAATCACCGATAGCAACGAAGAAATCGTAGAAAACTTCCTGGATGATGACGATGTCTGCGTGGATGATGATGTGGCAGGGCAGGTGCAAGCTTCGATCGGCAATGCCAATGTAGAGCAAGGTGCTTCTTTCTGTGTACCCCTTACGGTCGATAACTTCAACAACGTTACTGACTTTAGCTTCACCATCGAATACGATGAGACCGTGCTGGAGCTGGATGATGTCACAGACTTGACGAACAGCTTAGCCAACTTCACATCAAGCGGCAATATCGATACCAGCACGCCCGGTGCAATTGGAATCAGCTGGGACAATAGCGGAACCCCGGTAACCCTGCCGGATGACGAGCAGCTGCTATCCCTCTGCTTCAATGCGATTGGTATGCCAGAAGAGTGCTCGGATATTTCCTTCACCGGTTCTGTAGAGCCGATCAGCTTTACTAGCAGTACCATGGGCATGCTGAGCTTCGATGAAGACGCGGGGCAAGCTTGCATCAACCCGGACTTCGAAGGGTTCCTGCTTACCATCGCCGACGAAACGGTGCAGCCCGGCGAGAGCTTCTGCTTGCCGGTAACGGTACTGAACTTTGAAAATATAGCTGGCTTCTCCTTCGGCATCGCCTTTGATAACAATGAGCTGGAGTTTCAATCCATTAATAACATCAATCCAAACGTGCCCGGTTATGAAATGGGCAACTTCGGTTTGCCGGGGACTGGAGGTGTACCGCAGGACCTTATTACCACCACTTGGTTTGAGCCTACTACTGTTAATTCTATTGACTTGCCAGATGGCGCGGTGCTGTTCGAAATATGCTTCGAAGCCATCGGAGACGATGGCACCACAACGCAACTGGACTTTTCGGGTACGCCTACTGGACCGATAGATATCAACGATGGAGTCAATCAAATTGATTTCAACGGCGAATCGGGCACCGTCGACATCTCCGCCATTCAACCGCCTTCTATAGGCAATGTGGATATTACGAACGTGAGCTGCAACGGCGGTTCTGATGGTTCAATCAGCATTGCCGCGAGTGGCGGTACCGGCGGCCCGTTTAGCTACAGCTGGAGCAACAACGCGACTGGCGCTACCATCAATGGGCTGGAGGCAGGCTCCTACACGGTGGTCGTTACAGACAACGGCAACGGTGGGCTGACCACCATGGAAACCTACCAGGTTGCTGAGCCCGGCAGCGCCCTTTCCGTAAGCGGCGGGGTGACTGCACCCACCTGCGTTGACGGCAGCAACGGCTCTGTCAACCTAACCATCGAAGGAGGCACACCGGATTACAATATACAATGGAACAACGGCATACAGTCGGGACAAACCAATCCCTCCAACTTGCCGGCTGGCACTTACTGCACAACGATAACGGATGCCAACGGCTGTACTGCTGAAAGTTGCTTTACCGTACCGCAAGGAACCGGCGATGGGCCAAGCATCAGCGCCTCCATCGATGAAATCAGTTGTGCCGGTGATAGCGATGGCGCTATATCGCTGACGGTTTCCAATACCATCGGCAGCCCGACCTACTTCTGGAATACAACGCCTCAGAGCCAAGGGGCTGAAATTACCGGCCTGGCCGACGGCAGCTATACCGTCACGGTAATTGACGAAGCCAGCTGTCGGACAATAGAAACCTTTGACTTGTCAGAGCCCCCGGCCATCAGTTTATCGCCGGACATCACGGAGGTCAGCTGCAAGGGGGAGTCCAGCGGCTCTATTCAGATCAGCGCCAGTGGCGGCAACGGCGGCTTCTCCTATCAGTGGAGCGGGCCGAACAACTACTCCAATACCGGCAGCACGATTACCACTCTTGCCGCTGGCACCTATAATGTGACCGCTACTGATGCCAAGCAGTGCCAGGGTACTGCCACGGCAGAAGTCACAGAACCAGCGGATGCGCTGGCCATCGGGAGTATCGTCCCCGGCCCAGTTGATAATGGCAGCGATGGGACGGTAGACCTGGAGGTAAGCGGTGGCAGCTCGCCCTATACCTACAGCTGGAGCGGCCCCAATAACTTCACTTCCACCTCCGAAGACCTTGCCAACCTAAGTGACGGTGGCAGTTACTGCGTAACGGTAACAGACAGCCGGGGCTGTACAACTACCGGCTGTGCGGAGGTCATCAATGCCCTGCGCATCACCAGCAGCAGTATCGTCGATGCTTGTCCAGGAGCAACCAATGGATCCATAACGGTGGCTGTCTCCGGAGGCATGATGCCTTATAGCTACGATTGGGGCGGCGTAACGCCTAACCCAGGTACACCGGCGGCCTTTAATTTGCCGGCCGGCAACTATACCGTAACTATTACGGACGATGCCGGCAGCGTGATAACCCGCAATTTCCTGCTGAATGAGGCGCCTCCTATTAATGTGAACCCCTCCGTCGTTCCGGTCAACGGGGACCCCGGCAACACCAATGGCTCGATTACTCTAAATGCGAGCGGTGGCGCCGAGCCGCTGTCTTTCAGTTGGAGCGGCCCGGGTGGCTTTACTTCTTCCAGCTCGTCCATCAGTAATCTTGGAACGGGCGAATACTGTGTAAGTGTTACGGACAGCAACCTGGGCAACAATTGCTCCTGGGATACCTGCTTCGAAGTCATCTACGTGCAGCCGATGTCGGCACCAGAACTAACCGCTGTCGGCACCACCTGTTCCTACACCGATGATGGCTCTTTGACTGTCAACATCCAAGGGGGGGTAGCTCCCTACACCGTCTTGCTGACTACCTCAGAGGGCGAAGAACTAAGCGATGTCGTGCAAGACAACACGGTCTCCTTCGACAACCTGCCCTCTGGCTCTACGGAAGTGCAGGTAACGGATGCGCTCGGCAATAGTGTGCCAGCATCCAATATTATGATTACTCAGCCCATGCCACTTGCGCTGAGCAGCCCGCTCGATTACCAGCACGCTACCGACGGCAACTGTGATGGCATGGTGGAGATTGAGATTGAGGGCGGTACGCCACCCTACAGCGTAGAATGGAGCAATACCTCCGAAACGGGCCCTAGCCTAGAGGGGCTGTGCGGAGGAGAATGGTACACACCGACCATCACGGATGCCAACGGCTGCATTTTGGGCGGCCCCGATTCTATCCTCATCAATGAGTTCTCCCTCGTCCTAGAATCAACCACTGGCACCGACTGCCCGGACGACAACAATGGCGCAGCAGATATCACTGTGGAGGGCGGAGACCCCGGCTATACCTACCAATGGGTCAGCATGGGCGATACCGTATCGGAAGTGGAAGACCCACAGGATTTACCCGCCGGCGACTATACCGTCATTGTCAGTGAGCCTTCCGGCAATAGCCTGACGCTTGAGGTGACCATTGAACCTGTTTCCAATCTGGCGGTAACCGCCAGCCCTGCATCCGATTACAATGGGTTCGAAGTTTCCTGCCCCGATGCGGAAGACGGGCAAGTGAGCGCCATGGCCAGCGGCAGCTCTGGCTACCTCTACGAATGGACTGATGAAAATGGTTTCATGGTAGGCATGGAGCCGGAGGTGGATGGCCTGGCGGCTGGCACTTACAACCTCTTGGTGAGCGATGAATTCGGCTGCACTTCCTCTTCCTCAGTTACGCTAGAAGCCCCTGATAGCATGGTCATAGAAGGGCTGGTGCAGAATGTCCGCTGCGAAGGTGGCAGCAACGGGATTATTACCCTGGATATTGAGGGGGGCACGTCTCCCTTTGGCTATTTTTGGGACAACGATGCCATTGGCGACCGCATTGCTCTGCTGCCCGCTAAAGACTACATTGTGACCGTGATAGACGACAACAACTGCGAGAAGTCCGACACCTTTACAGTAGAGGAGCCCGAACCCATCAGCCTTGCCTTCGAGTCGGAGCCCGCCACCGATGGCTGTAACGGCTCTTTGTTTGTGACAGCCGACGGAGGCACTGGCCCTTACACCTATGACTGGGAGGCTGTCATGGGCGACAACAACGATCAGGAACGCAAAGACCTCTGCCCAGGCGAGTATTTAGTACAGGTGGAGGATGCCAACGGTTGCCTGTCTTCCCTGACCACTGGCATCGTGGATGACCGCCGCAACCCTTGTTTGGAAGAGCGTGTGGTGATCACCCCGGATGGAAATGGCAGCAACGATGAATTCCAGATTTTCTGCGTGGAAGATTTCCCGGAGAACCGCTTGGAAATTTACAACCGCTGGGGCCAGTTGGTCTTCGAAACCGTCAACTACGACAACAGTTGGATGGGAACCCGGGAAGACGGATCCGAGCTTCCCGCAGGCCCCTACTACTACATTCTGGAGTACGACGATGCCGAGGGCAACCTGGTGCAACAGAAAGGCTCGCTTACCATACTGCGTGAAGATTAATTGACCACCTACCCGGCTGGCGGTTCTATCGGGGCTGCCAGCTGGGGTTTAAAATACCATTTGTCCACCCACAACCGATTTAGTCCTATGAAAAAAATTCTACTATTGCTCGTCGGTACCGTCTTCTTGCAGATGGCGCAAGCGCAAGACGAAGGCATTTTTGCCCACTACAACATAACGCCAATCCTCATCAACCCGAGTGCCGCCGGGTTCAATGAGACGCATGACTTCCAGCTCAACGCCCGAGCGCAGTGGAGCGGCTTTGCGGATGCTCCCCAGACCTACGGTGCCCAGTACAACGGCCCCCTGGGCGACAACTTCGGGATCGGAGTAGGGGTGCTGTCCGAGTCAGCTGCTCAGATGCAGCGCCTGCGGGCTCACCTCAATTACGCTTTCCGGTTTCAGATCAACGAGTCAATTAAGCTGTCGGCGGGGTTCCAGACCCAGTACCAGCAGATCAGTCTCGATAGCCGTGTTTCGGAAAACGGCTTGATCAACCTCAATGAAGACCTGATCAATGATTTTATGAATGGGAAAGGGAAGTTCGATGCCGCGCTGAGCTTCTTCAGTTCTTTCAACGACCAAACGAGAATCGGCCTGACCTTTACCAATTTGGTTCGCTTGTCCGCAGAGGATCAGGATGAACCCATCCTCAAACACTACATGTTCTTTGCCAGCCACAAATTCATCAGCCCAGGCAATAATTTTTCTTTTGAGCCTTCCCTCTTAGTGCGCAATGTAAAGGACATTCCCTCTCAGGTAGATATCAATTTCAAAGCTGGTTTCCTGCAGGAGCAGCTGGTCACGGGTTTGTCCTACCGCTCTTTGGGTTCTTTGGGCATTTTGCTGGGCACTAAGCTGTCGAATTTCCAGCTTTACTACAGCTACGACCTGTTCTTCCAGGAGTTCCAGCAGTACAACGACGGCTCCCACGAGGTAAGCTTGCTGATCAGCCTGGAACGGAATAAGGAAAAGGGGCAAAGCAACAAAACATATCAGTACTAGCAAGCACAATAGTACTACGGCTCTTCGAATCACATCGGGGGGTAAGGCGGCAGCTTTTGGCAAGGTCTTTGTAGCTTTTAATGCGCCTCGGGTTTGCCCTCGGGCAGGCGGAGGCAAAGATACGGCTCCTGCAGCAGCGGCTGCAACTATGCTGAGGCGGAATGGATTGCATGTTCAACCATTGCGCAGCAGTAGGATGCCCATACCTATTGGTTTGCCCCGTATAGGGAAAGCCGAGCTGGTTTTGGTACAAGAGTATTTTGATGTAGTTAATTTGTTGCCTGCCCGTCAGTGGGGATAAGCGCCCGTTGGCATTCTCCCCCGGCTTTTTTCCGGGGGAGGAAGCAGGTTTTGCATTTTTACTGCATCAGCGTGAAACCTTTCGCGGCAAGGTCCGTAACTTATTATATCTATTGGGTACGTGAAGTGCGCGGACTGCTGGTTCACGTATTCAAGAATAGGCGATTGGATTGTATGTGATTCACAAGAGCCGGTTTTTTAAAGTTTATACTTAAATCGGTTTTTGGGATGGCCTCTCTTCTTTCATTAGAAGGGGGGCTTTTTTAATGCCTCCTGCCCGAGTAATTCTACCTTCCTGTGCTTTTGGCATAGTTTTAGCACTTATTTTTCTCGAAAATTTATCGAAGCGAAGATGGTTGGTATCCCCGGCCATTTCGTGCAGAACCGTTTGGTTGGCTCCGTACGGGCACGGCCGGCCTGGTTCTGATAAACCAGTATGCACCAAACAGACGAATGAAAGGCGGGCAGCACTTTGGCACGGTATTTTCTACCGTTGTGCCGAGGCAGTAGCGGTTTGCTTCGCGACTTGCTTTGCAATGGCACGCCCTGGCAGCAGCGATTGTAGGAACAGCTTGGTGGCTCCGTACCGGAACCGCCCTTCTGGCACGATACGTACTGCGCATGGGCTGAATACTTTGGGCAATCGTTCCTTACTGCGCGAGCAGGGGCTAGCGGGAGGGGGCATTGTATCGACAGTCAGGGTATCGTTGAGTGGCCTGCTGCCGGCAGTTATTCCTGATACCTGGAGTTTCGCTGCCTAGCCTTGGCAGCAGGGTTTAGATAGAGCAGCCTGGCTTTAATACTGCCATAGCCTCAGTGCTTAGCGGTTGTACTGCCTGCAGGCTATTACCCCCTGTAACCCGTCGGGCTTCTGTCCGCAAGCTTTGCTGTTCCCCCCACAGCGCGTATTCAACAAGTTGGAACAGTGGCAGCCGCTTGGCGAGCCCTGCTTTCGCTGAAAGCTACCCGCTTTGGCCTGGTATTGCTATGCCCGGATACCAGCCGCGCTGAGTAGCGCCATCCAGCTTAGGCCAGGTAGGCTGAAGTGAGGAGGCATTGCCCCTGCCTATCCCATTCGGGTGCGCTATTCAGCCAAATACCCCAGCAGCCTGCCCATCCTGGGCGGGAAGTGCTGGCTATGGATTGGAAAACTAAATTTTTCATAACGCGTGCAGCGCCATCGCTGGCCTGTACGCCTAAACTACATCAAAAATGAGACTATTCAATCAACGCCCGCAAGGGCATGCGATGCCAGCGAATGGCTGGCCTTCCGGACTGCGCGTATTTTTCGCAGCCATTTTGGCCGTTTTTTGCTACGGCCCGATCGCCGCGCAATGCGATTTAGCTTGTAATGGAGGCAATCCCGATTTCCCGCTTTCCATACCGGCTGACGAAGACTGTGAATTGGTATTGGTTCCCGAAGACATACTGGAGGAACCCATCATTTGCGCAGGCGACAAAATCCTTACGGTAAGGGATGAAATGAACGCCGTCATCGTTTCCGATACCAACGAGGTGGCTTTCGACCCCTTGCCCTATTACGGAGATACCCTTTCCGTCACCATTACCGATGTGAACACGG
>CAYNIT010000168.1:0-10452 GCA_964397205.1 uncultured Phaeodactylibacter sp. | reverse complement strand
AGTAAATGCGACATCGGTTCCTTCGTACTTGCTGCTGTCTATAAGCATAGCTGCAGTCACGAACCTTTCGTAGCCTATCTTGGCAGCCTTGTGCAGCACCTTGTTCAAGGTGCTCTCCTCATCAGCTACCAGGTAGTAGGGAGATGCAGGCTCAATCAGGGTGCCCAGCCAGGTTTCAAACTTATCGTCGTCGGGTATATTGATGCTGTTTTCCATGTGCCCCTTCTTGTAGGCTTCAGATGGGCGGACATCCACAACGAGAATGCCTTCCTCTAACTCGCTGTCTTTGGGCAGTCGAGTTACTTTCTGAAGGCTGGGCAGGTAAGGCGCTACGCCCCGGCGGTTTTCCTCCACATCAAATGGGAAGTATTTGGGCACGTTGGGCTGGCCAGCAAGCAGCTCTTCAACGAAAGCGGTCTTGTCTTCTTCATTGAACGACCAGTTGCTTTGCCGCTGTTCGCCTATGGTACTTATGGTCTCATCACTCATGTTTTTGCCGCAGAGCGAGCCAGCGCCGTGGGCAGGGTATACTTTGACATGATCCGGCAGCGGTTTGAATACCTTCTGCATGGTTTCGTACATCTTTCCCGCCAGTTCGGAACGCGTCAAGTTGTATTTTCCTGCATCTTCTCGTAAGTCGGGCCGACCGACATCCCCGATGAATAGGCTGTCGCCTGTGAACACACCGTATTCCTTTCCGGACTCATCAAGCAGCAAATAGCTGTTGTGGTCGGGCGAGTGCCCGGGGCTGTCGAGCGCGCGGAACCGAACTTTACCGATCTCTACTTCCTCTCCATCTTGAAGGGCGACATGATCGTAGGATACGCCCATGTCTGGGTGGACGTACACCTTGGTGCCGTAGTCCTCCAAAAATTCCAGATGGCTGCTGGTAAAGTCCGCGTGGGGGTGTGTTTCAAAAACTGCCACGATATCCGCCTGATGCTCCTTGGCAAAGGCAATGTAAGGCTGCGGGTCGCGGCCGGGATCAACCAATGCCATCTTGCCATCGCTTGCGATGGCGTAGGAAGCATGGGCTAATCCGGTATCATAAAATTGGTGGACAATCATACGTAGTTCTCTTTTGGTTATTTAAATCGCAGGTCACTTTTGACCTGTTTTTGTTTTCAGAACAAGCATACATGAAGGTTTGTTCATGTATTTCCGGGCTGCATTGCACAGCCCTAAAGTGTTGACAATAAAGGGAGTAGCCGCAAAGTGGTTTCTCCATCATTGTGCAGGAAAAAATCCTGATTGAAAAAATTGCAATAATCCCGACATTTATTTTGTAGATTTATCGCGCTAAACGAAGGTTCTCCCAGCAAAAGCACCCGTTTGCTGCAGTGGCTCAGCATCTATCGAAGGTTTGTAAGCTCGACTATAACAAGCTGTTCACTATGGTCTGCCCATTGGAAGTTTAGCATGCTTGAAGCGTCAGATTGGCAATCGCTCACGATTTGGGGTGCCTTTCAGTGTTCAGTACAGCAGTGCTAGTGCAATCCCACTTTGGTAGGCAAAGGCTTACGGTGTAGCGCTCCATTTCTGCCACCTGCAAGTTTATTGACGGAAATTTTTTTTCACTCACTTGTAAATACGGATTTCAACATGAAAAATTTGATTCGTGCTGCTGTCATCATTCTGGCAGTAGGCTTTACTACGCAACTGCAAGCTCAATTCAGCTTGGGCGCCGGCTTAGGCTACGGCTTTGAAATTGAAGAAGCGGGTCTCAACATTCGTGCCAACTACGCTTTCACGGATGAGTGGCGGGCTGCTCCTGATTTCCTATACTACTTCGATGGAGTCGAGGGAGTAAGCATTTACGAAATCAACCTGAACGGCCACTACGTATACGTAGACAATGATGGCTTTCGCTCTTACGCGCTCGCCGGGTTGAACATTCTTGCTTTCAGCTTTGAAGATTTCGACGGCGACAGCGATGTTGGCCTCAACCTGGGCAACGGCGTGGAGTACGATTTTACCGACTCCATAGCTGGCTTTGCAGAGTTGAGGTTTGCCCTTCAAGATGAGACCCAGCTTGTCCTCAATCTTGGAGCCATGTTTAGGCTAGGCGACTAAAGTACTGGAAGATAAAAACGGTGCACGCTTTCGAGAGGCTGTCTGTCATTAGGCTCAGCGCAGAGCGAGCTGACAGCACCTCAAATAAAGCATGTGCCGTTCTTTCTTTCCTACCCATTGGTCTGCAGTACGTACTTGCCGTACCGCTGCGGGTCCTTCTTGTCGTAGTGGTCGACCGCTGTCTGAATGTGCATGAAGAAGTGTTCATGGCCCACCTTTTGATCGAAATGAGCCCGTTGCAGCGTATCGCGCAGTGGCCCCTTCACACTTGTCATGTAAAACTCTATGCCGAGGCTCTGGCAGTATTCCAGTATTTCATCCAAGGCATGGATGCCGCTGCTGTCGGCGCTGTTGATGCTGTTGGCATCCAAAATAAATAGCTTGAGCTTGTCCCTTCTGGCCTCAATTGCCTCCTCAATCGTGTCCTTAAAGAAGCTGACGTTGGCAAAGTAAAGCCGCGCATCAAAGCGCATGATCAGGATGTCCTCCCGCTGCTCTAAATTGTCAAAGCGGTTGATGTTTTTGTAAAGCGGTTCGTTCGGGATTTTACCCAGAATGGCGAAGTGTGGCATAGTGGTGCGGAAAATGACCACGCCCAGGGATAGCGTCACACCGATCAAGATGCCTTGCTCGATACCCAGTGAGAGGGTGCCGAGGAAAGTAGCCAGCAGCATGAAAAAGTCTACCCGGTCGGTTTGCCAAAGGTGCTTGGCTTCCTTAAAGTCTATCAGGCCGAAAACGGCTACCATGATCACTGATGCCAGGATAGCTTTAGGCAGGTAATAGAACAAGGGGGTCAGGAAGAGCAGGGTCAGGGCAATCAACACCGCACTGATGACAGCTGCCAGGCCTGTTTTAGCGCCAGCTTGGTCATTGACAGCTGTACGGCTGAATCCGCCGGTAGTAGGGTAGGATTGGAAAAGGGACCCCACGATATTCGCAGCGCCCAGGCCGATCAATTCTTGATTGGGCGACACTTTGTAATCCTTGTGCTTGGCTTGTATCGCTTTCGCCACCGCAATGCTTTCCATAAAGCTTACCAGGGCAATCGTCAGCGCGATCGGCAAAAGCGCATTGAAGTCTTCCAGCGAAAAAGAGGGGACTACCAAAGAGGGCAGGCCCTCCGGCACTGTTCCAACGATTTGTACCCCTTGGTCCTGCAGCCCCATGCCCCAAACTGCCAAAATACCGAAGAGCACGGCGAGCAGCGGGCCAGGGATAGCCCGGTTGACTTTTTTGATGCCAATGATAATCAAAATACCTCCCAGGCCGATGCCCAGGGTAATCCAGTTGATGCCGCCAAATTGCTCGACTGCATTCAGCAGGATTTCGTGGATGTGGTGGCTACGCGGGATGTCAACGCCCAGCAGGTGCTTGAGCTGCGACAAGCCGATGATGAGCGCCGCAGCGGAGGTGAACCCGCTGATAACCGGGTGGGATAAGAAATTCACCAAAAAACCCAGGCGGAAAACCCCTAGCAAAAACTGTATGGCACCGACAAACAGCGCCAAAGCCACCGCCAGCATGATGTAGGTTTCGGTGCCGCCATCCGCCAGCGCGCCGATGCCTGCAGCGGTCAGCAGAGAGACCATGGCAACCGGGCCGACAGCCAACTGCCGGGAAGTGCCCAGCAAAGCGTAAATGATCAATGGAATGGTGGAAGCGTACAACCCATAAATGGGCGGCAAGCCAGCAATCATGGCGTACGCCATACCCTGTGGGATGAGCATCACGCCGACGGTCAGCCCCGCCGAAAGGTCACCCTGCAGGTACGATTTTTTATAATTGGGTAGCCAGTCTAGTATGGGTAAGAAGTCCTTCAATCGCATCTTAATGTTTTTTGAACTTTTGAAAGCCGTTTGTGAACGATATATCGGCTCTATCCTTGGTACGTTACAAAGGTCTCAAAACAATCTTGGGTTCGCAGTGACGAAAATCACAGTCCCGATCAGCCGCCAGGCCTGCTATAAGGCAGCGGTGAAATAAGCAGTAAAGGCAAAACGCCGGGAAGAAACAGAGGAACAGCTGTAGCAAAGGCCGGAGGGGGGAAAAGGCGGAGGTATCCCGAAAAAACTGCGGAAAGTCTCTCCGGGATATCGGCTTATTCTACCAGATCAATCCGGTTGCGGCCCAGTTGGACCACCCCATCTTTCTCCAGCTGTTTCAGCAGGCGCGAAACCGCCTCTCGGGATGCATTGAGATCGTAGGCAATCTCTTGATGCGTGGCGTGCAGGGTCCGGCTATGGTTGGCTTCCGCTTTCTTTTCCAGGTAGTCGACCAGCCGCTCGTCCATGCGCTTGAAGGCGATGCTGTCGATGGTGCGTACCAGCTCCAGCATGCGGTTGTCGTAGGAAGTCATCACAAAATTCTTCCAACTGGGGTAACGGCTCATCCATTCATCCATATAGCGGGTAGGGATCCCGATAAGAGTCGTGTTCTCTTCAGCGACTGTGCGGATCTCGCTCTTTTTGTCCATCAGGCAGCAGGTGAAAGACATAGAGCAAGTCTCTCCCGGCTGCAGGTAGTAAAGGAACAGCTCATTGCCGTCTTCGTCTTCCCGCGACACCTTAATGCTGCCCTCGATAATCAGGGGTACGAGTTTGACGTAGGCGCCGAAGTCCATAATCATTTCCCCCGCCTTGAATTGCATGATATTGCCTACCTCGGCGATGTCTTCCTGCAGTTGCCGCTCGGCGAGTTGAGCATAGTAGCGCCGCAGCAGGGATAGTATTTCGTCTTTGGCGTTTTGCGTAATCATAGGCTCATGAATTGTGGTCTAACTTTTGCTCCAGGCGCTCCAGGCGTTGCTCCAGCTGCAACAGTTTTTCCAGAATAATGATATGTGTCTTTTTTGCGTCTATGCCTACCGGGCTGTCGTCGCTGTGAATCGCCTCGGCGATGGCGTCGAAGGTGGCTCGGTCTACTTTTAGTTGGTCCATTGGCAAATCAGTATAAAATGAATGAAAAATCAGCTCTGTTGCCTGGCTTTGCTGGGGTCATACTTATAATTGATGTTGAGCCAGATGGAGCGGGCCAGGCGAAAAATGTGAACGAAAAAAATAGCCATGATAGCGATCAAGGCGGCGAAGGAAAGCGCCGTGCTCCAGTCCAGCACCCAGTGTACAAACAATACGAATAGGATACAGAACCAGCCTGTAAAGATGTAAGAAATGAACATGGCACCGTAGTAGAAGCCAGGCTCCGGCATAAAATCTTGTCCGCAGTGCTGGCAATTGTCGTACATGTCAAACGGCTTGTTGAGGCTGAAGGAGCCGGTCGGAAACAAATCACCCTCGTGGCACTTCGGGCACTTGAGGTTGAACATGCTGTAAGGCTTCGTGCCTTTCCTGAAGATTCCCATTTATTTCAATTTTTGTGGCCAATCCGGTTCAATGCTAGGCAGCCCACCCTGTAGGTAAGCAATTTGCATAAAGCCCTGCCTTGCCATCTTAGAAGCTGCCAGAGCAGCCCGTTTGCCGCCATCATCGTAGAGAAAGTACGGGCGCATCTTGTCCATATCTTTCAGCGCTTCGTCAAACTCATTGGAAAGATAGTCCAGATGTATGGCTCCCTCCATCGGCTGCTCCTTCTTAATTTCTCGATCGGTGCGCAAATCAATCAGCAGAGCGTCTGAGGTCAGGGCTAATTCTACCATAAACAATTCAGCGGGCAAAGCTCGGTACGGTCCCATAGTAATGGAAGGTCAAAATATGAAAATAGGTTGAAGCTTTCATGTAAATTTTGGAAACAGAATGGCTGCTTACATGTTGCACTGGCAATTTTCTAGGCACTCGATGATGAGGGAAACATCGCGCTCTTTCAAAGAGTACAGCATGCTGCGGCCCTCTCGCTTCACGCTCAATATACCTTTGAGGCGCATATTCTGGAGGTGGTGCGATGTCAAAGACTGCTCGCTGCCCAGGGCCTGGCAGATTTCGGTAACCGAAAGCCGCGGGTGCTGCTCCAGCAAGTGAATGATACCAAGGCGCAGCGGGTGGGCTACCGTTTTGAGAATGTAGGCGATACGCTCCAGTTTCTGGGCTTCGCTTTCTTCCAGCAGATTAGTGTTATCGGTCATGATGGTGTCAATATATGTTGATGTATTCATGTAACAAGGGCAAAGCGGATTGGTTGCGAGCTCAGGTTAACTTTTAAAAATCTATAGGGTTGATGGGCTTTCCTGTTCAGCCAGAAGAGGGCTGTCAAAGCCTGTCAGTTTAGAACAGGCGCATGATCCAGTCGTGGATTTTCCCGCTCATCGAAGTGTCCGGCGGGATAGTAATAGGCCGTATGGCGGTGACCTCTCCCATAGTGGCCCAGGCATTGTATTTGCCCGGTTTGAGGCGGTGGATTTCAATATTTACAGCGTTGCTGCCTTTCTGCAATCGTTCTTTGTGCTGCAGATACAATTTACCCTCTTGATTGAGCACATCAAGGGTCAAAATACAGGGGGAGGTAGCAAAACAGTGCAGCGTAGCTTTCTTCTCCTCAGTGGAAAGTTGCAAGGTACCAATCTCGGCTTCCGGTATTCTTTTCATCAGTCTTCGCAATCTGCTTACTCGTAAGGGATTATAAAACGTCTTTATTGTCATGCAGGGCCCGCAAAATCTGGTACAGCAGCCCAGCTTAACGGGCTATCTTCCTGAGTCTGTAGACGCTGCGCTTTGTGTTTAGTCACTACCGTTAAAAGGGAGCACGCGCCCAGCCATTGGAAACGCGGGCCCTTGTATGTGACTACAGCAGCTTTAATGTGCCACTTGTAACAGTTTACAAGGAGTAGTAGGTTTGTAGTGTGTTCTTAAACGAGTGCGTGCTTGTTTTCTGTAATGGGAGAGTACAAAGCAACAGGTCTGAATCAGACCGTTGGATTAACGTAATTATACCGCAATATTAGGCTTTTTAGGGGAAAAAGACAAATGCTGGTGTTGCGCCAACCGCAATACGGCCTATTGCTCAGGTTTTGTAGCGGCCTCCTGCGCCCTATCCGCAAGGCTTTCCAGGGCTGCTTTGAGGTCTTCCATTGCCCGGGCAGCTCGGTCAAACTGTCCGTTCCCAGTAGCTTCCTGGTACTCTTGAAAGGCAGCCTGAGCGCGCTGCACTTGTTCTTGAGCAGTTGCAGAAGCGCCGGGCTCTGCCCGTCTGCTGCCTTTCTCTTCGGCCGGCCGGTCTTCCTCTCCGAATAGGCCCTCCAGGGCTTCGTCAAAGCTTTCCGCATAACTGAGTTTATCGTTGTGCATGATGCAGACCAGCCGCAATTCGGGGTAGGCAGCCGTTTCTGCCTGAAGGTATATTGGTTCTACGTATATGATCGTTTCCTCTACCGGGATGGCAAGTACATTGCCGCGGATCAGCCGGGAGCCGCGTTGGTCCCAGAGCGACAACTGGCCAGACAAGTAGCTGTTCTGATCGATTTTGGTTTCTACTTGCTGCGGCCCGAGCACCCGCTTCTCCTTTGGAAAATTATACGCCAGGAAACGGCCGTAGTGCTGTGGGTCGCAGAGCCCGGCGATCCAACCGATGGAAACCTGCCGGTTTTTTGGCGTAAAGGGCAGTATGAGCGAAAACTCCGCCACTTCTGAACCCGGCGGCTGCCACATGATGTAGTAAGGCTCCACTGGCTGTACTTCGCCGTAGTACTTTTCCGTAGCACGAATCCAAAGGTCCTCTTGATTGTAAAAAACCTCCGGGTCGTCCATGTGGTATTTAGCGTAAACTAAGCCTTGAGTCAGCAGATAATCCACCGGGTATCGGATGTGGCGGAGCAGCGCTTCGGGCATCTCGCTGCGCGGCTTCATCATGCCAGGGAAGACTCGGCTCCAGACTTTTATGATCGGATCCTCTTCGTCGAAAGTGTACAGTTTCACATCGCCGTTGAAGGCGTTGACCACTACTTTTACAGCATTGCGCAGGTAGTTCTTGCCGGCAAAGTCCGCCCGATGCTGCACCCGCAGCCTCGTTTGCTGTTGCCCCTCTTTGTACTGTATCTCTTCTGTACCGGTAAAGGGCTCAGCGTAGGGAAAGTAACTCGAACTGGTGTAGGCATCGATCATCCAGTACAGCTGGCCGTCGGCATTGACGATATACGGATCGCTGTCCAACTGCAGGAAGGGCGCCAGTGTGCGCACGCGCTCTTTGATCTTGCGGCGGAACATGATGCGGCTTTCCGGGCTAGCGTAGGAGGTGAGCAGCAGCTTGAAGTCGCCCATTTTATAAGCGAAAAGGAGGCGCCGCCAGAAGTTGCTGAGCAGTACGCCGCCATCTCCCGGATAGCTGACGTACTCGTTCTGGTCGCCGCGCGGATAATCGAATTCTGGCTCTGAACTATTAGCCACCACATAATCATCGGTAAGCTCGCCGTAGTAGATGCGGGGCTCCTCTACGGATAAAGCTGCATGCTGGCTCTCCGGCGGGATGTTTTTCACCAGCAGGTTGGGCAAACCCTCTGGCGTGAAATCAGAAACGGTGGTTTGGGTGATGCCGTAGCCGTGCGTGTATTTGAATACCTTATTGACGAAGGTCTGGCTCTCCTGCGGCAGGTTTTTCGCCCGCATCTCCCGGGCGGAGATCATTACCTGCCGGTACTGCCCGTCGTACTCGTAGCGGTCGATGTCCACATCGTTGAACTCGTAGTACAAGCGGATTTCCTGGAATTGTTTCAGTACCGCATCGAGCGCGCGCCAGTCCCATAGCCGGATGTTGTTGAAGATGGTCTGGTTGTTCTGCACCATGTTCCGGGTGAAAGAATCCACCACCGGAAATTCGCGGCTTTCCACGGTATGCAAATTGAATCCATGGCGGGTAAAGTCAATATTGTTGCGGATGTAGGGCTTTTCGTAGGAGATTTCATTGGGCTCCACCCGGAAGCTTTGGAAACTGCCGGGAATGACATTTAAGGCCAGTATCCAAACAATCACCACCAGCAGCCCCATGCTGCCGATCACATAGAGCGGCGAGCCCGCTTGCCGGATTTGGAAGCCATAAAGCATGCGTTGTACAGCGCGTTGGCCCGCCGGAAAAAACAGTAAAATGCCCGCCAGAGCAGTAAGGCCAATAGCAATCCACAAGGCCGGCAGCACAATATGGACATCCGTCCAGCCCGGCCCCGAAACCGCACCCAAATCAGAATACAGCAAATGGAAACGATCCAGGTATTTGCCTGCGGCAAGAACGAGCAGCAAGATGCCACCATTAGTATAGAGCAAGCGTTTACTGCGCTTTTCATCTATAGTGTGGGAGCGTTCCAACCGCAGGTTACGGCCATCCTGCTCCAGGCTGTAGCGCGCTACGATAGCGACGCCGAGGCTGGCGATGCTCAATAGCAGCAGTACGCTGTAAATTTGATCGAAAAACGGCAGGGAAAAAAGGTAAAAGCCTACGTCCTTGCCCAATATAGGGTCAGCCAGCCCGGTAGTAGCCTTATGCCAGTACTGTAAGAAGACGCTCCAGTTGGAATAGCCCCAGCTTCCGCCGATGAGCGCTCCCAGCCCAAGGCCAACCCAACGCAGGGCGCGCTTGCTGGGAGGCAGCCCCCTTTGCAGCGCAGCGGTGATGCCCAGGCCGATGAGCGCGCCGGCAGCTACAAAACCTACCTGTGCTAGAAAGAGCGTCCAAAAGCGGTCATTGTATCCCAGTTCGTCAAACCAGAGCTTTTCTCCCCAAAAATCTAAAAAGCGGAAAAGCAGCACGGTAAGCAAAATCACGCCCAGGCCCAGAGCCGTCCAGCGGTCTTTGCCAGTCTGCCGGCTCCGGTAAATGAAGTAAATGCCGATCCCGACGAGCAATACAAAGAAAAGGGTAAACATACAGCTGGTTTATTAATTGTAATCGGAGCAGCCGGGCAAATGTTTGCTGTCCGGTCAGCAGCAGGAGCAATTTACCGGTATTCTCTAGGCAATGTCTGGCAAAGCCGTTAAATTTAGTGGTTATGTTTTATACCAATAACTTTTCCATATGAGCGCATTCGTCCAACCTGTCCTGCTGCTTTTAGCAAGTATTTTCTGCCTGAACCTATGGCCGCCCGCCCTGCGGGCGCAGGAAGCGCCCGAGCCGAGAACAATAGTGATCATCCTTGATGGCTTGGCTTCAGGCGCCATTGACCGCATTCCATTGCCCCATCTCAAAGCATTGAAGGAAGAGGGCTGCTACTACCGGGAAATCCACCTTCCCCTGCCGGACCATCCCGAGAAATCTTCGACATATCCGTGGAGCTGCTCCCTGCCCAATCCCGCGCTGATGTCCGGCACTGTTTTTATCGGCCAGGAAGGCATAAGGCAGCACCTCATTCAGCACAGCTTCGAGGAGCAGGCCACTGCTTTTGTGGTCAACGACGGCGCCTACGCGGATGTGGCCGGCGGATTTGACCACTACATCAACCTAAGG
>CAYNIT010000167.1:0-10453 GCA_964397205.1 uncultured Phaeodactylibacter sp. | reverse complement strand
GCCCGTCGAAGAAAACCTCTTGGTAAGGCAGGGGCGGGCTAAGCTTTTCCCAGCTGCCGCTTCGCCAATTCAGGCGGAAAAGCCCCGTCCATCTGTCGGCCGGGCTCACCGTCTCTATTGCAACGTACGAGCCGGACACAGCTTTCAGCCGCAGCTGTTCGAATTCAAAAAGCGGTAAGTCCCTGCGCGCGCCCGAAGCAGCCACCCAATACAACTGCTGCTTGCCACCGCTCTGCTGAACGAGCGCCAGTATGCCATCCTCCGCTGCTTTCCAATCGAGCAGCGCCCCCTCAAAGTTGATTTCCCGCTCCGTGCCCGGCCGCCGGCATAGCCGGTAGAAAAGCCGCCCGTCCCGCACCGAACGCCGCTGGAAGTAGAGCCGTTCGCCATCGGGCGATAGCTTCAGCTGGTATGGATCTCGTTCCGAAAACAATTCAGCCCGGGGAATCAGCTCCTGGGCGCGCAGGGCAAAACAGAGGGTTACCAGCGGAAAAATTAGGGCAAAGCGCATGCTCAATGGTGGTGTTTGGAACAGCAATTGATGGTAATATACGGAAAATGGGGGCTTGCAATCCTCGGGCGAGCTTGGCTTATGGCTCTTGTCGCTGCTTTGGTGTGGTTGTTATAGTTTTGGTAACCATTCAGCTAGAGAAATTAAGTGCTCCCTCTGGCTTGCCTTAGACCAATAGAAAGCTAAGCCCGCCGATTTGTCTGCCAAAATAATGGCGCTATAAGCCTAAAAGTTTATTTTCGACCATCAGACCATTATCGATGAAACCAAATTCAGAACATGAACCAACGAGCACTGATCGAATGCGTACCCAACTTCAGCGAGGGGCGCGATCCGGCAGTCATCCGGCAAATTACCGACGAAATTGAAAAAGTAGAGGGCGCCAAACTGCTCGATGCCGACCCGGGCAAGGCCACCAACCGCACGGTGGTCACCTTCGTGGGCTCCCCCGAGGCGGTGGTGGAGGCAGCCTTCCAAGCTATTAAGAAAGCCAGTGAACTGATCGATATGAGCAAGCACGAGGGAGAGCACCCTCGCATGGGTGCCACCGATGTCTGCCCGCTGGTCCCGATTTCCAACATCAGCATGGAGGAAACCGCCGAGTGGGCACATAAGCTCGCCCAACGCGTCGGCGAAGAGCTCGGTATTCCCATATACATGTACGAAAACGCCGCTACCAAAGAAGCCTGGCGCAACCTGGCGGCCGTCCGCTCTGGGGAATACGAAGCCCTGCCGGACAAGCTCGGCACCGATGACTGGAAGCCCGACTACGGCCCCAACGCCTTCAATGCGCAGGCGGGCGCAACTGCGGTGGGCGCACGCGACTTCCTGATCGCCTACAACATCAACCTGAATACTACCTCCACCCGCCGCGCCAATTCCGTGGCTTTCGACGTGCGGGAAAAGGGCCGCGTCAAGCGGGAAGGCGGCAAGGTTTCGGGAGATGTACTCAAGGACGAAAACGGGGAGCCGCTGCGGGAGCCCGGCACCTGCAAAGCTGTCAAAGGCATCGGCTGGTACATCGAAGAGTACGGCATCGCTCAGATTTCCATGAACCTTACCGACATCAATGTCACGCCCTTGCACGTGGCTTTCGAGGAGTGCCGCAAAAGCGCCAACCGCCGCGGCTTGCGGGTTACCGGCTCCGAATTGGTCGGCCTGGTGCCCCTGAAGGTAATGCTGGATGCCGGGCGCTATTTCCTGAAACAACAGCGCCGGTCGCTAGGCGCTTCCGAGGAGGAGGTCATCAAAATCGCCGTTAAATCTCTGGGCCTGGACGAACTTGGCCCCTTCGACCCCCAACAAAAAATCATCGAGTACCAGCTCGCGGCAGATCAGCCCACGCCCCTACTCGATATGCCCCTGCGCCGCTTTTCCGATGAAACGGCTTCCGAAAGCGTAGCGCCGGGCGGAGGCTCGGTTTCTGCCTATGTAGGCGCTTTGGGCGCTTCTCTGGCCACTATGGTCGCCAATCTTTCTTCTCACCGCCGTGTCTGGGACGAGCGTTGGGAAGAGTTTTCCGTCTGGGCGGAAAAAGGGCAGCGCCTTAAGGATGCCCTGCTGGACCTGGTGGATGAAGACACCCGATCTTTTAACGCCATCATCGAGGCGGTGCGACTGCCTAAAGGCAGCGAAGAGGAGCGGGCGGCACGGCAACAAGCCATACAGGCGGCCACCAAGTACGCCACCGAGGTGCCCTTCCGCACCATGGAGCTTGCCCTGGAAAGCTTTGAAGTCTGCAAAGCAATGGCAGAGCAGGGCAATCCCAATTCCGCCAGCGATGCGGGGGTAGGTGCACTCTGCGCCCGGGCGGCCCTGCGCGGCGCTCACCTTAACGTCCGCACCAACGCCGGCGATATCGAGGACAAAGACTGGGTCAATGCCAAACTGAAAGCCGCCGCCCAAATGGAGCAGCGGGCAGAACAACTGGAGCAGGAGGTACTGGCCTTAGTAGAGGGGCATTTGTAGGAGATGTACCACCTCTGGAGGCTTAATGCTTGTTTGGAGGCCAGCCTTTGAGCTAAAAAAGGCCACTTATTCGGTGATACTGCGTTGCTTTTCTTGGCCGTACCTCAGGGTATGCCCTTCGAAAAGCGCCTTGTCTCACCGAAAAATTGACACTTTTCACTTTCAAAATCCGACCTCCAAACAAGCACTAACCGAGGCAACTTGGCATGTCTTCCTCACAGGCGCGGGTCTACCGGCTCACTCTCCATGGCTAGCACCCCGAGCGCACACTCGTGCACCCGGTTGAACGGCTCGTAGCGGACGAAGCGCTCCAGCCCCTCGATGCCCAGGGCGAACTCCCGCAGCGCCATAGAGCGTTTGTGGGCCAAGCCACGCTGGCGCAGCTTTTGCAACTGCTCCGTCTGGGTATAGTCCGGGCCGTAGATGATGCGCAGGTACTCCCGGCCGCGGCACTTGACCGCAGGCTGCAGCAAGCCTTTTTTGCCGTGCGTAATGAAATCCAGCGGCTTGACGACCATGCCTTCCCCGCCCTTGCCGGTCAGCTCCAGCCACCAGTTGGTAGCCGCTTCGACTTCCGAAGTATTGTTTAAATCAACTACCCGGTAGGAAGTGGGGTAGAAGATAGCGTCTTTCCTGCCCAAGCCGCTGAGCTGCTCTATGTGCCAGTCGTGGGGACGGTCGGTATGCACTTTCCCTTCGCTGGCCAGCAGGTGGAACGGTGCCAGGCGGTAATCCTCCAGGCTTTCAACCTCCCAGCAATACTGACGGTAGGCAGCACGGAACTGCTCGATCTGAGCCTGCTTCCCGGCGATGGTGCTCCTTAGCTGCTCCACCGGCAAGCCGCGTTCTATGGCTTTCGCCAAAGCGTCATGGACTGCACTCATTGCCAATTGCCCGGCCGCGCCTACGGCAGCGTACTGCCCTTGCAGCAGTTGCTGAGCCTTGGCCGACCACGGCATCAGTTCGCAATCGAGCAGCATCCAGTCGGTTTCGAGCGCCTCCCAGAGGCCAGCTTGGCCAATCGCCTCCCGCAAGCGGCGCAGCAAGGCTTGCTCCGTAGCTTCGTCATTGAAAAATGCCCGCCCCGTGCGGGTATAAATGCAGCCGATGCCTTCGCCTTTGATGCCGAACCGGCGGGCGATCACCGCCTCTTCTTTCCCAATTACCGCCACCGCCCTGGAGCCCATGTGCTTTTCCTCGCAGATGACCCGCTCGATGCCGTTTTTACGGAAGTACTCAAAGGCTTCCAGCGGATGTTCCAGATAGCCCGCTTGCTCGCTCGTTTCGGAGGGCGACATCGTCGGCGGCAGATAAGCCAGCCAACGCGGATTAACGGCAAAGCGGCTCATGGTTTCTATCGCCGCCAAGCCGTTGGCTTCGCGTATGGTCACGCGGTCTCGCAGGCGGGTGTGCAAGTTGCGCCGGCCGAGGAAGTCTTGCATTTCTGGCAGCGGGGCTTCATCGGCCTCGGATACTTCCTCAATGGGCTTCGCAGGCACAGCGTAGGCCTTGCGGGCCGGCAGGCCGTACAGCTCCCGCTCCGGGTAACGAAGAGCGGTCAGCTCGTTCCCGAATACACAGCCGGTATCAATGTCGATCGTATTGTTGAACCAGGTAGCGCGGGGCACCGGCGTATGGCCATAGACCACCACGGCTTCCCCTCGGTACTCCCGCGCCCATTCGTAACGCACCGGCAAACCGAATTCATCCGTCTCGCCCGTAGTTTCCCCAAACAAGCAAAAGGCGCGCACTGCTTTGGACATCCGCCCTTGCATCTCTTCCCGCAATCCGGCATGCGCCACCACCAGCTTGCCGCCATCCAGTACATAGTGGCTGATTAGCCCGCGCAGGAAGGGCTTCACTTCCTCCAGAAACTCCGGCGGCTCCCCGGCCAGTTGCTCCATGGTTTCCGCCAATCCATGCTTCAGCTGCACTTTACGGCCGTCTAGCTTTTTCAGCAGTTTGACATCATGATTGCCCGCTACGCAAAGGGCCAGGCCAGCCTTGTGCATCGACATCACAAGCCGGAGCACTTCGTTGGAAGCAGGGCCGCGGTCCACCAGGTCCCCCACGAATATCACCCGCCGCTTGTGCCGGGCGCGCACCGTATAGCCGTAATGCCCTTTATCGCGGCTGCGGTGCCGGACAACCTTATACCCGAGCTTTTCCAGCAGTGCCCGGAGCTCTGCGTAACAGCCGTGTACATCGCCGATGATGTCGAAGGGGCCGCGCAGCTCCTTTTTGTTGTTCCAGGCCGGCCGCCGCTTCACTTCCACTGCCTCGACGGTGGCCGCATCCTTAAGCTCGTACCACTTGCGGAAACCTTCCTTTTTCAGTTTGCGCATACTCCGCTTCAGCTCCCGATGATGGTTGCGGATGACGCGCTCGGGCAATTGCCGGGCAGCAGCATTGCGCTCTTGCAGCACCTCTTCGGGCAAATTCAAAGCAATTGCAATAGGAAATAAGTGGTACTTCCGAGCAATTTCCACCAGCTTTCGCCGCCCTTCCGGCTGCAGGTTGGTTGCATCCACTACGGTAAGCAGCCCCCGCTTGAGCCGCTTTTCAATAATAAAATGAACCAGGTCAAAAGCATCTTGATTGGCATCCTTGACCGCCTCATCGTCGGCGACCATAGCGCGGCAGGCATCCGAACTCACTATCTCGCCAGGCTTGAAGTGCCGCCGAGCAAAGGTAGACTTGCCCGCTGCGCTGCTGCCCATGAGGACGATCAGGCACAGCTCTGGTATTTCTATCTGCATGCTTTAGTTTGAATTCTGTTTTGTAAAAACTGCCATCTGTGTTGGCGCACCATAGATTTCATGCTCCGGCCCGATAGGCTCAAAACGGGCTTGATAACCATGGCGTGCTGCTACACGCTCCGCCCAGGCTTCCAATTCTGCCCGCGTCCATTCAAACCGGTGGTCGGTATGCCGGAATTGCCCTGCCGACAGGGATTCAAACAGTACATTGTAATCCCGGTTGGGCGTGGTAATCAGCACAGTCGAGGGCTTGGCGTACTCGAATACTGCCCGCTCGAAGGCCGCCAGGCGGGGCGGGTCGAAATGCTCGATGACCTCCACCGCGGCGGCAGCGTCGTAACCTTCCAGCCGGCGGTCCCGGTAGGTCAGAGAGCCGTGCAGCAATTGCAGGCGCTCCTTCTTCCTCGGCCCCATCTCTTCCCAATTCAGCCGATCTTTGGCTACTTCCAATGCGCGGGCACTTACGTCCATGCCCGTGATCTTTTCGAATGCCCGTTCCTTCAGCAGCCGCCGGAGCAATTTGCCGGAGCTGCACCCGAGGTCAAGCACGCTGCGGGCATCGTGCTGCAGCAGTTGCTCCACGATGCGCTCGTGCCGCTGTTCGTGCAAACTGAGGGGTGTTTCCAAGGCTTCTTCCTGCCGGGCCGTTTCCTCCTCTGTTGCTTCTTCGATAGGGCGGAGCTTAGCCATTGCTTGCCGGGACAGGGCGCGTTGTTTCTTGAGATAGCGCCGGGTGATTTCCTGCGCACAGGGGTGCTCCGGCAGCCAGCCTTCGCCTTTGGATAGGAGCTTTTCAATTTCCTGCTCGCCGACGAAGTAGTGCTTGTTGTTGTCCAGTGCGGGTACCAACACATAGAGATGCTGCAGCAACTCTTGCAGCCGCAGGGTATTTTGCAGCCGCAGGCGGTAATACGAGCTCTGCCCCCAGCTTTCGAATTGTGGGTCGAGCGGCGCTCCGCTTGCTTCCACCTTGTAGCCCAGCGGCTCAAAGTAGGCACGGATTTTCTCCGCTCCGCCTCGTGCGGGCAGGGCAGCGAGGGTAGCTTCCAGCGGCAGGGCCCGCCGGGCCAGCTCCGGATTGTGCTTGCAATTGCCGTTCAGCGCGCTGCCCAGCACCTTGGAGAGGGCTGCTGACAGGAAGGAGGAGGCTGCGTAGGGGCGGTCGTTTACGTAGTGCGACAATTGGAAAGAGTCAGCGTAGCTTTTTCTCCCGGAGCGCGTCAGTGCTATTGAATCTATCTCAAGCCAAAGAGCCGCTGTACAACGTTCCGGGCGGGCTTCCGGAAAAAACACATGGGCTTTGCCGAACGGCAAGTCCTTGGCCTGCACCCGGTCGGGATGCTTGCCGAGCAGGTAGCCCAGCTGCCGGGCATCGGCTTGAGTAGTGGTGATGGTGAGGATCATAGCTTTTCGTCAAACTGCTGAACAGTGTTGAACTAAACGCTTAGAGAACGTCGTTTAGTTCCGGGTTGGGTAGAATAGCCGAGACCTTCTGCTTAGCAAAGAAAACTTGGCAAGTCGCTTTTACCCAAACTGCAAACACCGCTCCAAGGCAGAGGAGGCTTTAAATAAGCCTGGAATAAAGGCTTCGGGCAAGGGCCAGGGGCGAGCAAGACCCAGGGTATGGCTCCTCAGTGGAGCTTGTCAAGTCATACCCTGAGGGCAAGTTGCTCCGGCGGAGGCGTGAAAAGTGCATGCCATTTGCAGCCACTGCATAAACTTGCGGGGAAACACTCTGCTTAGGCATTTGCTTCCCGCTCCTGCAGAAATGCCCTGATGGCCTCACTGACGGATTCCGGGGCTTCCTCTTGAGGGAAATGGCCGCAATCAAGCTGCAGCAGCTCGTAATTGTTCAGCGCGCTTTTCCAGCGCTCGAGCTTTTCCAGATCGAAAAAAGCATCTTTCTTGCCCCAAATCAATTGTACCGGCTTGTCTTGCAGCCAGCTTCGCTTTTCCCATAGGGCATTGTACCAATCGGAATTGCCTACTAGGCTACGGGCAAGCCCCAGGGTGCCGTAGCGCTCATCAGGGTTGGAAAAGGGCTTCAGGTAGTGTTTTTTGATACCGCGGGTGAGCTTTTCTGCATCGGCAAAACCCTGAGGCAGCAACAGGCGGGGCGAGAGGTTAAACCGGCGATAGAGCCATCCTCCCAAACGGGAGCTGACAATGCGGTCTACTCGCTGCGCCAGCTTGTCCTCTTGATTAGACCACATCCAGGTGTTGAGCAGGACCATGCGCTCCACTTGCTCCGGATGTTTCAGGGCGTAAGACAATCCAATTGGCCCGCCAAAGTCGTGGGACACCAGCGTAAAATGGGGTAAATCCAGTTGCTGGAGTAATGCTTCTAAATTTTCCGCCAATTGCCGGGCAGAATAGGGATAATCGGCTGGTTTATCGGACAGGCCAAAGCCAATGTGGTCGGGGGCGATGCAGCGGTAGTGCTGGGATAAGGCTTTGATCTGATGGCGGTAGAGAAAAGACCAGGTAGGCGTGCCGTGCACAAAAACCAGGGGATGCCCTTCTCCTTCGTCTACGTACTGCATGCGGTGTTGGCCGATGTACCGGTAGTTATGCACGAACGGAAAGGCCTCCCTGGCCAGCCAGCCGGGTGATTGCTGGTCTGAATTCGGCTGAGTTGATTGGAATGTATTCATGTCTTTTTTACCGCAATCTACCCGGCCTGAAGGACAGATGTCTTGAGCTAGCTCAAGATTTTGGATTGAAGCGGACGTTGTGGAGGAGTTTGCTGAAGGTAGCTTCGCTCATGCTCAGGTAGCTGGCGATGTACTTCTGCGGGATGGTTTGCAACAAATGGCCGGAGCGCTCCAGGAATGCCCGCAGGCGTTCTTCGGCATCCATTGCCATAAGGTTTTGCTGTTGGAGAATGATACGGTCCAATACGTATTCCACGGCCCGCCGCCGGTAGTCTAGCAGCTCGGGGTATTGTCCGCTCAGTTCTTGAAGGTCAGGGTGAGGCAGGCGCAGCAAGCGGGAAGGGCTCAGGCATTCCAAATAGAAGCGGGAGGGCTTTTGCAGCAAAAAGGACTCCGGAATGCCGCTGAAATCCCCTGCGTAGGTGAATTGAAAGGTGATGTCTTTGTCTCCGTGAAAAAAGTAACTGCGCTGTACGCCTTCAAGGACGAAGTAGAGGTAGCGCTCCGTCTGCCCCTCCTCCGTGAGCAGCGCCCGGCGCGGATAGTCCACGGGCTTGAACTTTGAGAGCAAAGCTTCCAGGGCTTCCGGGGACAAGCCGGCGAAAATCGTGCGCAATTTGCCTTCACCCATTATACCGGCTCATAGCATTTTGCAAGCCAATGGCGCCGAAGGCAAGGCAGGCATCCGCCGCCCGCTCTAGGATTTCGGGCAATTGCTCGCGCTCTTCTCTGCTCCACTCGCCGAGTACGTAGTCCACTTGCCGGCCGCGGGAAAACTCATTGCCGATGCCGACGCGCAGGCGGGCGTAGTTGTTGCCGCCCGTCACTTGGTCGATGTCCTTCAGGCCGTTGTGGCCGCCGTCGCTGCCCTTGCCGCGCATCCGCTGCTTGCCGAGGGGCAGGTTGATATCATCCACGACGACCAGCAGGCGGTTTTTGTCGATCTTCTCCTTTTGCAGCCAGTAGTTGACCGCCTTGCCGCTGCGGTTCATGTAGGTAGAAGGCTTCAGCAGCACGAAGGTGCGGCCCCGGTGCTTGATGTGGGCGATATCTCCCAGCTTCTCGGTGCTCCATGCCCCATCGTATTGCTCCGCGAGGGTGTTCACCACCTCGAAGCCTACGTTGTGCCGGGTGTTGTCGTACTTCGCCCCCATATTGCCGAGGCCCGCAATCAGGTACTTCATAGGGCGTTTTTATACGCAGGTTCTACAGTAAAGGATGTGGCGATTTATCGTTTGGGCCGCTCGTACTGACAGCAAGCGTGCAGGGCGTTGTACACTTCGTCGGGTGCCCGGTGGGTATCCGAATCGTAGCCTACTGCCGCTACTTTAGCCTTAATGCCGTCTTCGTCAATCTGCTTTGGATTGTAGGCTACCGAAAGCATACCGGAGGGGATGTCCCAGCTTGCAGTATGTATGCCTTCGGCTTCCTGCAGCGCGCCTTCTATGGTGCGCTTGCACATGCCGCAGTTGCCGTAGATGCGGATTTCGGCTTGCACCAGCTTGGCATCTTCCGCGGCGGGCAGGCTTGCCTTTTGAGCAGCGCCTTTTTTGCCGCAGGCTTTCCCCTTCGCTTTTTTGGCACAGCAGGCTGCTTTGGCAGCGGCTTCCTTTTTACAAGCAGTCTTGTCTTTGCCCGCACAGCAGGCTTTCTGGCTCTGGGCCTGTAGCCCGAGCGCACCGGCAAACAAAAATGCCAGTATCAGCGTGAGATGTTTCATACCGAAAACGATTTTGAGTCCGCAATAATAAGGATTTTCTGCAAGAGCGGCTAAAAGCTTCTCGCTGCGGCTTAGCCATGCTTGCCTGCGCTGGTATAATCCGTTATATTGTACAGCAGGAACAGATGGGTTTACAGTATTAAGTGCATCTATTGCGTCCCCGGTACATTAAACATACAAACACCACTTATGGAAGTTGCCACTCAAATCCCCTCAAAGCTGGAAGAACGCCTCAAGCTAGATACGGAGCTACGCATACCGGCTAGTTGGGAAGAATTTTTAAAAGTATTGCCACAGTGCGAATACCAGGTGGAATACTACGGTGGCGAAATCATCTCGATTATGGGACAGGCTTCGGAAATTCACGAACTGATTGTAGCCACGATTATTAAATTATTGGGCAATATGCTTGACGAAAAAGGCTATAATGTCTACGGCAGCAACCTGCCGCTCTACGCTGAAAGCAGCCAAAAGAACTACTACAATGCCGACTGTACCGTAGTGAAAGGCGCGGCGGAAAAAGTGGAAGTCCTGCCCGGTACGCCAGCGGTTACTAACCCGGCCCTGCTGGTTAAAGTCCTCTCCCCCAGTACACAAAAAGAAGACTCTCTCACCAAACTCACCCATTATCTCAGCATTCCTTCGGTACAGCAGGTGCTGCTCATTGACAGCTCCTCCATGCGGGTGGTGAGCTACATCCGTCAGCCCGCGCAGGACGGATGGCTGCTGCGCAACTTCACCCAGGCTTCAGACGAATGCCCGGTACTGGAGGAAGGGCACTTTTCACTGGAAGCGCTTTACCGTAAGATATCCTTTTGACGCCCGCTCTTTTCCCTTATCC
>CAYNIT010000166.1:0-10461 GCA_964397205.1 uncultured Phaeodactylibacter sp. | reverse complement strand
CCTGCACTGTGCTTCGGCCTGTTTGAGCGGGTACCGTGCTACTGATTAAGCAATAGAGTAAAGCAAGAAGGGTCAATCTCATTCGCATACTTATCATCTCGGTTTAAAACCAGAAATCAATCCGCCAGCGCAGACTATTTCTGCTATTGGGATTCGGAGTGCAGATATAACGCAAAGACATGGTAAAAATTTTAATCTTTGTTGACAGATTCGGGCTGGCTGCAGTCTGGAGTTAAACGAATATGGCTATTGAGCAGGAGTGGGCTGCTTTTACCCAGGCAGAAACAGCTGGTTGGGCTGACTGTTTTACGGCAGCACTTACAACAGCCATTATGGAGAAGCCATAGGGTCAGCTTCTCCAGAAGCAAGAGGCTCTTGAACCAGAAGGAGCAAGGAAGGGCCTGATTGCTCAGAAAGCGGAAGAGGGCGTACTGTCTTATTCCTCTACCATCTCTAGCTCCTCCCCTTCTTTGCGGCGGTTGCGCCACCAGATGAAACCGATGACCCCTACGATCATATAGGGGGTCGCCAGCATGTAGAGGATGCCGTTGTTGAGGCCTTTGCCGTCTGTCCCTCCGTTTTTCAGGTTGCTTTCAGCTGACATGCGGCACATCGGGCACTGCGCCTGCACATCGGGTACAGTAGCCAGGCTTAAGCTAAAAGCCAATGCAATGATGCTGAGTATTCTTATGATTCGAGCTTTCATTTTGCCTATATTTTGAATGGTGGATTGTACGTTTATGGCTTTATAGTACACAACAAGCGGATTCGCCCGCTCGTTCCGCTCTACGGATAATATGGCATTAACATGAGATAAGCGATCGGCCCGGTCAATGCCACGTAAAACCAAACTGGCCAGACCCAACGCGCCATGCGCCGGTGTTTCTCTACCTGCCCGGTATAGCCTCGGATAAAAGTGAACAGGATAAAGGGCAGGCTTATTGCCGCCAAGGCAATATGGCTCAGCAAAATAACTAGATACAGGGTGCGAGTACCGCCCACAGCTGCCCGCTCTTCGGCGCTCAGGCTGCCATCGTGGTTGAGGTCTCCGAAGATGGTCTCCGGCGTAGTGAAGTGGTAAGCTACATAGGACAATAGAAACAGCACGGAGAAGACCATAGCCGTGATAATCGCCCTTTGATGGGCTTGTACATTTTTTTGCTTGATGAAGTACAGGGCGACTACCAGCACAATGGCGGTCAGCCCGTTCAAGGTAGCGTGAAAGGGCGGCAGGAAGCTGAGGTCTACTCCTTCGGGCAGCGGTATTTTTACTTGCCGCATCAATCCAACCAGCACTAAGACTACCACGGTAACAATCCATGCCCCGACGTTAAGCTGCTTAGCCAATTGAAGATCTTTCTGCATCTTTGCTATTTACTTTTCTGTTTCCGGATCGTAAATGATGTCTGCTTCCTCGGTGGGGTGCAGATTGAGCGTGAGGTGCTTGATCAGTCGTTTCATGGCGGCGGCTTCCCGCATATCGTAAAAACCGCGCACCATGGCGCTATCGGCAAAAAACAGCAGGCTGTTGTCGGACAGCTCCATGCCCCGCTCGGATAGCGGCAGCTCGATATCCTGACTGAGCTGTTCTGTTTCTTCCGCACTGCCACTGAGGAAAAACACTTGTTCTTCGTCCTCTAGTTCATGGTTCAGCAGGAACTGTGCCGCTTCGGCTTGCTGAGCGGCCGACTGCCCGGTCTGAAAGCTTAGAAAGTAAATGTCCTGACGGTCGTCAAACTGCTCGTAGAGTTTGGAGAGTTGCTGCGCGTACCGTTCTTTGTTAGGGGCGTTGAAAAAATGCCCTACCACTAACTGATCCTCAAATCGAGCCATACGGATTGTAGAATCGTTGTAGTTCTCCAGCTCAAAATCAGGCAGCGCGGCAATATCTTGCAGCTCTTTAAAAGCTTGAGCCCGGTAGTCCAGGCCGCTTCTCAGGTAAAACCAAGACCCCATAGGCAGCAGCACCAAAAGCAACAGCAAGCCGCTAAATTGCAGAATATTCATCCGCCCTATCACCTTCTTTTCACCCATGTTTTTTTGCGTAATTTTCCCTTGAAAAACACCCGGCTTCGGGGATTGTTGCGCCCCTTATATACAGAAGGCGGAAAAGGAGATCGCCCTTTCCGCCTTCGAAGAATTCAGCGTATTGTGCTTTGCTAATAACAAGGACGTATTCAACCGCGGAATTCAAATTCTACAGTATGCTCGTCCAGCAATCCCTGCAATTCTTCTTTAGCCTTGTCTTCTTCGACCTGCTCTTTGTCTTTTTCTTTGATTTGGTCCCGGCGGTTTTTCCAGCTGCTGCCTTCCTGGAAGAAAGCAATGATGGCCCAGATCAACAACACGGTAGGCAAGAGTACGCTCAGCGCCAAGCCCTTCACTTCGTAGCGCATGTGCATGAACTCGTAGATGATGTAGTAAGCTTTGTAAAGCGACAGAGCGATGAGAATAAACCCAATTACATAACCCAGCCAAGAGATGTCTTCCAGGCCAGCAATGACATGGCCTTTGCCAAGCAGAGAGAAAAACACCTCTATCAGTGTCACTACTGCCAGCAGGACCAATCCTTTATAGACGAGTTTTTTTGAATCTTCGTAACTTAAATGTCCCATTAGTTGAGCCTTGTTTTTGCTTGTTCAGAGATGAAAAAAGACTACAGCAGGTAAAATACTAGGAATACAAACACCCAGACCAAGTCTACAAAGTGCCAGTACAGCCCAATTTTTTCCACCATTTCGTGCCCGTTGTTCCGCTTGACGTACAATCCACTAGCGGCATTGATCATGATGATAAACAAGAACACGACACCTGAAAATACGTGGAAACCGTGAAAGCCGGTAATGAAGAAGAACAATGCTCCGAAGGCTTTAGGGCCAAACTGCTGCATTTGAATTTCTCCTGCGTTGGGCCCATCGGTAAGCAGAAACTTGCGTTGTATGAACCCAGCTTCGTTGACGTAATAACCGGGGTGGTCGCCTTGGCTGTAATCGTGCTCAGCCTCGCCGCCCTCGCCGTGTTCAGCTGCGCCATGCCCTTCTCCGGCTTTGTGGATGAGGTAGCTGTCTCCAGCGTCGAAAGTTTCTTCTGTCTCATTGCCTTCCGCATCGAGATAAACGCCAGGAGCGGTATGGGTGCCGAATGGGTTACGGTTTACGGTCATATGCTCGGTAGCGATCAAGTTGGTCCATTCCCAAGCTTGGCAGCTCAGGAAGCCTAAACCGCCGATGATTGTCAGGAGCATCCAAAAGACCACGCCGTTTTTGTTTTCCCGATGGCCCTCTTGTACTGCCCGCACCATCGTCACCGAGCTGACGATCAGCAGGAAGGACATGATGGTTACGAAAATCAGCGGTGCATCGTGCACGCCGAAGGGCGCCGTTGAGAACACGAAATCCGGCACCGGCCAGGTAGGGCTGCTGAAGCGCAGCGCTCCGTAGGCGATGAGGAAGCCTGCGAATGTAAAGGCATCAGAGAGCAGGAAATACCACATCATGAGCTTGCCGTAGCTCGCTTTGAATGGTGCTTCCCCTCCTTTCCAGGAGCCCCCTTGCTGCTCCTGTGTCTCCTGGGTTTCCATTACGGAATCTGTTGTCGCCATCAGTTGTCTATGATTTTGTTTGTTATTTTACCCCTGAAGGGTGAAAAAGACCAGCAGGTATACCCACAAAAAGTCTACAAAATGCCAGTAAATACTTGTCAACTCAAACCGCAGCTTGCGAGCCTTGGTCACCTTGTGCGGCAGTGCGTTGGCGTGTATGATCGCCACAACCAAGGCAGCTATCCCGCCCAGGATGTGCGCAGCGTGCACGCCGGAAATCACGTATACAAAAGAGCCAGAAGGGTTGGTCGTCAGACCTACGCCAATGTCATTGAGCGCCTGCCAGCCCTGGTATTGCAAAACTAAAAAAGCCAAGCCCAATATTAAAGTAATGCCTAGCAATACTCGGTAGGCTTGGGTTTTTCCGCGCTTGAATGCCAGGTAAGAACCGTGCAAAGCAGCGCTGCTCAGCAGAATTACGATGGTGTTGATGTAAAAGATATCAGGCAAGCGGAATTCCAGCCAATTGCCAGCCGCTTGACGGACGATGTAAGCGCTGGTGAAGGCAGCAAACAGCATCAGCATGCTGGCGCAGGCTACCCACAGTGCAAATTTCTTCGGATGTATTTTACTTCTTCTGTATTTTGTTGCCACTGTTAAATTCATGCTTGTGATGGTTAAATTTTGTCAGCGAAAAAGGCGAACAGGGTCAGAGGTATAAAAAAGAAGGAATAAAACATCAACTGCAGCGCCGCCCGGCGGTTCCACTGCTGGTAAAAGTTCCAGCTAAAGCCCGCGTAGGCAAGGCTCAGCATCACAGCGATTGCAGTGGATATCATGCCTACAGCGCCCAAAGCGTACGGCAAAACACTCACTGGGATGAGCAGCAAAGCGTATATAAAGGCTTGCTGCCCAATGTTCCGGTCTGCACCGCGCGGCCCGTTCGGTATGATTTTGTACCCAGCCTTCTGGTAGTCCTCAAACCCCAGCCAACCGATGGACCAAAAGTGAGGAAACTGCCAGAAAAACTGCAGCGCAAACAGCCCCAGCGCCAGGTAGGTCACCTCGCCCTCCGCTGCTACGCAGCCAATCAGCGTAGGCAACGCTCCTGGTATAGCACCAATCATAACAGCGGAAGGAGCAACCCGCTTCATCGGTGTGTACAGAAAAGCGTAGAGTACCAAAGAAAAGGTCCCAAAAAAAGCTGTCCAGGGATTGAACAGCGCCAGCAGCGTAATACCGGCCAAACTCATCATTCCAGCAGACATGACCCCCTCTGATACGGACATCCGCCCAGCCGCCAGCGGGCGGTCCGCTGTACGCTTCATCAAAGAGTCATAGTCTTTCTCCAAAACTTGATTCAGGGCATTGGCAGCGCCAGTCACCAAAAAACCGCCCGCCGCTAGTACCGCTAAGGCTACCCAACTGAAGGTATCCGCAGCGATGAGAAATGCCATTACAGAGGAGAAAACGACGGTGAGCGAAAGGCGCAGTTTGACTAGCTGCTTGTAGTCCTGCACTTTTTGGCTCATCCACCGAACCAAACTGAAATTTCCTGTCCTCGCTTTGTACACTTTGCGTCTGCTGTATTGAATTACAGGAGGTAAGCTCCAACTCGTTGGGCATTACCTCCTGTAAGGAAATGAATTAAATGCCAGATGTTGATTTCAAGGCCACAAATTAGTGGCTGTCTTTCTCATTTTCGCCCACCGGCTGAATCTGCGGTACAAACTCCTGGCCGTTTTTGCTGTAGTCGTACGCCCAGCGTTGAACGGTCGGCAGCTTACCAGGCCAGTTGCCGTGGCCCGTCTTAATCGGTGTAGTCCACTCCAGGGTGGTAGCATTCCATGGGTTGCGGGTGGTCATCTTCTTGCCTTTCCAGATGCTGTAGAAGAAATTGATGACGAACAGTACCTGGAAACCAAAGGTGATGATAGCCGCTATGGTGATGAACTGATTCATCGCCTCGAATGTACCAAAGGCTTCGAAGCTGTCGAAACGGTAGTAGCGGCGGGGTACGCCAGCCATTCCGAGGTAGTGCATCGGCCAGAACACTGCGTAAGCACCGATTATAGTACCCCAGAAGTGGATTTTGCCCAAAGTTTCATTCATAAAGCGCCCAAACATCTTCGGGAACCAGTTGTAAATGCCGGCAAACATGCCAAAGAAGGCAGCAACGCCCATCACAATGTGGAAGTGAGCCACCACGAAGTAGGTATCGTGCAGCTGAATGTCAATAGCGGAGTTACCCAAGAAAATACCGGTCAAGCCACCAGAGATGAACATACTTACAAAACCGATGGCAAACAGGTTGGCTGAAGTGAACTGAACACTACCTCCGTACAGCGTCGCAATCCAGTTGAACACCTTCACAGCGGATGGTACCGCGATGATCAGGGTGAAGATGACAAAGAAGTTCGAAATGAAGGGGTTGACACCGGACATGAACATGTGGTGCGCCCATACAATGAACGACAGGAACGCAATAGCCAGCAGGGAGTAGACCATAGCTTTATAGCCGAAGACCGGCTTGCGGGAGTGTACAGAAAGCACTTCCGAGACAATACCCATTGCGGGCAATACAATAATATACACCTCTGGGTGGCCCAAGAACCAGAACAAGTGCTGATAGAGTACCGGGCTGCCACCTACGTGGTCTAGAGCCTGGCCTCCGATAAAGATCTCGCTGAGGAAGAAGCTCGTACCCAGGCTGCGGTCAAAGGTGACCAGCAAAAATGCGGATACCAGCACCGGGAAAGAAAGCAGACCGATAATAGCGGTAATGAAGAATGCCCAAATGGTCAGCGGCAGCCGCCACATGCTCATTCCTTTGGTACGCATGTTGAGAACGGTCGTAATATAATTGATACCTCCCAGCAGAACGGAGACAACAAAGAACACCAGACTCACTACCCATAAGGTCATACCTGCTCCCGACCCCGTTGAGGCCTGCGGCAGCGCACTAAGCGGCGGATAGGCAGTCCAGCCTCCGGAGAATGGCCCCGTGTTCAGGAAAAGGGAGAAGAACATGATCACACCGGCCAAGAAGAAAAACCAGTAGGAAAGCATATTCATAAAAGGCGATGCCATGTCCCGTGCACCTACCTGTAGAGGAATGAGCAAGTTAGAAAAAGTACCGCTCAAGCCGGCAGTCAGTACAAAAAACACCAGTATGGTACCGTGCATGGTAACCAGAGCATAGTAAAATTCTGGTGCCAGAGATCCGATACCGGCTTCGTTGACGGTAATCCACTTGCCAAGTATCGGCTTCAACCAGGCCATGTTTTCCTCTGGGAAGCCAAGCTGCAGGCGGAATACCAGAGACATCAGGGCCCCGATTATCGCCCAGAACATACCTGTGATCAGGAACTGCTTGGCGATCATCTTGTGATCCTGGCTGAAAATGTAAGTAGTTATAAAATTCGACTGATACTTGTCGCCGTGGTGATGATCGTGAAAGTGGTCATCGTAGCCATACTCCTCTATAAGGAGATCATCTTCATGTACTTGCGGCTTCGTTATTACATTGGTAGCCATCTGCTGAGATATTTATTTTAGTTTACCGATTTTCCTTGTTAATACAACAGGTTTTTAACGCCCTTTGGTTGGAACTGTTTGCCTAAAAATGGACAAACTTACTCTCCCACCTCGGGTTCGCCCTCAATGATCAGCTCCGGAGGCATCTCGCTTCCTTCCTCTGCATTTTCTTCTTCTGTGACAGCTTCGGCAAAGGGGTCATCTTCGGTTCCCTTGATGGTAGCCTCGTAGTAGGACTGCTGCTCGGAGAGCCAGTTTTCGTACTCTGCCTCTGAGACAATCCGCACCTGCCGGCGCATGGAGTAGTGGCCGCTGCCGCACAGCTCTGCACAAGCCAGTTCAAAGTTAAAAGTTTCGTATTTGGGCGGGCTTTCCGGATCCTCAGGATCGGAAGGCTCGTGCCACTCCGGGTACTTGGGCTGGCCGTTCTCGTCCAGCGCTCCCAGCTTTTGACGGTACTCTTCCGTCGTAGTCTTGGGGGTAAAGACGAAGTAAGTCGGCATACCAGGCACCGCATCCATCTTAACCCGGAAATGCGGCAGGTAGAAGTTGTGGAGCACGTCACGAGAGGTGATGCGCACGCGCACCTTTTTACCTACCGGCAGCACAATCTCACTCGGATGAAAGTCATCGTGGTTCTTTTCGTCAGACCAGACTTGGCCCAGCGGGTTCTTAGCGGAGATCATTTTGTAGTCTCTTGCTCCCAGTTTGCCATCGGGCCCCGGATAGCGGAGGTGCCAGGCGAACTGATACCCTGTGCCTTCAATTTCGATGAATTCCTCATCCGGGCCAATATCCGCCATTACTTCATTCCAGGCGTCAAGTCCTCCCACCACCAGGAAAGTCATAACAACAGCTGGTATTGCCGTCCACACCAGCTCTAACTTATTGTTGTGAGAAACATACATTGCCTTGTGCCCGCGGCGCGCCCGGTACTTGTAGGCAAAGTAGAAGAGCAGTATCTGTGTGATGACAAATACAATGCCCGTGAAGAAGAGGGTTATGTTGAAGATCCGGTCAATGCTGCCGCCGTGTTCGGAGGCTGCCTCATTGGGGCCGTACCAGAGCATGGTATCCTTATAGTAGAAGGCGGAGACGAAAACCGCGATCATGAATGCAATCAGAAAAAGGATATTGTAATTCGCCTGAGTCCGGTTGCTTCGCTCCTGCGCTTCTTCTTCCCCGCGCATCTTGCTCGCCAGCTCGGTGACTTTACCAATCTGTACAACAATAATGGCGATGAGGACAACGCAAAGTAACACTAATAGAGCTGTCATTATTTCTTTGCTTATTTTGCTTTAGTAATCTGCTTTCAAATGTACACCCTTTCAACAAGGATGGTCAAATAAGGGATTCCCAAACAGCCTTGTTTAGAATAAGTCTAAATAAAGCCCGGCGGACTACAATTGACTTACATCAACACTTGGCCCACTCCAAGGAAGAGAAGATGCCAAGTTATACCCGCCCAAAAGCCTCAAGACAGTCTGCCACTTTTTGGCTCATTCGCCATCAGTGCGCCTCATCCGCGTGCAATTCCACATGGTGGTGCAGGGATTCTTGCAAGTACGGGTCGTTCTTTGGTGTCAGCGGTGCTTTGGCAAGCTGATTGAATACCACATATAAGAAAAACGCCAGGAAGCCGAGCATAGCGCCTAATTCCAGAAAGCCAGGGATGGTGTACCCAAGGGCGAAGTCCAGAGAATGGCTTACCGTTTCCGTATGTCCTGCTAATTCTGCGCCATGCTCTCCGGCTCCGTGCGCGGCAGCTTCTCCATGGCCGCCACCGTGGTGCGCGGCTGCTTCGATTGCCGTCAGCCGAGCACCCGGCTTAACCATCTGGAAGAAGTCCCACCAGTGGCCGAAGAAAACGACGATGGCAGCGAAGACCATAGTGCCGTACTTCCGCTTAGTATCGTTGCGCATCAGCACAAAGAAGGGGGCAATAAAGTTTAGCACAAGGTTGCCATAGAACAGCACCGGATAATTGTCGGCGCGCTCCTGAAAGTACACGGTTTCTTCCCCGACGTTGCCGTACCAAATCAACATGTACTGAGAAAACCACAGGTAGGTCCAGAAAATGCTGAAAGCGAACAGGTATTTACCCAAATCGTGCAGGTGCTCCTGCGTAACGTTTTCCAAATACCCCTCTGCCTTGAGAAAACTAATGGTGATGATGGTCAGCGCCATAGCAGCCACGAACCAGCTCGCGCCGGTGTACCAGGCAAACAGCGTGCTGTACCAGTGGGCATCGATGGACATGATCCACTGCCAAATCACAGCAGCGCTGGAAAAACCTGCTACCGGCAGGAAAATCGCGGACCAGACCCGGTAGCGGCGGTGGTGGTTAAAGTTGGCATTTCCATGTTCGTCCTCGTCCAATGAAATTTGCCGCATTTTCCAGGCAAACAATACCCAAATTCCGAGAATAATCACGGTACCCGCCGCGTACCAGGTCATATTGAGGAACCCTGATTTACCACTCAGAACGGGATCGTTAGCGACTGCTTCCGCATCGGTCCAGTGGTAGATGTGGTGGGCATGCGTCAGCGTGGCAATTACCATAACCACCATCAAGATCAAACCGGGCACCAGGAACATAGAATAAGCTTCCCAAATGCGCTTGATGAGCGTATGCCATCCGGCCCAGGCTGTAGTAAAAGCTGCTAAGGTGAACAGCCCCATAAACGCTATACCGGTGAAAAATACCGAATTGTGGAAGAAGTTGGTCCAGAAGCGCGTATGGAATTCGTGTGCATCAGCGAAGAAGGAAATCGCCAAGCATAGTACCCCCAGCCCTATAAATCCGAGCAGGACGGTCTTGTACTTGCTGCTAAAGGTGAATTGATCCATTGCTATGTCTTAGTTTGTATAGTTTTTCAATGCTGTTGAGCAGCCCTACTTTTTGCCGTGGCTGCTGTCTCCGCTGTGCTCGCCCTGGCCGTGCTCTTCTTCCTGGCTGTGGCCTTCTGCATCATGCGCCTCGCCATCGTGGCTTTCTCCCTCCGCTGGCATAGCCGCTTCGTCAGAAACCTGCTGCGCCAAGGATTCCATTTGACTAGCAGGCGTCCCAAACTCAGGGTTGAGCGTATTGGCTTCGGCAGAGTACTCCAGACCTTTTTCTTTGGCCTGCAGTGCCCGTATCCAGTGGATGACCTCCCAGCGTTCGCGGTAGTTCATCTTATCAGCGTAGCCGCCCATGACGTTTTTGCCGTACATGATAGCGTGGTAGTAGCGGCCGTTGGATGCTGTCAGTAGGTCTCCAAGCAGGAAGTTGGCAGGCTGGGCAGGATATGCCACATTGGGGTTCTCCTCGCTTACCAAGTAGCCTACACCGTTTCCTTTTTCGCCGTGGCAGATACCACAGAACTTATTGTAGAGGTCTT